>JADGQS010000147.1 GCA_017881585.1 Gemmatimonadaceae bacterium | reverse complement strand
TTGAAGAAGGCATGATCCGCCTCGTACTCGTACACGTCGAAACTCCCGCCGGCCTTCTTCACCGCGTCGGCCAGTGCGTGCACAGAAGCCAGCGGCACACCCTTGTCCCGAGTCGCGAAATGTCCGAGCACCGGCACCTTCACCCGCGCCGGCACGATCTCCACCTTCGGATGGATCCCATAGAAGTCCACCGCCGCGTCGATCACATCCGGATGCTCTTGAGCCGCGAACAGCGCGAGCTGCCCGCCCATGCAGAATCCGAGGATCCCCACCTTCTTCGGTTTCACCGCGCCGAGCGCCCTCAGATACGTCGCCGAACCGCGCATGTCCTTTCCCGCCTCCGCGATGTTCAGCGCCATCAGCAGTTTCCCCGCCTGATCCGGGCTCGTCGTGCGCTCGCCGTGATACAAGTCCGGCGCCAGCGCCACGAATCCCTCGGCGGCAAATCGGTCGGCCAGTGTCTTGATGTGATCCACCAGGCCCCACCACTCCTGAACCACGATCAACCCGGGTCCGCTTCCCTTGGGCGGGAGCGAGAGATATCCGTCACACGTGTGCCCGTTCGCCGGGAACTGCACCATCGATCCGCTCATATCGGTGCTCCTTTGACCTTGTCCGGGAACTCCCCTTCCCACCGCGCCATCACGGCGGTCGCGAGACAATTACCAAGCAGATTCACGCTCGTGCGCGCCATGTCCATCAGCGCGTCCACACCAAGAATCACGGCCACCGCCTCGAGCGGAAGCCCGAACATCGCCAGCGCGCCCGAGAGAATCACGAGGGCGGCGCGCGGCACCGCCGCGACTCCCTTCGACGTGAGCATCAGCGTCAGCATCATCACGATCTGATTGCCGATCGGCATGTGGATCCCAGCCGCCTGCGCCGCGAAGACACTCGCCACCGCGAGATACAACGTCGAGCCATCGAGGTTGAACGAATATCCCGTTGGCAGCACGAACGCGACGATGCGCTTCGGCAGGCCGAACGCCTCGAGATTCTCCATCGCGAGCGGCAGCGCGGCCTCGCTCGACGCCGTCGAGAACGCGATCAGCCACGGCTCCTTTACGTATTTCCAAAAGCGCGCAATCGGAATCCGCGCCACAAGCGCCACGGGGAACAGTACCAGCAGGATAAACAGCGCCAGCGCGCCATAGAGGGTCCCCACGAGCTTGCCGAGGCTCACCAGCACGCCAAGCCCGCTCGCGCCCACGGTAGTCGCGATCGCAGCGCCGATGCCGAACGGCGCGAACGCCATTACGAGCCCCACGAACTTGAACATCACGTCCGACAGCGACTGGCACAGCTTCAGCATGAAGTCCTTCGACGGCCCCTTCACCCGCGACAGCGCGACCGCAAACAGAATCGCGAAGAAGACGACCTGGAGCACTTCGTTCTTCGCCGCCGCATCGAAGAAACTCTGCGGCACCATGTGCTCGATCACCCCGGTGAAGCTCACCTCGGTCTTCGCGAATTCGGCGCCCTTGTCGGTGCTCGCCACCGCGAGGTTCACGCCCGCACCCGGCTTCACGACGTTCACCACGAGCAGGCCGATCGCCAGCGCGAGCGTCGTCACGACCTCGAAGTAGAGAATCGAACGAAACGCGAGCCGGCCGACTTTCTTCATGTCGTCGCCGTGGCCCGCGATCCCCACCACCAGCGTGCTGAAGAGCAGCGGCACGATCAGCGACTTGATCATCCGCAGGAACACGGACGACGTCGCCTTCTCCACCATCGCGACGGTCGGATGGCCGGCCGCGGGCAGCGCGACGCCGAGGATGATGCCGACCACCATCGAGATGGCGATCCACTGCGTGGAGCTGAGTTTCTTCATCTCAGTTCGTTCTGGGTTGGTGCTCAGGAACGCTGGGGAGATCCGCTGCGAAGCGTCGAGTTCTTGTACCCATAGAAGAAATACAGCACGAGCCCGATCACGAGCCAGATGCCGAACCGCTGCCACGCCTGCACCGGCAGGCCCTGCATCACGTATACGCACGCAAGCGCGCCGCCGATGCACACGGGCCACACGAACGGAACCCGGAACGGACGCTTCCGGTGCGGATCGGTCTTTCGCAGCACGAGCACGCCGATGCACACCAGCGCGAACGCGAACAGCGTGCCGATGTTCGTCAGGTCGTACGTCTCGCCGGCGTCGCCGACCAGCGCCCATGTCGCCACGAACACGCCCGTGATGATCGTCGTGATGTGCGGCGTGCGGTACTTGGGATGGATCTTCGCCGCAAACCGCGGCAGCAGTCCGTCGCGCGCCATCGCCATGAAGATGCGCGGCTGACCGTACTGGAACACCAGCAGCACCGCCGACATCGAGATCACGGCGCCGAGCGAAATGAACCAGCTGAAGCGCTGAAGCCCGGCCTGGTTGAACGCCGTCGCGAGCGGGTCGTTCGAGAGCAGCTTCTGGTAGGGCACGATGCCCGTGGCCACGGCGCCCACGATCACGTAGATGACCGTGCACACCGCCAGCCCGATCATGATCCCTCGCGGCATGGTCCGCTGCGGATTCTTGGTCTCCTCGGCGGCCGTGGAGATCGAGTCGAAGCCGATGTACGCGAAGAACGCGATCGCCGCGCCCTGGTGGATCCCTTTCCAGCCGTGCGGCGCGAACGGGTGGTAGTTCGCCGTGTCGATGTGCTGCACGCCGATGAACACGAACACGGCGAGCACCACCAGCTTCACCGCCACCATCACGTTGTTCACCCGCGCGCTCTCCCGCACGCCGTGCACGAGCAGCCAGGTGATCAGTCCGACGATCACGAACGACGGCACGTTGATCAGCACCGCCACGCCGCCGACGTGCGGCGCCGTGTGCATCAGCGCCTTCAGCGGCGAGTCGGGAGGCGCGAGCAACACCTCGCGGTATCCGTGCACCAGCCAATCCGGCATGGTGATGCCGAACCCGCTCATGAGCGACACGAAATAGCCGCTCCACGCGATCGCCACCGCGACGTTCCCCACGGCGTACTCGAGGATCAGGTCCCACCCGATGATCCAGGCGACGATCTCGCCCAGTGTCGCGTACGAATACGCGTACGCGCTTCCCGCCTGCGGAATCATCGCGGCGAGCTCGGAGTAGCACAGGGCAGCCAGGGCGCACACGGCGCCGAGCAGAATGAACGAGACGATCAGCGCCGGGCCCGCGCCGTACCGGATGATGGTCACGCCGTCGGGCCCCACCTGTCCCGCGGCCGCAGTCCCCAGCGTAGAAAAAATACCGGCGCCAATGACGGCGCCGATACTCAACATCACCAGATCACCGACGCCGAGCTCGCGGCGCAGGCCGCTGGTCTCGCTCTCGGCCATGAGATCGGCGATGGGTTTCCGGCCGAAGAGAGTTTTCATTGCTCAGAAGGCGGATGGAAGATGGAAGATGGAAGATGGACGTCAGTTCTCACGCGAAAGCCTTCCATCCTCCATCTTCGATCTTCCATCGGGTTAGATGAACAGCGGTGCAAGCACCAGCGTGATCGTCGAGAGCAATTTTATCAGCACGTGCAGCGACGGGCCCGCCGTGTCCTTGAACGGATCGCCAACCGTGTCGCCCACCACCGCCGCCTTGTGCGCGTCGGACTTCTTGCCGCCGTACACGCCGGTCTCGATGTACTTCTTGGCGTTGTCCCAGGCGCCGCCGCCGTTGTTCAGGAATCCGGCCATCAGGATTCCCACCACGGTCGCGATCATCAGGAAGCCGGCCACCGCCTCGGCGCCGAGCAGGTGATCGTCACCGCCGAGCGCCTTGAAGATCAGGCCGACGGCGATCGGGAAAATGAGAACCAGCGCGCCCGGGAGCACCATCGCCTTCAGTGCCCCGACCGTCACGATGTCCACGCACGTGGCGTAGTCGGGCTGCTCGGTGCCCAGCATGATCCCGGGACGCTCCTTGAACTGGCGGCGCACTTCGGTGATCACGCTCTGCGCGGCCTTCGACACGGCCGTGAGCGCGAGCGACGAGAACCAGAACACGAGCATGCCGCCGAGCAGCGCCGCGCCGAAGACCTGCGGCTTGCTCAGGTCGACGTGCATGCGGACGCCGTTGTTGTAGTTGCGAACTTCGTCGAGATACGCCGAGAAGAGCAGGAACGCCGCGAGGGCCGCCGATCCAATGGCGTAGCCCTTCGTGAGCGCCTTCGTGGTGTTGCCAACCGAATCGAGACGGTCGGTCTTCTCGCGAATGCTCTCCGGCTGCTTCGACATCTCGACGATGCCGCCGGCGTTGTCCGTGATCGGCCCGAACACGTCCATCGCGAGGATGTAGCCGCACGTGCCGAGCATGCCCATGGTCGCGACCGCGGTGCCGAACAGGCCGCCCGCAGCCTCGCCGTCGATCATGATGCCGCTCGCACGCCCGATCATGAAGCTCGAGACCAGCGCGATGACGATCGTGATCACCGGCATCACGGTGGACTCCATGCCCACCGAGAGACCCATGATGATGTTCGTCGCCGGGCCCGTGCGCGATGCGTCCGCAATCGTCTGCACCGGGCGATACCGCTGTTCCGTGTAGTACTGCGTAATGAAGACGAACGCGATCGACGTCGCGACGCCCACCAGCGCGCAGAGGAAGAAGTGCCACCACGCGTCCGGCGCGGCGTCGGACACAAGCAGCCACTTGCACGCGAAGAAGATGCCGACGGACACGAGCGCGGCGGTGAGGTAGTAGCCGCGGTTCAGCGCGTCCATCGGGTCGGCGTCTTCCTTCGTGCTAACCGACATGATGCCGATGATCGAGGCGACGAGGCCGAACGACATGATCACGAGCGGAAGCAGGATCCCCGCCACGCCAAAGCTCTTGTACAGCACCACGCCGAGGATCATCGCGCCGATGTTCTCGGCGGCGGTGCTCTCGAACAGGTCGGCGCCGCGGCCCGCGCAGTCGCCCACATTGTCGCCCACGAGGTCCGCGATCACCGCGGGATTGCGGGGATCGTCTTCCGGGATTCCAGCCTCGACTTTTCCGACGAGGTCGGCGCCGACGTCGGCAGCCTTCGTGTAGATGCCGCCGCCGAGCTGCGCGAAGAGCGCGACGAACGACGCGCCGAAGCCATAGCCGACGATCAGGAACGGAATCTTCGTGGCCCACAGCGTGTCGCCGGCCGGCGCGAGCATCGAAAGAATCGCGAAGAGACCGCCCACGCCGAGGAGCGACATGGCGACGGTGAACAGACCCGACACCGCACCTCCGCGCAGCGCCGTCTGCAGCGCCGCATTGAGCGACGACGTCGCCGCGGCCGCCACCCGGATGTTCGCGCGGATCGAGACCCACATGCCCATGAAGCCCGCGATGCCGGAGCTCAGCGCGCCGAGCAGGAACGACAGCGTGATATAAATGGCGAGCGCGGTGCTGCTGCCGACCGGATCGCTCGGCGCGCTCTTGCGCAGAAAGCCGTAGCCGACCGCGAGCAGCGCGGCCACGAGCACCGCGAGCACCGAGATCGTCTTGTACTGACGCGCGAGGTAGGCTTCGGCGCCCTCCTGAATCGCGTCGGAGATTTTTCGCATCTCGGGAGTGCCGGTCGGGCGCGCGAGGACCCACTTCGCGAGGCCGACGGCAAAGACGAGCGCACCGATGCTCGCGCCGAGGATGATTGTGATGAGTGTGGACTGCGACGGCTGCATGTTATAAGACGGATGACGGATGGCAGGGGGCAGACGGCAGGCTGATAGCCCTGCGACTGCGGGAACGAAACGACGAACTCAACTGGCTGCGGGCGATGTCCCGCCGCGCCGCCAGAGGTAATAGACCGGCACGCCGAGCACCACGAGCGCGAGGCCCGAGAGCGCCTGGACGCGGGTCTTGTCCGCCACGAGCAGCGTGATGGCGATGCCGCTCGCGAACAGGATGTAGAGCGCCGGGAGCACTGGATATCCCACGGCGCGATACGGCCGGGGCTCATCCGGCCGTTTGACGCGGAGGATGAACAGGCCGATCGTCGTCAGCGCATAGAAGAGCAGCGCCGCGAAGATCACGTAGTCGAGCAGCTGGTTGTACGTGCCCGTGAGGCAGAGGAGACTCGTCCACACCGACTGCGCGATGAGCGCGAAGGCGGGGACCGAGTTCCTGCTCAGCACGCCCGCCTTCTGGAAGAACAGCCCGTCGCGCGCCATGGCGTAGTAGACGCGCGCGCCGGAGAGGATCAGGCCGTTGTTGCAGCCGAACGTCGAGATCAGGATGGCGCACGCCATGATCGCCGCACCGTTCGCGCCGAAGATGTACTCCATCACGGCGGTGGCCACACGATCGTTCGTGGCGTGATCGATGCCGCGCGCGATGACGGTCGCGCCGTCGGCGGCGCCATGCAGCGGCAAAACGCTCAGGTAGCCGAGGTTCGCGAGGATGTAGAGCGCGGAAACGAGCACCGTGCCGAGGAGCAG
>JADGQS010000146.1 GCA_017881585.1 Gemmatimonadaceae bacterium | reverse complement strand
CGCTTCTGCAGCTCGGCATGCCGCACGATGTCGTCGTACGCCAGCGGCTGCTCGATCATCATCAGGCCGAAGCCGTCGAGCGCGACCAACCGGTCGGTGTCGTCGAGCGTGTACGCGTTGTTCGCATCGGCCATCAGGTGCGCGTCAGGCCCGAGCGCGTCGCGCACGGCCGCAATCCACTCGACGTCGTGGCCGGGCTCGATCTTGATCTTCACCTTGCGATACCCTGCCTCGAGGGCGGCGCGTGCCCTGTCGATGAGCGCCGCCGGGCTTGCCTGGATGCCGAGCGAGATGCCGGTCGCGATCTCCGCACGAGTGCCGCCGGCGAATCGTGCGAGCGGCTCTCCCGCCATCGTAGCGGCGAGTGCCCACAGTCCCATCTCGACCGCGGCCTTCGCCATGTTGTGGCCGCGAAAGTCGCGCTCGAGCACGTCGTGGACTTCGCCCGGATGAGCGAAAGTCCTGCCAAGCACGCGCGGCGCGACGAATTGCGTGATGACGATCCACGCGGTGTCGATCGTCTCGCTCGAATAGTTCGGCGCCTCGCCGGCGACGCATTCGCTCCAGACGCTGGCACCGGATGCGTCGTGCAGCTCGAGCAGCAGGATCCTGCGCTCACGCACTTCGCCGGACGATATGCGAAACGGCTCCTTCAATTCGAGCCGTATTTCACGCAGGACGATCCGGTCGACACGCATCATGGTCACGCGGAAAGAGAGAGGAGGTACGCGGCGTCGCGTTCGCCGTCCGCGACGAACGCGCTCACGTGATATCCGAGCGGGAAATAATGCAGAAAGGCGCGGCGTGCCGACATCCGCCATGCGCGCGCAAGCTCGAGATCGCGATCGAGCAGCGCGAGGTAGTCCGCGGGAACGCGCACCGCGACGCTCCTCGCGCCGGGAAGCGGCGCGTCCGGTGCCGGCGCCTCGCCGGCGCGGCCCGCGACGACCGGCACGCCGCGCAGCTGGTTCGCATCGCACGGCAACGGCACCGGCTCCGCGCTGACCGGCCACGATGCGACGAGGCGATCGGTGCCGAGCGATCCGTGCGCGTGGCTGTTCGTGTTCGTGCCGTACATGTCCGGCACGAATTCGTCCACGCGGGCGCCGAGCCGGCAGAGGTTGAGCTTCGCGTTCCGCGCGACAAAGGGATCGAACGTCCAGTACATCGTTTCGACCCCGAAGGCCCGGCATTGCTCGCGCTGATAGTGCTTCAGCGCCCGTCCGATGTGCCGCCCCTGCGCGTCCTCGCGCACGGCGAGCATGTCGGACCAGTGCACGAGACGTCCACCCTTCACGCCCGTGAGGCCGAACACGAAGCCGAGCAGCGTTCCGTCCGGCGCGAACGCGCCCGCCGACACGCCGCCGAGCTTTTGCCCCACCAGAAGGATCGCGGCCGGCACGCGCTCGGTGAACGCGGCGCCCCAGGTCGCGTCCTGGAGGCGCACGGCGCCCGCGCGCTCGTCGTGCGTGGCGAGCTCGCGGATGACGATTCCGTCTGCGAGGGTTACGTTCTTCATTCGGGAAGGGACGTGTCGTACGCGTGAACCTACAATACCGCCGGGGGTGTGCGTCATGCGCAAGCTCGCAGCCGTCGTCGCCGTTCTCGCCGCATCGTCGATCGCCTCGTGCCGCTCACCGGTCACGACCGGCGTCGCGACGAACGGCACTCCGTACGACGTGGTCATCACGAACGGCCGCATCGTGGACGGCTCCGGCAACGCGTGGTTCTGGGGCGACGTCGGCGTCCGTGGCGACCGCATCGCGCGCATCGCGCCCCGCGGTGCGCTCGCATCCGCGCCCGCCGCGAAGCAGATCGACGCGCACGGACTCACTGTCACGCCCGGATTCATCGACATCCAGGCGCAATCGTACGACAACTTCATGACCGGCGACGGGCGTGCGCTCTCGATGATCACGCAGGGCATCACCACGGCGATCCTCGGCGAAGGCGACACGCCCGCGCCGGTGAACGACAAGGTGCTCGCGGCCACCACCGACACCTCCGCGCGCCGCCTCGCCGGGCGCTTCACCGGGCCGCACGGGTTCAGCCAGTGGCTCGACTTCATGCAGCGCCGCGGCCTTTCCGAGAACGTCGGGTCGTTCCTCGGCGCCGGCACGGTGCGCGTGTACGGAAAGGGTGAAGCGGTCGGCACGCCGACCGCCCCGGAGCTCGACACGATGCGCGCGATGGTGCGCCGCGCGATGACCGACGGCGCGTTCGGCGTGGGCAGCGCGCTGATTTATCCGCCAGGCGCATATGCGACGACCGGCGAGTTGATCGAAATTGCGCGCGCCATGTCGCCGTACGGCGGCGTGTACATCACGCACATGCGCAACGAGGGGAACGAGCTGCTCGAGGCCGTCGACGAGGCGATCCGCATCGGCCACGACGGCGCAGTGCCGGTGGAGATCTACCACCTGAAGGCCGCCGGACCCGCGAACTGGGCGAAGATGGCGCGCGTGGTCGCGAAAATTGATTCGGCACGGACGGCCGGGCAGGATGTGCAGGCCGACATGTACATCTACGTCGCGGGCGCCAACGGATTTGCGTCGTGCATCCTGCCGAAGTACGCGGCCGACGGAAAGCTGCTCCAGAATCTCAGGAATCCCGCGACCCGCACGCTCGTGAAGGCCGACCTGCACCGTGAGATCCCCGGCTTCGACAACCTCTGCCTCGTCGGTACGCCCGCGAACGTGATGGTCACCGGCTTCTCCCGTCCGGAACTCAGGCAGTACGAAGGCAAGCGACTCACCGAGATCGCGCAGGCGATGGGGAAAGACTGGGCCGATGCGCTCATCGATCTGAACGTCGCCGAGGAAGCGCGGCTCGGAGAAATCCTCTTCCTGATGAGTGAAGACAACGTTCGTGCGCAGCTCAAGCTTCCCTGGATGAAATGGGGCACGGATGCCGGCGCCGACGATCCCGCGACCGCGAAGGGAATGGTCCATCCGCGCACGTACGGGAACTACACGCGCCTGCTCGGCAGATACGTGCGCGACGAGCACGTGATCACCCTCGAAGATGCGGTGCGCAAGGCGACCTCGGCCGTCGCGACGCGCCTCTCGATCGCGGACCGCGGCCTCATCAAGGAGGGGATGAAGGCGGACATCCTCGTCTTCGATCCCGCGACGATCGCCGACAATGCCACGTTCGAAAAGCCGCACCAGCTCTCGACCGGTATTTCGACCGTGCTGGTCAACGGCGTCGAGGTGATTCACGACGGAGCGCACACCGGCGCAAAACCGGGACAGGTCGTGCGCGGCCCCGGCTGGAATGGCTGGACCGCTCCGCATCAGTAAACGCATGAGCAATCCGGTGTACGATCTGGACCGCGCGGTGGCGTCCGCGTCGCAGAGCTCCACGCTCCAGCAGAACCAGGCGCTGCACGCGGTCGGCACGGCCTTCAACTGGTGGGGAGGACCCGGTGTTATTTACTTCGCCGCCGCCCTCTGGCTCGGCGGCCGCGCGCTGAAGCGTATGCGGGTCTCCCTGCTCGGTCTTCGCGGCGCCGAAGCGATCGCCGTCGTGAGCGCGCTCGGCAGCATCGTGAAGGGATTTGTCGGCCGCGCGCGTCCGTTCATCGCGCCGGGAGAACCGTGGCACTGGAACTTCCTGCACGGCTGGACCGACGCGCGCTATTACTCGATGCCCTCCGGTCACACCTATGCGACCATCGCGTTCGCCGCCGCGATCAGCGTCGCGTCGGCACGGTGGGCGCCGCCGGCACGAGCCGCGATGATCATCGGCGCGTTCCTCACCGTACTCCTCGTCGCGTTCGCACGCGTCTATACCAACCAGCACTGGTTCAGCGACGTTCTCGCCGGAGCGGTGCTCGGCGGCGCGACGGGATTCCTGCTCGCGCGGTGGCACGAACGCCATCCGCGCACGGCGTTCGATCGCACGCTGCTCGGCGCCACCGGCGAGCAGGGAGCGGCGTGAGAACGCGCGCGTTCATCCTGCTGGTGCTCGCCGCCGCGCCTGCTCGGGCGCAGTCTGCGCCGGGCGTCGCGCCGCAACAGGAGCCGATCGTCCGCGCGTCAGACGCCGCGATTCTCGGTGTGGCGCTCGCCGGCTCCGCCCTGCTCGTGAAGTACGATGTCAGGATTACGGCCTGGAAAGGATATTCGCCATTCCAGAATAGCTCGCGCGTTCGCAACACCTTCAACACCGCCGCATTCCTCGGCGGCCCGGGCTCGATCGCGATCGACGCGGCGCTATGGGGCGCCGGCCGCATCGCGAAGAACAAGGATCTTGCGACGGACGGCGAAACTGCACTCGAAGCCGCCGCATTGAGCGGCGCGGTGACGTTCCTGCTGAAGGGGGCCATCGGCCGCGCGCGGCCGCTCGTCGACTCGACGCGCGCCGACAACTTCAGCTTCGGCCGCGGATTCTCGGCCGGCTTCGACTATCAGTCGTTCCCGTCGGGACACACGACCGCCGCATTTGCCCTGGCCACCGCGGTCACCATGCGGCTCGCGGAACGCAAGTCTCCCTCGGTAGCCTGGGCGGCGCCCGTCCTGTTCGGCGTCGCGACGCTCACCGACATCGCGCGAGTGTACACGCACCATCACTGGGCGACCGATTGCCTCATGGGCGCGGCAATCGGCACGGTCGGCGGCTTCGCCGCAGCCCGCTGGCACGAGCGGCACCCTTGAGCGGAATCTTCCTCATCGCCGAGCTCGACGGCGCGATCGGCGAGCGCATTCATGCGATCCAGGAACGGTTCGATCCGAAGCTGGCCGCCGAGTCACCGCCGCACGTCACGCTCATCGGGTCGTCGGGCGCGGGCCCGATTCCGGTGGAGACATCGATCGAACTCCTGCGAAGTGCGATCGAGCCCGTCGCTGCCGCCACGCCGCCGCTCACGCTCAAGTTCGGGCCGCCGATGCGCTTCCTGCAGCGCGAAATCGTGGTGCTGCCGCTCGACCCGCACGGGCCGCTGCGCGCGCTGCATCAGCGCCTGAAAGAATCGGGCATCCCATATGCACCGGCCCGTTGGCCGTTCACGCCGCACTGCACGCTGAGTTTCTATCCGACACTCTCGCGGGAGACGCTGAAGCCGCTGCTGGCGCTGCGGGAAAGCGGTATCTGGACGCTGCGCACGCTCCGCGTCTATCTCACGCGCGAACCGCAGCCTCCGACGCTTCTTTTCGACGCGCCGCTGCTGGGTTGATGCAAGGCTGAGCCATCAGAGCGCCTTGCGGATCGCGGCCTCGAGATCCTGCGAGCCGCCGAGCCCCGTGTACACGACCTTGCCGGCCTTGTTGATGACGACGACGAAACTCGTCGCCGGCACGTCGTACGCGTCGATCGCCGTGCCCTTCCGGTCGTAGAACTGCATGCCGGCGAGCCCGTGCTTCTCGACGTACCGCCGCACGAGCTCGGGCGACTCGTTCACGCTGACGGCGACGCCGACGAACTGCACCTTGCCGGCGAACTTCTTCTGCGCCGCCAGCATTGCCGGCTCGAGTTCCTTGCAGTTGGGGCACCACGTCGCCCAGAACTCCATCACCACCGGCAGTTTCCCGAAGTACTGCGACAGCTCGGCGGCCTTTCCGTCCAGGCTCTCGAGCTTCGCGCCCGGCGCAGCGCTGCCGACCGGAATCCCGCTCTCCTGCGCGCGCAGCGGCGCCACCACCGCTAGCACCAGACACAGCGCCGAGAGCCATACTCGCCGCACTCTTCGGTCTTCCATCTTCGGTCTTCGGTCGCAGTTCGTCTTCATATCCACGCCTGTCCCGCCTTCAGGAGGTAGTACTCGGCCACGCCGATCATGATGATCGCGAAGGCCCGCTTGATCCACACCATCCATATACCCGCGCGGGGCAGCTTTGCCACCGCGCCGCTCGACAGGCCGACGACGACGAGCAGTGCCGACATGCCGAGCGAGAAGGAGAAGAGGTACGCGAAGCCGAGGACGGCCGACTTCGTATTCGTCACCCATGTGAGCACCGCCGCCATCACCGGAGCAGAGCAGGGTGCCGCGACGAGCCCGCTCATCGCACCCATCACGAACACGCCGGCGAGCCGCCCGCCGCCGCCGGCCGTCGCGGCGCGCTGCAGGAGCCACGACGGCAGCTCGACCGGGATCACGTCGAGCATGCCGAGCGCCGCGAGGATGAGCAGGTTCGCCATCGCGAAGTAGAGCCACGGATTGCTGCTGACGGTGCCGAAGATCGTTCCGCTCAGGCCGGCAAAGAGGCCAAGCGTCGAATAGACGAGCGCGAGTCCGAGCACGTAGGTCAGCGTGAGCGCGAGCGCGCGAGCACGCGTCGGCGTGCCGCCGATCGTGCTGCCGCCGACGATCGCCGCCGTGATCGGGATCATCGGATAGATGCAGGGCGTAAAGCTCGTGAGAACGCCAGCGATGAACAGCAGCGGCAGCGCCGTGGCCGG
>JADGQS010000145.1 GCA_017881585.1 Gemmatimonadaceae bacterium | reverse complement strand
GCGGGGGCGGTGACCGGACTCGGCGTTTCGCTCGACGTTCTGCTCGGCGACCCGGGCAGCACGCTCACCGTGCCGCTCCCGAATTTCTTCCCGTTCGCCCGGCTTTCGCTCGCTGTGGACGGGCTCTCGGCGTACTTCCTGTTCGTCACCTCGCTCGTGGCCGTCGCGGCGACCATCTACGGCCCGGCCTACCTCCAGGCACACTCGCCTCACGCGCGGCCGGCGCGGCAGGCGGCACAGGTGCTCGCGCTGAACGTGTTCCTGGGCTGCATGGCGTTCGTCTGCTGCGCCGGCGACGCGATGACCTTCCTCCTCTGCTGGGAAGGGATGACGCTCGCCAGTTATGTCCTCGTCGTTTCCGACGACCGCGATGGCGAGAACGCGCGTGCGGGGTTGCTGTACATGGTGATGGCGCACGGCGGGACGGCGCTGCTCCTCGTCGCGTTTCTTGCGCTCACCGAGCGCGCCGGCGCGTTCGACTTCGCGGCCCTTCGCGCGGCAGCGGCCGGCCTCGACGGTTCCACGCGCACCACGCTCTTCTTCCTCGCGCTCGTGGGCTTCGCCACCAAGGCCGGCGTGGTCCCGCTCCACGTCTGGCTCCCCCGCGCGCACCCGGCGGCCCCGAGCCACGTCTCGGCGCTGATGTCGGGCGTGATGCTCAAGATCCCGATCTACGGGATGCTGCGTTTCGGCTTCGACCTCCTCGCCCCGGTTGCGGGGCCGCTCCCGTCGTCGTGGGGCTGGACGGTGCTCGTCGCCGGCACCATCTCGGCCGTGCTCGGCGTGCTCTACGCGCTCCAGCAGCACGACCTCAAGCGCCTGCTCGCGTTCCACAGCGTCGAGAACATCGGGATCATCCTCATCGGGGTGGGACTTGCGATGCTTCTATGGCGCACGGGGGGCGCGGGCGAGATGCTTGCGACCCTCGCACTCACCGCTGCGCTCCTCCACACCCTCAATCACGCGGCGTTCAAGGGCCTCCTCTTTCTCGGCGCGGGCAGCGTGCTCTGCCGCACGCACGTGCGCAACATCGAGGAACTCGGCGGGCTCGCCCGGCGGATGCCGTGGACCGCGGGGCTGTTCCTGCTCGGTGCGGTCGCGATCTCGGCCCTCCCGCCGCTCAACGGGTTCGTCAGCGAGTGGCTCACCTTCCAGGCGCTGCTCGGCGGCGCAAGCCGCTTCCACGGCCCGGGCGGGCTCGCCATCGTCTTCTCCGCGGCGATGCTGGCGCTCACGGGAGGTCTCGCCGCCGCCTGTTTCGTGAAGGCGTTCGGTGTCACGTTTCTCGGCCGTCCGCGCACGTCCCACGCGGAGCACGCCACCGAGGCGCCGGCGTCGATGATCGTCGGGATGGCCTGGCTCGGACTGGCGTGCGTGGCCCTCGGTGTCGCGCCCGGATACGCGATGCGGCTGCTCGACGCGCCAACGGCCGGGCTGCTCCACGCTCCTGGAGCGAGTGCCGTCGTGACGGCCCACGGACCGCTCGTGCTCTCGGTCGGACTGACGGCGGCCGGCCAGTCCGCCACGTCCATTTCGATGACGATGCTGGCTGCGCTCCTCGTCGCACTCGCCATGATCGCGTGGATCCTGCGCCGCGGATCGCGCGGAACCGCGCCTCAGACCGCGCCGACGTGGACGTGCGGGATGATCCCGACCTCACGGTTCGACTACACGGCGACGGCGTTCGCCAAGCCGCTCCGGTTGGTCTTCGCCGCGCTCTACCGTCCGCGCCGCGAGGTGATCCGCGAGACGGCGGCCACGCCGTACGTGCTCCGGCGCATCCGCTACACGGGAGAGATCGTCGACCTCTCCGAGACGCAGATCTATCACCGCGTCGAGCAGGGCATCTCGCGGCTTTCGCGGACGATTCGCGTCCGCAGCACCGGCCACATCTACGGATACATCGCGTTCGTGCTCGGTACCCTGTTCGTGGCGCTGCTGCTCTTCGGGGTGCGCCGAGGATGAGCGGCGAGCGGTCGTTCGCTCTCGTGCTCCTCGAGATGACGTTGCTCGTGCTGTTCGGGCCGCTCGTCACCGGCACGATCCAGAAACTCAAGGCGCGGCTCCAGAGCCGGCAGGGGGCTGGGTTTCTCCAGCCCTACCGCGACCTCGCGAAGCTCTTCCGCAAGAGCACAGTGCAGGCCGACACGGCCTCGGGACTCTTCCGGGCGATTCCGGTGCTCGTCCTGGCCGCCACGGTCACCGCGGGCGCACTGGTCCCAGTCGTGCGAGCGGGCACTCCGGCCGTCCCGATTGGCGACGCGCTGATGCTCCTCGGCCTGCTCGCGCTGGCCCGCTTCCTGACCGCCGTCGGTGCGCTCGACGCCGGCGGAGCGTTTGGCGGGATGGGGGCGTCGCGCGAGATGACCATCGCGCCGCTCGTGGAGCCGGTGTTGATGATGGTCGTGTTCTCGACCGCGCTGGTGGCCGGGACGACGGAGCTCGGCGCACTCGCGGCGCACCGCGGGACGTCGTGGATCTTCGCCTGGCACGCGGCGGACTTCCTCGGCGTCACGGCGATGCTCGTGCTCCTCCCGGCCGAAACCGGCCGCATTCCCGTGGACAATCCGGACACCCACCTCGAGCTCACGATGCTCCACGAAGGAATGCTGCTCGAGCACTCCGGGCCGGGGCTCGGCTGCATGCTGCTGGCGTCGCACACACGCCAGATCGTGACCCTCGGCTTCGTGTCGGCCCTTTTCTTCCCGATCGCGGTGAACGACGCCGGCGCCGATGGCAGCCTGGTCGGAGCCGGCGCCGGTGGCTTCGTGCTCGGACTCGCCGCGTTCGCGGTGAAGATCCTCGTGCTCGCGATCTACCTCGCGCTCGTCGAGTCGTCGTACGCCAAACTCCGGCTCTTCCGGGTGCCGCAGTACCTGGCGATCGGCTTCGTGTGCGCCCTCACCGCGCTCGCGCTGAGGATCCTGTGAGCACCGAAACGGTCTACACGATCGTCGACGACCTCGGCGCGCTGCTGCTGTTCACGATGATCCTCATCCTCGCGGCGGGGCAGATCTACCGTGCCATCTACGCCGTGGCCGCGCAGTCGTTCCTGATCGCCGTCGCGGGCGCCGTCCTGGCGATGGCCACCGGGAACACGGACCTCTGGGTGATCGCCGGCATCACGCTCGCGGTCAAGGCGATCTCGCTGCCGTGGGTGCTGCACTGGGTCGTCCGGAAAATGAACGTCCGGCGCGAAGTGGAGCCGGTGATCCCTGTCGCCCTGACGCTCGCCTTCGCGGTAATGGTCGTCGTGATGGCGTTCCACCTGAGCGGCTCGCTGGGCCCGGTTCGCCAGGCGATCACCGGCAACGCGCTCCCGGTGGGCATCGCCCTCACGCTGCTCGGCGTGCTCGTGATGGCGACCCGGAAAACGGCGATGCACCAAATGGTCGGCCTTTTCGCCTCGGAGAACGGCATCTTCTTCACGGCGATGGCGGTGACGAAGGGGATGCCGCTCATCATCGAGATCGGCGTGATCCTCGACGTCATCCTCGCCGTGCTCGTGATGGCGATCATGGTGCTCCGGGTGCGTTCGACCGTCGACGCCGATATCGCCGGCCTCGACCGGCTGAGGGGCTGACTCGTGGCCGAGACGCTCCTCTGGGTTATTCCGCTCGTGCCAACGGTGACGGCGCTGCTGATGTTCACCACGCGCGACCGTAGAATCTTGTCGGCGATCGATGTAGGAGGCTCGACGATCCTCGCCGTGCTGGCGCTCGTGCTCGCCCGCGAGGTGCGGGTCGGCGGACCTCGCGCGCTCGGCATCTTCCGGATCGACGATCTCGGCCTCGTCTTCCTCCTCCTGCTCGTCGTCCTCACCCTGGCCGTCTCCATCTATACTGTCGGCTGGCTGAAGCAGGCGCTGGCGGTCGGCAACATGAAGGCCGAGTCCGTGCGGTCGTACTTCGCACTCGTCCACGCGTTCGTTGCGACGATGGTCGTGACCGTCCTCGCCGACAACCTCGGCGTGCTCTGGATCGCGATGGAAGGAACGACGATCACCTCCGCGATGCTGGTCGGCTATCACGGCCACCAGCACGGACTGGAGGCGGCGTGGAAGTACATCATCGTGACGACCATCGGCATCTCGTTCGGTCTCTTCGGCACGGTGCTTGTCTACGCCGCCGCCGCCGCCGTCCCGGGGGGGGTCGCCGCGATGAGTTGGTCGGCGATCATGAAAGTCGCTCCCGGTCTGGACCCGAGCATCGTTCGCATCGGCTTCATCTTCGTGATGGTCGGCTACGGCACGAAGGCCGGTCTTGCGCCGATGCACCTCTGGCTGCCCGACGCCCACAGCCAGGCGCCGACGCCCGTGTCGGCACTGCTCTCGGGCGTCCTCATCAAGTGCGCGCTCCTCGGTATCATCCGGTTCCAGACGATCGCCGCCGCGGCGTGCGGCCCGGCGTTTACGTCGATGGTGCTGGTCGTCTTCGGCCTCACGTCGGTCGTGGTGGCGACGCCGTTCATCCTCGCGCAGCGCGACGTCAAGCGTCTGCTTGGCTACCACAGCGTCGAGCACGTGGGGATCGTCGTGCTCGGCCTCGGCTTCGGCGGCCCCGTCGGCACCTATGGCGCGCTGTTGCACGTGGTGAACCATGGCGTCACCAAGGCGCTCGCGTTCTTCGGCGCCGGCACGGCGATCGCCCGCTACGGCACGCGCGACATGCGGGTCATCAGGGGCCTGTTCGCCGTCGCGCCGATCGGCGCGACGTTCCTGATGCTCGCGGCGCTGTCGCTCGCCGGCGTACCGCCGTTCTCGATCTTCGTGAGCGAGCTGCTCGTGCTGCGCGCCGGCATCGGTCACGGCCACTGGCTGGCGATCGGCATCTTCCTCACGATGGTCGCCGTCATCTTCGCCGGAATCTTGCACCACGTCGGCGCGATGGCCTTCGGCCGGCCGACGGCGGCGGCGACCCGCGAGCCCGAGGCGTGGTCGCCCCTGCTCGCGATGCTGCTGCTCGCGGCGATCATGATCCTGCTCGGCATCACGATTCCCGCGAGCGTCGACGGACTCCTCAGGCGTGCCACGGGGGTGATCGTTGGCTGACGACGCGCTCATGAACGCGCTGCGGGTCATCGCGCGTGGCTCCGTCGCGGCGGAGTCCGGCCCGCGACCGTCCGATCTCACGGTGCGCCTCGGCGCGGCGAGCGATCTCCCGGCGGCGGCCGCGGAGCTCGTTGGACCGCAGGCGATGGCCCTGGCCACGGTGGTGGCCACCGACGAGCTGGCGATGCCGGACCGCGACCTGAAGGTGCGCTACATCTTCGAGCCCACCGCTCCCGGAGCGGCGGACCGGTTCGTGACGCTTCTCGTTTCCGTGGACGCGGCTTTGGCGCAACTGCCATCGCTGACGACCGCGGTGCCGGCCGCGAACTGGCACGAGCGCGAGATCCAGGACCTCTTCGGAATCGTCGCGATCGATCACCCCGATCCGCGGCCGCTCGTGGTCCACGACGGCTGGCCCGCGGGTGCATTCCCGCTCCGGAAGGCGTTCGACGGCTCGCGGCGCCTGCCGGTCGAGCCGGCCGGCGAGTTCCCGCACCTCGTCGCGGAAGGCGAGGGCGTGTTCGAGATCCCCGTCGGCCCGATCCACGCCGGCATCATCGAACCCGGTCACTTCCGGTTCACGTCGGTCGGCGAGACCGTGCTCAATCTCGACGCACGGCTGTTCTACACCCATCGCGGAATCGAGAAGCGGATGGAAGGTCTCTCGCCGCTCGACGCGTTCTACCTGGCCGAGCGCATCTGTGGAACGTGCTCCGTGGCGCACGGCCTCGGATACTGCGAGGCGCTCGAGCAAATCGTGGGCGCCGGCGCGCCGCCCCGCGCGCGGCTCATCCGCGGCATCGCGCTCGAGCTCGAGCGGCTCTACAACCACGTCGGTGACATCGGCAACGTGTGCGCGGGCGCGGCGTTCCACTATGGCACCGCGACCGGAGCGCGCCTGAAGGAACGCCTCCAGCAGATGAACGAACGGGTCGCCGGCAATCGCTTTCTCCGCGGCCTCGTGATCCCGGGCGGCGTGTTGCTCGATCTGCCGCACGAGCTCCTCGGCGACGTCGCCGCCACGCTCGCCGACACGCTCGAGGGGCTCGACTACCTGATGGAACGCATCGAAGCCAACCCATCCGTTGTCGATCGGCTCGACGACACGGGAGTTCTCGAACACCAAGCCGCGCTCGACCTCGCCGTTGCCGGAGTGACGGCCAGGGCGAGCGGCGTGGACCGCGACGCGCGGCGAGATCATCCCCACGGTGCGTTCGCTCTCTCCGGATCGCCCGACGTGCGCGTGGTGACCGCCAACGAGGGCGACGCGATGGCTCGCGTGAACGTCCGTGCTCTCGAGGCCCGGGAGTCGATCCGGCTCGTCGGCGAGTTCGTCCGGCGGCTCGAGCCTGGG
>JADGQS010000144.1 GCA_017881585.1 Gemmatimonadaceae bacterium | reverse complement strand
TCACTCGACGTGCGGCGGCGAGACCGCGGAGCCCAATGAAGTATGGCGCTCCGCCAACGAGCCGTTCCTGCAGCGCGTGAGCGACCGCATTCCCGGCACTTCCAACCGGTTCTACTGCGACATCTCGCCGCGCTTCAGCTGGACCCGCTCGCTGACCGGCGACGAACTCGATGCGGCCGTGCGTGCGTACCTCGCGAGCTACACGACCGTGCCCGCCGGCGGCGCGGGCCACGTACGGAGCGCGACGGTCGAGTCGCGGACGCCGAGCGGGCGCGTGGCCCGGCTCATCATCGCGGCGGAGCGCGGGACCTTCAGCCTGCGCGGCAATGACATTCGGTACGTGCTGCGGACTCCCGGTGGCGAGATCCTCAACAGCACCTATTTTTCGGTGCAGACGGAATCCCGCCGCGACGGCTCGCTGGCGCGGCTCGTGGTGAAGGGGAACGGTTACGGGCACGGAATCGGCATGTGTCAGTGGGGCGCCATCGGGCGCGCGCGCGCCGGTCAGTCGGCTCGCGCCATACTCGCCACCTATTATCCCGGCACCAGCGTGGGGTTGATGAATTGAGTTTGCATTTCCTGTCGTGGTGGGATCGCCGGACGTGCGCGCTGATCGCGGGCGCGTGTCTTGGCGTCGCCGCCGGCGCCGCGCGAGCGCAGGCGCCGGCTGAGGCTCCGCACGACTCGATCGTCATTTCGATCCTCACCATGGGCCCAGGCGAGGAAGTCTTCGAACGTTTTGGGCATCAGTCGATCCGTATCCACGACCTCACCACCGGACTCGACAGCGCGTACAACTGGGGGATGTTCTCGTTCGAGCAGCCGCACTTTCTCGTGCGCTTTCTCACGGGTGACACGAAGTACTGGATGCAGGGGTTTCCCTCGACTTGGCTCGTCTCCGTTTATCGCGACAGCGGCCGCGCGGTGTGGGAGCAGGAGCTGTCACTCACCAGAACCGAGAAGGATTCGCTCTGGCGCTACATCAAATGGAACGCGAAGGAGGAGAACAAGTGGTACCGCTACGACTACTACCGCGACAACTGCGGCACGAAGGTGCGCGACGTCCTCGACATGGTGCTTGGCGGCTCCATTCAGCGCGCGGTGGCGGCGCGCGAGCACGGCGTGACGTATCGCAGTGAGACGCTGCGCCTCGCCCGCGCCTACCCGCTCATCAATTTCGGAATGGACTTCGTGCTCGGCCGTCCCGCCGACGACACGCTTTCGGCGTGGGCCGAGATGTTCGTGCCGATGCGGCTCCAGCAGCTGATTCGCACCATTCGCGTGCGGCATTCCGACGGAACGGTCGGCCGGCTCGTGCGGAGCGAACGCCAGCTCGTCGTGGACGAGCGCTACAAGGACGCCGACGCTCCGCCGGGCTACCTGGCGCCGGCGGTCGAGGCGGGATTCGCGATCAGCGGAGTGCTTCTCGCACTGTGCCTGCTCCCGGTCGCGACGACGTCCACGCGATGGGCGGTCGGGATCATTGGCACGTCGTGGAGTCTGCTGGCCGGCGTGGTCGGACTGTTGCTGCTCTGCGCCGAGCTGTTCACGCGGCATGCCGCGTACATGGGGCACAACGTGAACGTGCTGCTCGCCACGCCGGCGTCGCTCGCGCTTGTCGTACTCATCCCGCTCGCGGTGCGCGAATCCGCGTCCCCGCGCATGATGCGTGCCGCGCGCTCGTTGAGCATTCTCGCGGCGGTGTGTTCGATCATCGCCGTGCTGTTGCGCGTCGTTCCCTCGCTCGCCCAGCAGAACCGGCCGCTGCTGGTCCTCGCGGTGCCGGTGCAGGCGGCACTTGCCTTCGCGCTCTGGCGCGTCACCGTCTCTCGTCGCGGAGAAACAGCCTGACATACTCAGTCGGCATTGACGTCGGCGGGACCTATACGGATCTCGCCGCCGTCGGCTCGGACGGCGCGATTCAGGCGCGAAAGGTGCTCTCCACTCCGGCCGACCAGAGCGAAGGCGTCGCGGCATCGCTCGCGGCGCTCGGTGCTCCCCCGTCCAGCGTTCGCCGGGTGGCACACGGCACGACGGTCGTCACGAACCTCTTGCTCGAACGTCGCGGCGCGCGGGTCGTGCTCTGTGCAACCAGCGGCGCCTCGGACCTGCTCGAGCTGCGGCGGCAGGAGCGCGCCGCCCTGTACGACCTCTCCGCGCATCATCCGCCGCCGCTGGTCGACGCCGATCTCGTGGTGGCGGTGCACGAGCGACGCACGCCACAGGGCGTGAGCGTGGCGCTGACGCCGGCCGAGGCGACTCGCGTGGCCGACGCGGTCGCTGCGCTCGCGCCGGAAATTGTTGTGATCTCGCTGCTGCACTCGTACGACGACGACGCGCACGAACGGATGCTCGCCGACGCGATCGGCAAGCGGCTGCCGGGTGTCGCGGTCGTGCAAAGTGCGGAGGTGCTGCCCGAGATACGCGAGTATGAGCGCACCACGACGGCAGTCGCCGAGGGGTACGCGCGGCCGCGGGTCTCGCTCTATCTGCAGCACCTCTCCGAGCGCCTCGCGTCGGGCGGGTATCCTGCGCCGGACGTGATGACGTCGGGCGGCGGCATGCGCACCGCGGCGGAGGCTTCGAGCGCGGCGGCGTCGCTTGCCCTCTCCGGGCCCGCGGGCGGGGTCGTCGGGTCCGCGGCCGTGCTGCGGGCGGCGGGGCTCGATCGCGCGCTGACGATCGACATCGGCGGCACGAGTGCCGACGCAGGACTGGTGCTCGAAGGCGAGCCGCTGGTAGAGCCGGGTGGCAGCGTCGCCGGCGTGCCGATCGCGCTGCCGCGCGTGCTCGTCGAGACGGTGAGTGCGGGCGGAGGCAGCATCGCGTGGATCGACGACGGCGGAGCGCTGCGCGTGGGACCGCGGAGCGCGGGTGCGGTGCCGGGTCCCGTTGCCTTCGGTCGCGGCGGAACGCAGCCGACGGTGACCGACGCGCATATCGCGCTCGGCCGCCTGGACGCAGCGCGGCTTTCCGGCGGGGTCACGCTCGATGCGGCCGCCGCGAAGCGCGCGATCGCCGCGCTCGCGGCAACACTCGGCGCCGCGCCCGAGCGCACCGCCGAGGCGATCATCGCGATCGCCGACGCCGCCATGGCACGCGCGCTCAGGCGGGTGAGCGTCGAACGCGGAATCGATCCGCGTTCGTGCGCGCTGGTCGCATTCGGCGGCGGCGGGCCGCTGCACGCGTGCGCGCTGGCGGACCTGCTCGGGATGCGCACGATCCTCGTGCCACCGCACGCCGGCGTCCTCAGCGCCCTCGGCCTTGCCATCGCGCCCGAACGCCGCGATGCGGCGTCGAGCGTCATGCGCGCGGCCGATGCGGTCGACCAGGGGTGGTTCGGCGCGCGGCTCGACGCACTCGCGATGCGCGCGGCCAATGCATCGGCACAGCGTCTCGCCTGGCACGCCCGCGTTCGGTACGCCGGGCAGGGACATGAACTCGACATCGCCTGCGCGCCGGGCGACGACGGCGCGGCGCTCGCCGTACGGTTCACCGCGGCACACGCCGCCCGTTACGGGTTCACGCTCGAGCGGCCGGTGGAGATCGTGGCGGTGCGCGTCGCGGCGACGGGAGACGCGGTGGCCGTGACGTTCACCGCCGGCACGGCCATGAGGCCCGAAGCGACCGGGCAGCGTACGCTTGCCGGACCGCACGTCGAGACACTCGCCGACGCGACGATGGTCGTCGCGCCTTCATGGAAAGCCCGTTCGCTTCCGATCGGCGGATTCATGGTGGAGCGCGTATGAAAAGGACGAGCGATGGAAGATCGAAGATGGAAGAAACGGCCGAGTTCGATCCGCTCGATCTTGCGGTGATGTCGCACGCGGTCGCGATGATCGCCGAGGAGATGGGCACCGTGCTCGAGCGCGGCGCGCTCTCGCCGAACATTCGCGAGCGGCGCGACGCATCGTCGGCGCTGTTCGACGTGAACGGCACGATGGTCGCGCAGGCCGCGCACATTCCGGTGCACCTGGGCGCGATGCCGGAGTCGGTGCGCGCGGTGCGCGCGAGGAAGCCCGAACCGGGCGACGTGTTCATTCTCAACGATCCATTCCACGGCGGGTCGCACCTGCCGGACCTCACGCTGGTCGAGGCTATCGATATAGGCGGCGAGATCGCGGGTTACACCGCGATCCGCGCGCATCACGCGGACGTGGGCGGGATGAGTCCCGGTTCCATGCCGCAGGGCGCGACGGAGCTCGTGCAGGAGGGGATCATCCTGCCGCCGGTCCGGCTCGAGCGGCGCGGAGTTCCGGACGAGAGCATGATGGAGCTGATCCTCGCGAACGTCCGGACGCCAGAGGAGCGGCGCGGCGACCTCGCGGCGCAGCGCGGCGCGTGTGCCGCCGGCGCGGCCGGATGGCGTGCACTCGTGGCGCGCGAGGGCGCGCCGCGACTTACGGCGGCGTGCAACGCGCTCCTCTCGTACACCGAGCGCCGCGCGGTCGCGCGTCTTTCCGCGATCGGCGACGTGATGGGCAGGGCCGAGGACTGGCTCGAGGGGGACGGATTCAGCACGGATCCTGTGCCGCTCGCGGTGAAGCTCGAGATCCGCGACGGAAGACTGCATCTCGATTTCAAGGGCACCTCGCCAAAGGTTCGGGGCAACGTCAACACTCCGATGGCGGTGACGCGCGCGGCCTCGCTCTTCGTGCTGCGCACACTGCTCGACGACGACGTGCCGACCAACGAGGGAATCGCGCGCGCGATTTCGATCGTCACGCCGGATGACTGCCTGATCAACGCGAAATGGCCGTCGGCCGTCGCGGCGGGAAACGTGGAGACCTCCCAGCGCGTGACCGACCTGCTGTTCGCCGCGCTCGCCGACGCCGGCGTCGCGGTTCCCGCTCAGGGACAGGGCACGATGAACAACATCACCTTCGGCGGCGACGGCTGGACGTTCTACGAGACCCTCGGCGGCGGACAGGGCGCGAGCGCGAGGGGGCCGGGGCCGAGTGCGGTTCACGTCGGGATGAGCAACACGCGCAATACGCCGATCGAGAGCCTGGAGAGGAGCTATCCGATTCTCATTGACGGATACGCGATCCGGCGCGGGTCGGGTGGGGCGGGCGAGTTCGACGGCGGCGACGGCGTGGTGCGGAAGTACCGCGTGATGGAGCGGTGCACGGTCACGCTGCTCACCGAGCGCCGGGCTCGCGCGCCGCGCGGGGCAATGGGCGGCGGCGACGGAACGCCGGGGCGGAATCTGCTCAACGGCGAACCGCTTCCGGCAAAATGCCGCGTTGAGCTCGAGGCCGGGGATGTGGTGACGATCGAGACGCCGGGGGGCGGAGGGTACGGACGGGCAAGGTAAACGGCAGACTGATGTAATCGGTTCTTGGTCATTGGTCCTTGGTATCGGCCGTTATCCAAATACCAATGACCAATTGCCAATGACCGTTTACCCGCCCTTTGTCGTTTACAGCGGCGTGTTCGCCCCCGCCCGCGGTCTTCCCGGCTCCGGCTTCACCAGCTCGTACACTTTCGCCTCCACGAAGGCGTCCAGGAGTGCAGTGTCGAGCGACCCATCGGTAGCTTCATCCCGGAGGATTTCTATGGCGCGCGCCACCGGCACCGCGCGCTTGTACGGCCGGTCCGTCGCTGTGAGTGCGTCGTAGATGTCCGAGATCGTCATCATGCGCGTCTGCACCGGAATCGCGTCACCAGAAACCTGCCGCGGATAGCCGCGGCCGTTGAGCTTCTCGTGGTGGCCGCGCGCGATCTCGGGGACTCCCTTGAGCTCGCGCGTCCACGGAATGTGCTCGAGAAAGCGGAACGTGTGCGACACGTGCGACTCGATCTCGCGCCGCTCGCGCTGGTCGAGGTTCCCTTTGTTGATCATCAGGTAACGCAGTTCTTCGTCGGAGAGCAGCGGCTTCTCGACGCCGTCGAAGTCCACGAAGGTGCGTGAGTTGATCTCGGTGAGTTCCTCGAACGTTCCCTCGGGGAGGATCGTCGGTTCGTTCGCGCGCACGACGGAATCGAGGAAACGCAGCAGGTCTTCGCGCTCGGCGCGGCGCACGCCGTCGAGGTGCTGCAACGCGTCCTGGTAGCGCTCCTTCCCGTGCGCGAACAGGTACTCGGCGCGTTCGCGTTCGTACTGCAGGTCCGCGCGCTGCAGCAGGAACTGGAAACGGTGCTTCACGATCGCGAGATCGCTCGGGTAGAGCTTCTTCTGCTTCACGAGCACCTGTTCACGAACGCCCACCTTGCCGAAATCGTGCAGCAGACCCGCGTAGCGGATCTCCTTCATCTGTTCGCGCGAGAATCGCAGCGCGCGATACGGGCCGGAGTCCACGCGATCGACCGCTTCGGCCAGCCCGCAGGTGAACGTCGCGACGCGCGACGAATGCCCGCTCGTCGTCGGATCGCGCGACTCGATCGCCGTCACCGCCGCGGTGACGAATCCCTCGAA
>JADGQS010000143.1 GCA_017881585.1 Gemmatimonadaceae bacterium | reverse complement strand
CGCGACGCATCCGCGCAGGTGAGGTGCGCAGCGGGCACGAGCGCCGTCTCGTTGAGGATGCGCTGGACCGTCTTGTGCGTGCGTTCGCGCGTGCTGCCGCCGGCGCCATACGTGACCGAGACGAATTTCGGCGCGAGCGGCTCGAGCCGTTTCACGGCGCGCCAAAGCGATTCTTCCATCTCCGGAGTTTTCGGAGGGAAGAATTCGAAGGAGACGTTGAAGGGAACGGCGAGGCTGAGGGGCACTTATATAGAAGGCAGAAGGCAGACGGTAGACGGTAGACGGCAGACAGCAGACAGCGGAAGGCAGAAACAAAAAGTGCCCGAGGCAACGAGGCGGCCCGGGCTAGCGCTTTAGCAGATTGTTTAACGTGGCCGCAATTTGCCTCCAAATCGCCACGGGATCGATTTTCTACTTCATCATTGTATCCGGATGAACGGATGGAGTCAAGGGACGGTCGTCCCGTGTCGTCCCGGTGTCGTCTGTCGCAGGACAATAAAGTCGGTGGGATGCGAGCTGGCTCTCGTTTGGATCTTCGGGGTGGGGCTATGCAGTGACTCCAAAGAACTGAACTGACGTCTGCCTATTTCGCACGATTAAATCAAAAGTGCTCTAGGTGGACCGGTCGAGCGGCAGCCGCTTCGGCGGCGCCGAGCCCAGTGCGCCGTACTCGCTCGTTGGCGAGGCGATGAATGTGGCCGGCTCGACGATGCCGAGATCCGGCAGGGCGTGGAGCACGACCCAGCCGCGGACAAAGGGATCGTCGAACATGTACCCCGACCCGTGTGACGTCTTCTGCAACACCCCCTCGGCGACGAGCGCCTGCACGGTGGTCGTGGTGCTGGCTCGCAGGCCGTACTGCTGCTGGGTCACCCGAGCCGTGAGGCCCGTGGAGGCGCCAGCTACGGCGCGGAGTACGTTCTGCTGGGCTACGGTGAGGCCGCTCCACCACCGCTGCGTGCTGTCGGCGTCTTCCTCGAGGATTTCCCGGAAGGCGGCGTCCACGGCGGTCCCGTCAATGCGCGGCGTGTCCTCGGCACGGTCGACACCCTTGCGCGCGAGGCGCACAATGTCGCGTGTGCGAGCTCCCGCCATCGCGACGCACCGCGCCCCGGCGTCCTGCGGGGCCAGGCCGACCGCGCGCATCCGCGCATCAATCCACGCGGCCATGTGGTCGGGGGCAATCGGGCCGAATGGGCACCGCTCGAAGAGCTTGTAGAACGCCCGCCCCTTCCCTTGCATGGCGTCGATCAGCGAGAGGTGCGAGCCCGCGACGACGTAGCTGAGATGCTGGTGGCGCTGGAGCACCCCCCGCAGCCGCCACTCGGCGTGCTCTCCAAAGCGGGCGATCTCTTGGAACTCGTCCAGCACGAGGCCCAAGGTCATCTTGCGTTTCCCGGCCAGCTCATCGAGGAGGTCGAGCACCTGCGCGAGCGACGCTTCCTGGGTCTTGGCATCCGCGTCCCGGACGCTCATGTCCAGACTGACGGCCATGCCCCCTGAGACCGGATCGGGCTTCATCGTCAGCGACATCTTCAGGAGCGCCAGGCGATCGACGAGGGCCGTCGCCCACCCGCGCTTCACCACCCGGAGCGCGGCCGTCAGGATGCGATTGGCCATGTCGACCGGCGTACTGGCCGTCGAGAGGTCGGCCATGCACGCTGCCCCACCCGCCGCCGTCACGGCCTCGACCGCTCGCTCGAGGGTGGACGTCTTGCCGGTGCGCCGTGCGCCCGCGACGAGGAGCTTGGCGCCGGGTTCCCCGAGCGCGCGTACGATGCGTGTGATTTCGTCCTCACGATCCGTGAAATACGGCCCGCCCACCGTCCCGCTGATCCGAAACGGATTTTCACGCCCCGTTGGGGGCCGCTTTCCCGGCATACGACCTCCGCGTCAAGATTTGTATGAAAGAACATACTATGGAAACGCAGAGTATGCAAGGTGAGAGTTGCGTCCCTACGCCGGTGTCATGAAGCGCGGACGGAGTCGGAGACGGCGCTCTCAGGTCCCAAATACAGCACGGTGAGGAGAAACACGCCGCCCGTCGCCGAGCGCGCCTCGTGCTCCACATTGGGCGCGAAGATGAGCACGTCGCCGACGTTCAGCGTGTAGTCGCGGCCGCGAGCCGTGAACGTCACCTGACCCTCGAGCAGATGGATCGTCACGTGCGCGTCCGTGCGGTGCGTCGGCAGCACGCCGCCAGCGGCGATGCCCATGATGGTGAGACGGAGAGGCCCTTCCTTGACGAGGGTCCGCGCGGTACGGCCGTGCCGGGCGAGGAGCTCGGGGTCGAGCATCCGCTCGTCCTGCGTGAGATGGTGGACGAGCACCTCGCCGTCCAGGATGCGATCCATCGATGACATGTGGGCTCCGTAACGCCGTGAAAGAGGTTGTTGTGCACTCGTCGTGAGCAGTTATCCGGCTACGTCGGACGCACGGCCGATCTCGCCGCGCGCTTCCAGACGCGCCAGCAGCAGACAGAAGTACAACATGCCCCGTTGCGATCCGAGCGTCTCGGCGGCCTCTGCGGCATCCGCGCCGCCGCCCGCGACAAGCGCGACGTTCGCCGCCACGCTGCTGTCGCCGCCGGGAAACACATCGAGCCGGCCGAGGCCGCGCAGCAGTATTACCGTGGCCGTCCAGGGCCCGATGCCCTTGATGCCGCGGAGCACGAGAGCGGCGTCTGCGCTCGGCCGCTCGTCGAGTATCGCTTCGGTGAGCGCGCCGGAGGCGATGGCCTCGCCTGCGCGGCGAAGCGTCGCGAGTTTGCCGGCACTCAAGCCGGCGGCGCGGAGCACGGCATCGTCAGCATCAAGAAGTCGTTGCACGCTCGGAAACACGACGAGCGGCACGCCGTCACGCTCGACCGGCGTGCCGAGCGCGAGAATCAGACGACGCATGATCGCGCTCGCGGCGTGCAAGCTGACCTGCTGAAACAGAATCGCGTTGGCGCATGACTCGAAAAGCCCCGGGTACCGCGGCGGCTTGAGGCCGCGCATGCGTCGCGCGAGCGGCGCCAACCAGGGGATCGTTCGTGCGTGCCGGTCGAAAGCCCAGAGATTGCGATCGGTACCGAGTATCCGGCGCACGCTCGCGAGCGCCCGCTCGGCGTCGTCGGCGCGGCCACTCAGGGAGACCGCGAGCACACCGGCGCGTGGCTGCGTGACACTCACGATCACCGGCTCGGCGAATCCGCCGAGCGCACGCAGGTAGCGGCCGTCTGATGTGTAGACGTCCACGAGGTTCGTTGACGTGCGCCGCAGTGCGCTCACCGTCAGATCGAGGCGGTACGGCGTAGCGACCTGCAGTTCGTGCGTCGTGGCCCGCGAGGCGCGCGACAGAGGAACCGGTGACATGCGAGCCTCGATCTTGGCAGCCGCGCGCGGCTGCTGGTAAGATACTACGCGGCAGCACCACGGCACCGCGGTACCGCAGTTTGCCGTAGTGACGTCCGGCCATGCGCTCTCAAGCTATCAAGAATTACGTCCGGGAGGAGACCAATGACGACGAAGCGATTCAAGCGCGGGGACCACGTCTCCTGGAATTCCGAGGCCGGTCGCGTTCGAGGAAAGATTACGCGCGTCGTCACGTCGCCCACGCAATTCAAGGGCTACACGGTACGGGCGAGCGGGGACGAGCCACAATACGAGATCACGAGCGACTCCACGGACCATATCGCGATGCACAAGGGATCCGCGCTGACAAAGCTCGCGAGGTGATCCCTCGTTTCACCGTTGATGACCTGCCTCAGTTTGCGTTCTCGAACGCGACTTCAGCGTTCAGGCCCTCTAAATCGCGGTGCACCACCGCCACAGCCAGTGTCTTGTTGCCGCGACGATAGCTGATCGTGCAGTCCTGCGTGGCAGCGTCCAGCTGCCCGTCGAGCTTGGCCTCGTCCCAGCGTTCAGTGTGACCCACGTACGCGAGACTGAAATCGTATTGCTCGGTCCAGAAGAACGGGACGGCATCGAACCTCTCCCGTCCGCCCAGGATATTGCGTGCTGCCGTCTGCCCCTGGCGCTCGGCCACCACCCAGTGCTCGACGCGGATGCGCTCGCCCGTGCGCCGGTCCGGCCAGCGCGCAATGTCTCCGACGGCGAAGATGCCCGGAATGTTCGTCTCGAGATACTCGTCCACCGCGACACCGCGATCGATGACGAGGCCTGCTTGTTCCGCCAGCGCGATGGCCGGACGGACACCGATGCCGACAACGACGAGGTCGGCCGGCAACCGTTCGCCGTTCTGCAGCGTCACGTGGCCATCGTCGATCGACGTCGCGGTCGTGCCGAGATGGAAGGTCACCCCGTGTCGCTCGTGGAGCCGGCGGATGAAGGTTCCGACCTCCTCGCCGAGAATCTTCAACATCGGGACGGTATCCGGCGCTACCACATCAACGGCGATGTTCCGTGCGCGAAGCGACGCCGCCACCTCGAGGCCGATGAAGCTCGCACCGATCACCACGGCCCGCTTCGATGTCAGCGCTGTGGCGACAAGCGCGCGACCGTCGGCGAACGTGCGCAGATAATGGACGTGTGGAAGATTCGCGCCAGGCACCTCGAGCCGCACCGGCTCGGCGCCGGTGGCCAGCAGCAGCGCATCATAGGCGTGGCGTGTGCCGTCGACGAGCTGCACCTGGCGAGTCGCCGTGTCGATCGTGGCGACTCGGGCGTCCAGTTTCAGCTCGATGCGGTGTTCCTGGTAGAAGGTTGCCGGTCTGAGCGGCATTGACTCGGACGCCGCGACGCCGGAGAGGTAGCCCTTGGAAAGATTGGGGCGATCGCAAGGCGCGGACGAATCGGCGCTCAACATGGTGATGCGGCCGGAATAGCCCAGGCGCCGGAGCATTTCTGCCGCGGCGTTGCCAGCCGCACCTCCGCCCACGATCACGACCGATTCCGGAATCCCGGTTTTTGCCCCGAGTGACGGTGGCGCCGCGGCTTCGACCTTCGTTCCAACGTACACGGTGCCGTCGCGCTGCTCGACGTGCCAGCAGGAAACAGGGTCCAGCGCCGGCGCGCGGAGCGCTTCGCCGGTACGCAGGCTGAAGCAGGCATGATGCCAGGGACAGCGCACGGTGTCGCCGACCAGCAAGCCGTCGGCAAGCGGAGCGCCGTAATGGGTACAGACAGCCCCGATGGCGAAGAACTCGTCTCCGCGTCGCACGAGCAGCACCGATTCGCCTCGCGCATGCCCGGTGAGCATGGAGCCGTCGGCGATTGCCGAGACAGCGACTCCTTTGGTCAGGTCAGGTCCGCTGAGTGTGTCGTTCATGCGATCTCCTCTGCTGCGGGATAGCGAAGCGCCTTGTCCGCCGTGATGAGCGCGCCCGGTGTGAGCGTCGCGGCGACGACCTGGCCCGGTCCCATGATGTGCTCGACGCGCGTGTCGCAAGCCAACAGGTAATCGGTGATGATCCGGCGATGACAGCGCCACCACACCGCCTCGGCGCACATGATGGCGCATCGATCAGCGCCCGCAAGCTCGCGCAGCACGCGCAGCCCGGCCCGGAATTCATCGGTCTCCGCGTAGTCGGCATAATTCCGGAACGCCATGACGCGCCAGTACGTGTTGAGCGAGGGCGGCGTGCCTTTGCGATGATGACGTCGTCCGCCGAGTGCGCGCAAGTGTCGGTAGCCGATGCCCACCTCGGCAAGCGCGCCGGGCAGCGTGTCGCCGTTGAATTGCGGCATCGCTCGCGAGCGCGGGATCGAACGCACATCCACGAGCAGCGTGATGTCAACCTGCCGCAGGAGCGCCACGAATTCCGTGAGCGTCCGTGTGGAGTGGCCGATGGTGAAGATGGCATCGCCGACCGGGAGTTTCATTTCGGGGGTTCCATTCTCGCAACATTCAGGATAATTGGGAACGGATATGCGCGTAGCAATCGTCGGCGGACCAGGAATCGGGAAGAGCACGCTCGTGCGTCAACTGGGCGACCTCTACCACAACGGATCCTATGGAGAGGGAGAGAAGGGCGTCTGGCACCCGGATGTGCTCGAAGACATCGCGATGGGACGCAACCCTGTCGGCGTCACGGCGTACTTCGCCGCGCTCTACGATGCGAATTATCGTGACGCCGCGGATCGCGATCGGCCCGACAGAGTCACCTTCTTCGAGGGCGCGCGCATCACGCTCGAGGCGCACATCGCGGAGTACCCGGAGGAATACCACGCCGACCTCCGGAAGGTGCTGGCGATGGGGGACCGCTGGAATCCGGATCGCGTGATTGTCCTCACGTCGAGCACCGCGACCATCGAAAAACACATCAGGCACCGGAATCGGCCGTACGAGCTGGCCGAGAACATGGTTCGCCGCTTCCGCCTGATCGACGCGGAATTCCGTCGTCTTGCACCACAGTACCCGAACGCGATCGTGATCGACCGCGATGGCCTGGAGTTCCACGAGCGCGCCGGCCTCCTCGA
>JADGQS010000142.1 GCA_017881585.1 Gemmatimonadaceae bacterium | reverse complement strand
GGCCGGAGCCGGGGCCGGCGGCGGCGCCGGTGCGATGACCGGTGCGGGCGGCGGCGGCGCGGGGGCCGGAGCCGGCGGCGGAGCCGGTGCGGGCGCCGGCGCAGGAGCGGGCGGCGGCGGAGCCGCTTCGGCCGGCGAGCACGGACTGTTCTTCGACGGACCGCCGATGAACCAGCTGATGCCAAGACGTCCGCTGTACGTTTGCGTCGCGGAGCCACTCGGCGTCTGATCCGACGGGTTCTTGAAGTCACCCACGGCGTCGAGGCGCCACGACCAGCGTGCGCTCATGCACTGGCGAATGCCAGCGAGCACATTGAACCCGCCGTCGTACGCGTTGTGCGTGGTATCGCCCTTGTAGTTCGTTCCGGTGAAGCCTCCGCCCAAGAGCAGCACCGTGTTATGGCCGAGCGGCCAGTTCACGATGGCGTCGATTCGGTTGGTCCACGCCTTGAGGTCGCCCTGACTGGGGGTGCTCGTGGGAATGACCGACGCCTCATATTCGAGTTCGAGTCGCGGCAGCACGAAAATGCCGAACCGCGCGCCGCCGCCACCGCCGTTCTTCAAGTGCGTCGTATCGGCGAACTTCGTATATTCCGCAAATACGCCAGCCTCATATGCGAATTTCCGCTGGGCGTGAGCCGCGCTGGCGGCCGCCGCGAGCATTCCAATTACAACGATTGTACGTCTCATCTTTCCCACCTCCGGTGATGATTCCACGATAGGCGGCGTCGTTTTTCTTTGCAAGTCGCCCAAAAGGAGTAACCATTTGAGGGTACGCGGCGATAACATCCACGATGATTCGTTTCTTCCGGGCCGTTCGCGCCGCCATCCCATCCGCACCGGCGGCCGATGCGCCATACGCGGTGTGGCACGCTTGGTCGTGCGCGCACCCGGAGCAGTTTTGGGCCGCTGTCTGGCGATTCACGGGCATCGTCGCCGAAGAACGCGCCGGACGTGACCCGTGGGACGCCGTCGTCGAAGGCTTCGAGCGCATGGCTCCGCCCGACCCGCAGCGCGGCCCGCGCTGGTTCCGGGGCGCACGCCTGAACTTTGCCGAGAATCTCCTTCGGCGGCGGGGCGGATCCGCCGCGATAGTATTCCGTGATGAGCGCGGCGCGCGCCGCGAACTGAGTCACGATGCGCTCGGTGCAGAGGTCGCTCGCGTCACCGCCGCCCTTCGCGCGAGCGGCGTCCGCGCGGGCGACCGAGTGGCCGGATTTCTCCCGAACGTTCCGGAAACTGTGATCGCGATGCTCGCCGCCGCGTCGTGCGGCGCGGTATGGTCATCGTGCTCTCCCGACTTCGGCGTCGCGGGGGTGCTCGACCGGTTCGGCCAGATCGAGCCGCGCGTCCTCTTCGTCGCAGACGGGTATCGCTACGCCGGGAACGACATCGACTCGCTCGAACGCGTGCGCGAAATCGTGCGCGCGATGCCATCCGTCGAACGCGTCGTGGTGGTTCCGTACCTGCGCGCGACGCTCGGCGGGGACGATCTCGCGGGCATTCGTGACGCCGAGTCGTGGGAGAGCTTCGCCGCGCGCGGGGAGGGAGTTCCGCTCCGGTTCGACCGGCTGCCGTTCGATCATCCGCTGTATGTGATGTACTCCTCCGGCACGACCGGCCTTCCGAAGTGCCTCGTGCACGGCGCCGGCGGCACGCTCCTGCAGCACCTGAAGGAACACCAGCTTCACACTGCGATCGCCGAAGACGATCGCGTCTTCTATTTCACCACCTGCGGCTGGATGATGTGGAACTGGCTCGTGAGCGCACTCGCGAGCGGCGCGACACTCGTGCTCTACGACGGCTCCCCGATGCCGCCCTCCGCGCCCGACGCGCTCTGGACGTTGGCGGCGGAGGAGCGCCTGAACGTGTTCGGCACGAGCGCCAAGTACCTCGCGCTCTCCGAGAAGCACGCGCTGAGGCCGGCCGCGACGCACGATCTCCACGCGCTGCGCACGATTCTCTCGACCGGCAGTCCGCTCGCCGCGCATAGCTACGACTACGTCGACCGCGACGTGAAGCCCGGCGTGCACGTCGCGAGCATCTCCGGCGGCACCGACATCATCTCCTGCTTCGCGCTCGGCAATCCCCTGCTGCCCGTGCACCGTGGCGAGATCCAGTGCCGCGGACTTGGCATGGCCGTCGAGGTGTTCGACGCGAACGGCAAGCCGCTCCGCGGCACGCCGGGTGAACTCGTGTGCACGCGTCCGTTTCCGTCGATGCCGGTCGGATTCTGGAACGATCCCGACCGCACGAAGTATCGCGCCGCCTATTTCGATTTCTTTCCGGGCGTCTGGCGCCACGGCGACTGGGCCGAGATCACGGCACACGACGGTGTGGTGATCTACGGCCGCAGCGACGCGACGCTCAATCCCGGCGGTGTCCGCATCGGGACCGCCGAGATCTACCGGCAGGTGGAGCAGCTCGACGAAGTGCTCGAGAGCGTCGTCGTGGGGCAGCACGTGCACGCAGCGACGGGCGACGACGAGCGCGTGGTGCTCTTCGTCCGCCTTCGGCCCGGCCTCGCGCTCGACGACGCGCTGCGCGATCGCATGCGGCAGCGGATCCGCGTCAACTGCTCTCCGCATCACGTGCCGCGCGTCATCCTTCAGGTGGCCGACATCCCGCGCACCATCAGCGGCAAGATCACCGAGATCGCCGTGCGTGACGCGATCCACGGACGGGCAGTCAAGAACACCGATGCACTGGCCAATCCTGCCTCGCTCGAACTTTTTCAACACCTCCCCGAACTGGACATCACGCAGACCTCATGACCGATCGCACCCTGATAACCATCGAGGACATCCAAGCCGCTCATGACGTCATCGACGGACGCGTCCGGCGCACTCCGATGATGCACTCGGCGCAGCTGAGCGACCGCCTCGGCGTCGAGCTGCACCTCAAGCTCGAACTCTTCCAGAAGACGGGCTCGTTCAAGGTGCGCGGGGCACTCAATCGCATGTCGGCGCTGACCGCCGATGAGCGAAAGCGCGGAGTCGTGACGATGTCGGCCGGCAACCATGCGCAGGGAGTCGCGCTCGCGGCGCGCGAGATGGGCACGCATGCGGTGATCGTGATGCCCGCGAAGGCCGTGCGCAGCAAGGTCGAGGCGACACGCACCTACGGCGGCGAGGTCGTCCTGACCGACGCCGATCTCGTCGAGACGATGAAGTCGATTCAGGCCGAGCGAAATCTCGTGGAAGTGAGCCCCTTCGACGACCCCGCGGTCATCGCGGGCGCGGGCACCGTCGGCGACGAGATTCTCGACGACGTGCCGCAGGCCGACGTGATCCTCGTGGGCGTGGGCGGGGGAGGAATCGTGAGCGGCGTCGCCGTCGCGGCGCTCGCGCGCCGTCCCGGCATTCGCGTGATCGGCGTGGAGCCGGTGGGCGCCGCCGCCATGCGTCTCAGCCTCGATCGCGGCTCTCCCCAGAAGCTCGACAAGACCGACACGGTCGCCGACGGTCTCGCGGCGCCGCACGCCGGTGCGCTCACGTTTGCGCACGTCAAACAGCTCGGTCTCGAGATCGTCACGATTCCCGACAGCGCGATCGTCGACGCGATGTGGACGATCATCGAACGGTGCAAGGTGATCGCGGAACCTGCCGCTGCCGCAGGGCTCGCGGCGCTCCTTTCCGGTGCGGTCAAGGTCGAGCCGGGGTCGAGCGTGGTGTGCATCGTCACGGGGGGCAACGCGGACCGGGAGAAACTGCGCTCGCTGGCGTGAAGCCGGAGGCCGGAAGCCGGAAGCCGGGAGCGCACGTCCGGCTTCCGGCTTCCGGCTTCCGGCTATATTTGGGACGCTGGCGGGTTAGCGATGCGGACGTGAGGAGCTTCCTCGAGGCAAGCCTGAACAAGTGAGATGATGCCATGACGACCATCGCTTCACCTGCGCCGTCCGTCGCGCACGACACGTTCCCGATCAACGGCACCGACTACATCGAGTTCTACGTCGGGAACGCGAAGCAGAGCGCGATGTTCTATCGCACGGCGTTCGGATTCGAGCTTCTCGCGTACCGTGGACCGGAGACGGGTGTTCGCGACCGTGCGAGCTACCTGCTCCAGCAGGACAAGATTCGCTTCGTGCTCACGTCGCCAATCGGACCCGAAGGACCGATCGCGGAGCACATCCGGCTCCACGGCGACGGCGTGCGCGATCTCGCGTTCTGGGTGGACGACGCGCGCGATGCGCACGCGAAAGCCGTCCAGCGCGGCGCGCGCTCGGTGCAGGAACCGACCGTGATGAAGGACGCCGACGGCGAGGTCGTCATCGCGGCGATCGCGACCTACGGCGACACGATCCACTCGATCGTCGAGCGCAGGAACTACAAGGGGCTCTTTCTTCCCGGCTTCGTGCCGAAGTCGTCGCCGTTCAAGTCGGTGCCCACCGGCCTCAAGTACGTCGACCACTGCGTGGGCAACGTCGAGCTCGGCAAGATGAACGAGTGGGTCGGGTTCTACTCGCGCGTGCTCGGCTTCTTCAACCTCCTCTCGTTCGACGACAAGGACATCTCCACCGAGTATTCGTCGCTGATGTCGAAGGTGATGTCGAACGGGAACGGCCGCATCAAGTTCCCGATCAACGAGCCGGCGGCCGGCAAGAAGAAGTCGCAGATCGACGAGTATCTCGAGTTCTACCGGGGCCCCGGTGTGCAGCACATCGCGATGGCGACCGACGACATCGTGAAGACCGTCCGCGACCTGATGAGCCGCGGCGTCGAGTTCCTTTCCGTACCGCATTCGTACTATGAGGGGGCGAAGGCCAGGGTCGGCAAGATCGACGAGAGCTTCGCGGCGCTCGAGGAACTCGGCGTGCTCGTGGATCGTGACGACGAGGGATACCTGCTGCAGATCTTCTCGAAGCCCGTGCAGGACCGGCCGACGCTCTTCTACGAGATCATCGAGCGGAAGGGCGCGAAGAGCTTCGGCAAGGGCAACTTCAAGGCGCTGTTCGAGTCGATCGAGCGCGAACAGGCGGCGCGAGGCAACCTGTAATGCCCATCTACCACACGCTCGGCAAAATTCCCCGCAAACGGCACATCATCTTTCGCCGCCCCGACGGAGCGCTCTACGCGGAACAGCTGGTGGGGAACGAGGGATTCACGGGGCCGTCGTCGCTGCTGTACCATGTGTATCCGCCGACGACCGTAAAGTCGGCGCGCCGAATTCGTGACGTGAAGTACGAAGCCGATCCCGACCGGACGCTGAAACACCGCCACTTTCGCACGGCGCGGCTCGCGCGCGGCGGAAGCCCCACGCTCGACCGCACGCCGATCCTGTTCAACGACGATGTCGCGATGCTGTACTCGCAGCCCGACAAGCAGGACGAGCACTTCTATCGCAACGCGCAGGGCGATGAAGTCGTGTACGTCGCGGAGGGCGAGGGCACGCTCGAGACGCAGTTCGGCAACATGCCGATCGCGCCGGGCGACTATCTCGTCATCCATCGCGGCATTTTGCACCGCTATGTGTTCACGAAACCGGCGAAGCTCCTGATCATGGAGAGCCGCGGTTACGTGCGCACGCCGTCACGCTACCGGAACGATTACGGACAGATCGTCGAGGGCGCGCCGTACAGCGAGCGCGATTTCAAGGTGCCGCGCGAACTCGTGACGCGCGACGAGAAGGGCGATTTCCAGATCATCGTGAAGCAGTACAACGGGCTGAACGAGTTCATTCTCGATCACCACCCGTGCGACGTCGTCGGCTGGGACGGGATGTTCTATCCGTGGGCCTTCAACATCAACGACTTCGAGCCGATCGTCGGCCGCGTGCACCAGCCGCCGCCGGTACACCAGACGTTCCAGGGCGATGGCTTCGTGATATGCTCGTTCTGCCCGCGGCCGTTCGACTTTCACCCGGAGGCGATCCCGGCTCCGTACAACCACAGCAACGTGGATTCGGACGAAGTGATCTTCTACGCGTCGAGCGAGTTCATGAGCCGGAAGGGGATCGAGTACGGGTCGATCACGCATCATCCGGATGGGATCCCGCACGGGCCGCACCCGGGGCGGACCGAGGCGTCAATTGGTGCAAAAGGTACCGACGAACTTGCGGTCATGATGGATTCGTTCAGGCCGCTGAGGGTGGCCAAGGCGATGCTTCCGATCGAGGATGCGGGATACCAGACGTCGTGGTTCAACGCATCTGGGGACGGATTTTCTCCGCCTACCAGCTGACCGCGAGAAGCATACACACGGCGGGTAATCGGTCATTGGTCATTGGTCTTTGGTACAAGGCCAAAAACCAACGACCAATGACCAAGTACTGATTACTCGCTTTTCCTTTGAAAAGCAGACGGCCATGCCGAAGCAAACCGATCGCCTGAAGTCCTTGCCTCCGTATGTCCTCGCGTCGATCCCGCAGCGAAAGCGCGACCTGCTCGCGAAGGGCGTAGATGTCATTGATCTCGGCGCCGGCGATGCCGATCTCGCCCCGCCCCCCGCCGCCGTCGAAGCGCTCGTCGCTGCCGCGCGCGAACCCGCGATGAGC
>JADGQS010000141.1 GCA_017881585.1 Gemmatimonadaceae bacterium | reverse complement strand
GTACTTGTCGAACCACTCGATCATTCGCCTGCGCGAATCCTTGATGAACACCGGCCGGCGGAACCCGTGCCCCTCACCCGGATACCGCACCAGCGTCGCGTCCACGCCGAGCTTTCGCAGCGCCGTGTACATCTCCTCGGCCTGCGTGATCGGCACGTCGTGGTCCACCTCGCCGTGGATGAACAGCGTCGGTGTCGTCACGTGCTCGACGTGGGCGAGCGGCGACCACTGCCAGAGCAGCGGATAGTTGTCCCACGGCATCATGTTGAACTCGGCCTCGATGAGGTCCGTGTACAATGACGTGCCGTAGAACGAGATCAGGTTGCTCAGGCTCGCGCTCGCGACCGCCGCCTTGAAACGGTGCGTCTGGGTGATCACCCAGTTCGTCATGAAGCCGCCGTAGCTCCCGCCATGCACGCCGAGCCGCGTCGTGTCGATCCACGAATTCGCCCCGATGGCGGCGTCGAGTCCCGCCATGAGGTCCCTGTAGTCGCCGCCGCCCCAGTTCAGGATGGAGCCGTCGCTGAACGTCTGTCCGTAGCCGACCGAGCCGCGTGGGTTGATGTAGACGACGCCGTATCCCGCTGCGGCTTCGTCCTGGAACGCTTCGCTCCAGGTGAATCCGAAACCCCCATGTGGTCCTCCATGAATCTCGAGGATCGTGGGATACTTCCTTCCCGGCTCCGCGCCCGCCGGCTTCATCACCCACCCCTGCACCCGCGTGCCGTCGAAGCTATCGAACCAGAACTCCTCGGCGCCCTGCAGCGCGCGTCCCGAGAGGAAGGCCGCGTTGTGGTTCGTGAGCTGCCGCGCATTCTTCCCGTCGGCCGCGGCGACGAAAACTTCGGCCGGGTGCACGTCGTCCGCGCGCAGGAACGCGATCGTCGCGCCCTTCGCGTCGAGCGAGTACGCGGTCGCGTGGAACCGGCCGCCGATCACGGTCTCGACCTTGTCGTCGGACGGAGACACGCGATAGATGACGTTGGCCCCGCGGTCGGCCGCCGCGAAGTAGACGTACTTTCCTCCGCCCTGCCAGTCGCTCTCGGTGATGCGGCGATCGAGCGCGCGAGCGAGCTGCCGCGGCGCGCCGCCATTGGCGCCGACGACGAACAGATGCTGGTCCTCGCCCGGGCTGTCCTTCGTGTTGTGCGGCCGCGTCCACCCCTCGAACGTGATCCACGCACCGTCAGTCGAGAAATGCGGCGAGAACTCCGCGCTGGGCGACTTCGTCACCTGCACCAGCGCGCCGGTGGACACGTCCACCGTATAGATGTCGTTGCCGTACGTGTTGTCCGGATCCGCCGACCGGTCGCTCACGAAGGCGATGCGCTTCGAGTCGGGCGCCCACGCGATCGAGTGCTCGTCGAAGCTGCCACAGGTGACGCACTTCGGCGCGCCGCCGGCCGAAGGAATCACGTACACGTGCGACTTGCGGTTGTCCGAGAATCCGGTGCGCGTCTTGTACATGATGCGCGAGTAGGCCCTGGGGCCGTCGGCCGGCGCAGGCACCGGTCCGTCGGCGGCGACGTACGCGATCATCGAACCGTCGGGCGACCACGCCCAGTTCTTCGGTGAGCGCCCGAGCCAGTGGTCGGTCTGCGGCGGATCCACGAGGAATCGCTCGGCGCCGGTCGCCACATTGTGAATGAAGAGGCCCGACCGGCTTTCGCGTCGGCCCATGAACGCGATGACCGTGCCGTCGGGTGACCAGCGCGGCGACGAGCCGGCGAAGGTCGCCTTCACGGCGCCGCTCGAGGTGGCGACCAGCACCACCTCGGAAAGCTGCGCGTCCGTTTCGTAGTTCGACTGCGACCGCACGTAGGCGACCGTTGCGCCATCCGGCGAGAGCTGCGGATCGCCCACGGCCTGCATGGACGACATGTCGCCCAGCTGCAACGGACGCTGCTGCGCGGCAATGGGTGAAACGAACAGCGCAAGCGCCACCAGCGTAGACAGAGTTTTCACATCGCGACCTTCGGCTTCGGTGTCGTGTCGATCAGAGGAAGCCCGTACTTCTTCAACAGCTCGTTGAGCTTGGCGAGGTCGCGCGTGTAGAGCGTATGCATCTTCCCCGTCTGCACGCCGAGCTTCGCCGACAGCTCGTTGAACACCTGCACCGCCTGCGCCGTGGGCGCGCCGGGCGCCGACGCGACGGTGCCGTTCAGCGCGGCCAGTTTGTTGTTCAGCTTGATCGGGAAGTTGAGCGGATCCTGGCTGCTCTGGTTCTTGATCTGGTAGACTTCCGCTTCGACGCCCGTGAGGTTCGTCTTGAGCGGCGCACCGGCGGCGGAGAGCTCCTGCGCTGCCGCTGATGGTGCCTTCTTGAGCCGGTCGTCTATCTCGCCCTTCACGAAGCGCATGGAGATCACCGACTCGTTCGCCTCGGTGACCTTGTCACGGATCTTGATCAGGAAGTTGAACTGCGCGAGCTGGTCGGCCGCCGTAGCCTTGCTGCGCGGATCGTTCAGCAGACGGAACGTCTGCGACTGCGGCGCGCCTCCGCCCACGCGAAGCCGCACGCTGTACGTGCCCTGCGGCGCGATCGGCCCGCGCGTGTCGCCGGACCAGAGAATCATGCCGGGGAACGTGACGGCGTCCGCGTACCGCATGTTCCACGCGAACGCATTCAGCCCCGCATGGTTCGCCATGCGCGGGGGTGTGTTTCCCCGGCCGCGGCCGCCTCCTTCCTCGGGTGGCGCGTCCTCCGCTCCGGCGCCGCGCCCGCCACGACCCGCTCCCGCCGCAACGCTCGCGCTGTCGGCGTTCGACGAGAACGACTTGATGACCTTGCCCGCCGCGTCGACGAAGTCGAGCGACACCACCTGCCCTGCCTGCTTGAGCGTGTAATAGACCTGCACGCCGCTCGGCGGAGCCACGCTGGCGCCGCCACCACCGCCGCCGCGCCCGCCGCCCCAGTCGATCCTATAGGTATCGCGCGGCTTGTAGAGCTGCGCGTCCTTCGCGAGCGTCGTGGCATTCATCTGCCGGAGTGGCGAGAGATCGTCGAGTATGTAGAACGACCGCCCGTGCGTCGCCGCGATCAGGTCGCCCTCCTTGATTGCCAGATCGTGCACCGGCGCAGGCGGGAGGTTGAGCTGCATGCGCTGCCACTGGCCGCCGTCGTTGAACGACACCCACACCCCGCGCTCCGTGCCCGCGTAGAGCATCCCCCTGCGCACCGGGTCTTCGCGAATCGTCCGCGTGAACTCGGCCGCTGGAAGCCCGGCCACGATGTGCTGCCACGTGGCGCCGTAGTCGCTCGTCTTATATAGGATCGGCGAGAAGTCGTCCTGCTGGTAGCGGTTCGCCGCCACGTACGCGGTGCCCGCGCCGAAGTGCCCCGCCTCGATGATCGAGATGCGCGTGTAGTCGCCCATGTCCTTGGGCGTGACGTTCTTCCATGTGACGCCACCGTCCCGCGTGACGTGGATGAGGCCGTCATCCGATCCCGTCCAGATGACACCCTTCACGAGCGGAGACTCGGCGAGCGCGAAGATGACGCCGTACGTCTCGACGCCCGTCTGGTCCTTGGTGATGGGGCCGCCGGACGCGCCGAGTGTCTTCGGGTCGTTGCGCGCCAGCGGCGGACTGATGATCCGGTAGCTCTGCCCTTCATCGTGCGTCACGAAAAGCTGGCTGCCGCCGACGTACATGGTGCCGGGGTCGTGCGGCGAGAACATGATCGGAAACGTCCACTGGAACTTGTACTTGATGTCCTCGGACGACATGCCCATTGGGTTGTCGGGCCACGGATTCACGTCGCGCGAGAGCTCGGTGCGCATGTCCTTGCGCGTGAGCAGTCCGCCGTAGCTCCCGGCGAACACGACGTCAGGATTCAGCGGGCTCGCAGCGATGTAGCCCGACTCGCCGCCGCCTGCGTCCTCCCAATCGGAGATGCGGATGCCGCCCGCGCGCCGGCTCGGCCCGCACAGTGTGCTGTTGTCCTGCTGCGCGCCGCACACGTGATAGGGAAAGTGATTCGTGGTCTCGACGTGATAGAACTGCGCGGTCGCGAAGCTCTGCGGCGTCCAGGTGCGTCCGTACGTCATGGACACGTTGGCGCCGCCATCGTTCGCGTTCACCATGCGGTCGGGGTCATTCGGCGCGATCCAGAGATCGTGGTTGTCACCGTGCGGCGGGTTCAGCGACTGCGGGAACGTCCTGCCGCCGTCGCGCGAGCGATAGATGCCCGTGTTGAGCGCATAGACGACGTTCGTGTCGCGGGGATCGGCATAGATTTTCGAGTAGTACCATGCACGCTGGCGCAGCTTGCGCTCGTCGTTCATCTTCGCCCACGTCGCGCCTGCGTCGTCGGAGCGATACACGCCGCCCTCGTCGGCTTCGATCAATGCCCACACGCGCGACGGCTTGGCCGCGGACACCGTCAGCCCCACCTTGCCCCACGACCCTTTCGGCAGCCCCGCGTGCGCGGTCAACTCCGTCCAGTTTTCGCCGCCGTCGGTGGACTTGAAGATTCCGCCGCCGGGTCCGCCCGACTCGAGCGACCACGGCGTGCGATACGCGTGCCAGAACGCCGCGTAGATCACATCGGGATTGGACGGGTCGAGCACGAGATCGGAGATGCCGGTCTGGTCGTCGCGATAGAGAACACGGCGCCACGACTTGCCGCCGTCGGTCGTCTTGAAGACGCCACGCTGAGGGTTCGGACCGAACGCATGGCCGAGCACGCCGATCCAGACGATGTCGGGATTGGTGGGATGAATGCGAATCCGGTTGACGTGATCCTTCACGTCGAAATATTCGATGCGGCTCCAGGTACGGCCGTCGTCCTTCGTCATCCACACGCCGTCGCCGGGCGCCGCGTTGCCGCGAATGTCGCTTTCGCCGCCGCCGGCCCAGACGATGTCGGGATTCGATTCGCTCTGCGCAAGCGCGCCGATCGTGCCGCCGAAATAGCGATCCGTCGCCGGCCCCCAGTTCATTCCGCCGTCGGTGGTCTTGAACACACCGCCCCCCGTCGTGCCCATCCAGTATTCGAGCGGACGCTTCGACGATCCGGTGACCGCCACGGAGCGACCGCCGCGGTAGGGACCGATCTCGCGCCATCGCATGCCGGCGAAGGCGGAGGAGTCGAAGGTCTGGGCGCTTGCGACGACAGGGACGACGAGGAGCAGTAGCGTCGCGATTGCGATGATTGGCAGGCGACGGAAAATTGCGGCGGACGACACGTGCAGGCCTCCGTGAGTAGCGAGTGGTCGATTCCTGGGTCGAATATAGCGATTGCGGTTCGCCTCCGTGCAGGCACACTTTTGCGCATGGTGCAGAAGCCCGGCAACCTCGCCGGCGACATCGGGGGCGGCGTGTCCGCCATGCTCGTCGCGCTTCCCTCGGCGATCGCGTTCGGCGTCACGATCTTCGCGCCGCTTGGCGGCAGCTACGCGGCGCAGGGCGCGATCGCGGGAATCCTCGGCGCCACGGCGCTCGGGCTCGTCACACCCGTGCTCGGCGGGACGAACCGGCTCATCTCGGCGCCCTGCGCGCCCGCCGCCGCCGTGCTCTCGGCGCTCGCCATCGAGCTCGTGCGGCGCGGCATCGCGCCCGAGGCGGTCGCGCTGATGCTCGCGATCGTCGCGCTGCTCACCGCCGCGCTGCAGATCACCTTCGGCGCGGTCGGACTCGGAAGGCTGATCAAGTACATGCCGTACCCCGTCGTGAGCGGGTACCTGAGCGGCGTCGGCTTGCTCATCATCATCGCGCAACTGCCGAAGCTGCTCGGCGCGCCCAAGGGGACGCCGCTCTGGGAAGCGCTCACGTCCCCCTCCGCGTGGCAGTGGCACGGAATCGTGGTCGGCGCGGTGACGATGGGCGTGATGTTGATCGCGCCCAAATTGACGAAGGCGCTGCCCGCGACCATTCTCGGCTTGGTCGCCGGAGTCGCGACCTACTTCGCGTTCGCGCTTGCAGATCGCTCGATGCTCTCGCTCGCTGGGAACGCCGCCGTGGTCGGGCCGCTCGTTGCGGGCAGCACCGGCGGCGGCTTCTTCACGGCAATCGCCGGACGCGTGCAGGCGGTGCGCACGCTCCACCTCGCCGAGGTGACCACGCTCATCGTGCCGGCGCTGTCGCTCGCCGTGCTGCTTTCCATAGACACGCTCAAGACCTGCGTGGTGGTGGACGCCATCACACGATCGCGGCACGACTCGAACCGCGAGCTGATCGGCCAGGGGTTCGGCAATCTCGCGTCCACGCTCATCGGCGGCATGCCGGGTGCCGGCCAGATGGGCGCGACGCTCGTGAACATCTCGAGCGGCGCCAAGACGCGACTTTCGGGGACGATCGAAGGCGTGGCGACCCTCGTCGCGTTCCTCGCGCTCGGCTCGCTGCTCGCGTGGATCCCGATCGCCGCGCTGGCGGGCATCCTGATCGTCGTGGGCGTGCGGATGTTCGACGTCCGCAGCCTGCAGTTCCTCAAGTCGCGGTCGACGATACTCGATTTCGTGGTGATCGTCTCGGTGGTCATCGTGGCGGAGACCGTGAGCCTCATTGCGGCGTCGGGGGTGGGCGTCGGGCTCGCGATCCT
>JADGQS010000035.1 GCA_017881585.1 Gemmatimonadaceae bacterium | reverse complement strand
TCCTGCAGCCAGACCGGATTGACCGTCGCGTTGAGCACGAAGGCGCCCGAGGTGCGGATCAGGTCGGCTTTGGCGTAGTCGGGATGGGCCGGCGGTCGCGGCGCTGGACTCTGCGCGGCGAGCAGAACCGGGGCCGAAATCAGGGCAGCGAAGAAGAGTCGCATTTGTCTGGACGGTTGGTGAGGATATGGTGCTGGCGCGGCTCAAACGTAGAGCCGGCGCGCGAGGCTGGCCAGACGGGTTTCAAAAGGGATGAGCGACGGGTGAGGAGATCGCGAAGAGGCACAGGCGACGGGTGAGGGGCGACTTCGTGAAGAGCGACGCGCGAGGAGTGCGGAGACGTTCTCCTCGCTTCTCACGCGTCGCTCTTCGCCAGATCGCCCCTCACTCGTCGCTCGTCCCTCTTCGCCAGATCGCCCCTCACCCGTCGCTCGTCCCTCTTCGCCAGATCGCCCCTCACGCGTCGCTCGTTGCCCTGCGGTCGAATGCGCTAGATTGCACAGACTTGTGAATACCTCGCGCCCGCTCCTCGTCACCTCGCTCGGCACGCTCTCGTACGCCGAGGCCCTCGAAGTGCAGCGCGCCGCAGCCAGGGCGCGCATCGATGGCACCCTCGCGGACGACCTGCTGCTGCTCGTCGAACATCCCGCGGTGGTCACGACGGGCCGCTCGACGAAGGCCGCGCACGTGCTGCTCACGCCTGAAGCGCTCGCCGCCCGCGGCGTCGAGCTGTTCGACGTGGACCGCGGCGGCGACGTGACCTTCCACGGGCCGGGCCAACTCGTCGGCTATCCGATCGTCGATCTGCAGCACCACAAGGCGGACCTGCACTGGTATCTCCGCCAGCTCGAGGCCGCGCTGATTCGCGCGCTCGCCGCGTTCGACATTCGTGGCGAGCGCAATCAGGGGCTCACGGGTGTGTGGACGTCCGGCAGGAAGATCGCGTCGATCGGTGTGCACGCGCGGCAGTGGGTCACGTGGCACGGGTTTGCGCTCAACGTGACGACGGATCTCTCGTACTTCGATCTCCTCGTGCCGTGCGGAATCGCCGGCGTGACGATGACGTCGATCGAACAGGAGCTCTTGCGACGCGATGCCAACGCGTGCCTCGCGCCATCGCCCGCGCTGGGAGAAGAGGCGCGCGAGGCGGTCGTCACGGGGCTGGCCGAGACGTTCGGATGGGCGCCGCGAGAGTATTCCTTCGACGCACTGCGGGCGCAGCTCGCGATGGTCGCGCAGCCTGAACCAGCCATGAACCAGCCATGAACCAGCCATGAAGAAGCTCCGCGCCTACATCGCCGCGCTCGTGTGCGCCGCCGCGTGTCACGGCGCGCCTGCGGTGCTGCCGCCCGCACCACCGCCGCCCGCGCCGCCGCCCCACTCGGTCACGCCGCGTTCGTACGCCGTGCTCGACAGCGGAGCCACGCGCATCACGATCTTCCTCGCGACGACGCGACGCGCGGTGCAGAGCGAACGCGCGGGCGACCGCTTCGGACCGGACGACGCCGATTCGCTGCAGTTCGCCGCCGTCGGCGTGAACGTGCCGCCGTACAGTGCCAGAGGCACCGGCGAGCTGCCCCGCCAGGGTTCGTTCAGCAGCGCGTTCTCTTCCGGACCGAATCCAGCGAAGGAGTTCTTCGTCACGTCGGTCATCCCGGCGGACTCGAATCGTTTCGTGCAGCGCGTCGCGGCCGACCTCGCGATCACGCGATCGCGCAACATTCTCGTGTTCGTGCACGGGTTCAACACGTCGTTCGAGGACGCCGCCGTTCGCGCCGCTCAGATTGCCGCCGACCTCAACTTCGACGGCACGGTCGTTCTCTTCTCCTGGCCGTCGGCCGCCTCGGTCACCAGCTACGTCCGCGACCAGCAGGCCGCGCGCAACGCGGGATTCCACCTGCTGCGGCTGCTCCGCGGTACGCTCGTCGCCGCGCAGCCGGATCACATCGAACTGCTCGGCCATTCCATGGGTTCCGAGACCATTGCCAAGGCACTCTCGCTCGCGCCCGCGATCGACTCGCTGCCGCACTTCGATCAGGTGGTCTTCGCCGCGCCCGATCTCGACCGCCGCGTGTTCGGCCGCGAAATTCTCCCGCGCCTCGAGACGCGCGCCACCCGCGTCACGCTCTACGCCTCCAACGACGACGACGCCCTGCGCGTCTCACGCGCCGTCAACGGCGTCTGGCGCCTCGGACTCGGCGGCGATTCGCTCGTCGTCCTGAAGGGCATGGACACGATCGACGCCACGCGCGTGCGCGCCGACGCCCTCGGCCACACGCTGTTCGGCAACCAGGCGTTCCTCGCCGATCTCTCCGCGCTGTTCGCAGAGGGAAAGTCGCCCGCCGAGCGGCGGCTGCTCCCGGTGAAGCGAGGAGAACTTGTGTTCTATCGGTTTCGTGGGGATCCGCGCTAGAGGTGCCCGCACGGGACTGGTCGTTACCTCGCGCGCGCGCCGCAGCGATCACGCTGTGCTCGCTCGCGGTTCTCCTGGCCGTCGCCAGCGGCTGTTTTCGCCCATCGCCCGCACCGTATGCGCCGCACGACCCGGCGCTTGCAGGCTTTCCGCTCCTCTTCTATCCGTCGGCCGTGACGTCTGCGCCCGCGAAGGCGTTCGTCTTCTTCATCGGTAACGACATCGGCTTCTGGGGTGCGCACCAGGACCTGGCGAAGCGTCTCGCGGGAGCAGGATACGACGTCGTGGGACTCGACGTGAAGCTGTTCTTCGGCCGGCTCCCGGATGACGCAGCGGCGCGCGCGCGGCTCTTCGGCGACAGCGTAGCCGTGATGATCGCGCTCGCGCGACGCGAGCTCGGCGCCGACTCGATCCCGGTCGTGCTGGGCGGTCACTCACTGGGCGCCGAGGTGGCTAGCTGGATCGCGGCGCACGCGGCGCCTCCGCGACTCACGGGGCTGCTCCTGATCAGTTCGCGAGGGCGCGGCCACCTTCGCGCGACGCTCTCGGACATCGCGAACCGCTCCGCGCCCACGGAGCCGGGGAGTTACTCGGTGGCGGACAACATCGCCGCGCTCCCGGCCTCGGTGCGCGTGGCGATCGTGCGCGGCACCGACGACCGCTTCCGTGCGGACGACGCCGAGCTGATCAGGGCCGGCGGCGGGCGGATCGACAAGTGGTCGGTGCCCTGGGGCGGGCACTCCATGTCGAACATCCTGCTGGCGGGACCGTTCGTCGAGCGCGCCCTGGGGTGGACGCTGCGGCGCTGAGATGCCGCGCGAACATCATTTCGAAATCACGCCCCGCAGTCCTCGCGACACCAGTGCCGAGACGTTCGTGAGGATCCTCGGCAGCGCGATCCCGCCCCGCGACGCCAGGTAGCGCGGCTCCCAGACGGGATCGAACTTCTGCTTGAAGCCGCGAAGCCCCTGGAAGTTGTAGAAGTTCTCGGTGTGCTTGAACAGCAGCGATCCGACGCGGTTCCAGATGGGCGCGAGCTGCCGGTTCTCGAGGCCCGAGAGCGGCGCCATGCCCAGGTTGAAGTGGGCGAATCCCGCTTCGCGACCCCACAGCATCGACTGGACGAAGAGATACTCCATCGTTCCCTCAGGCGCACGCGAAGTGTAGCGCATCAGGTCCACCGTCACCTCCTCCTTCTCCGCGCCCTCCCAGAGGTTGGCGAACGCGACGATCTCCTCTCCCCGCCTGACGACCGCGATGGATGTGCTGCGCAGGTAGCGCTCGTTCCAGAAACCGAGCGAGAAGCCCTTCTCGCGGGAGCCTCGCGCGGCAAGCCATTCATCCGAAATCACCTTGAGTTGCGGAAGGATGGCGTCGATCTCCGAGCCACGATGCATCTCGAATCGGCCTCCTGCGGCCTCCACGACTCGCACCACCCGGCGCAGACGCTTTCGCGCGCCACCATCGAGGCTGAAGTCACGCAGCGGGACGCGACCTTCCTCGCCCAGCTTGAGCAGCGAGAGTCCCATGTCGAGGTAGAGGGGAAGGTTGTGCTTGCGCACCTGATAGAACACCGTCGCGGCGCCCTGACGATCGGCGAGCGCGCGAAATTCCCAGGCGAGGTCCTTCCGGTGGCGCGGCGAACCGATCGGGTCGCCCATGGCGACGAAGCTGCCGCCCTCGACTCCGTACATCACGAACGCGGTCCCGTCGTCCGAAAAGAGGAGCGACTTGTCGCCGAGCAGCGCAAGATAGGAAAGCGTGTCAGGGGAGGCATGCACGATCGTTTCCACCCGATCGAGCGTCGGGGCGTCCGGCGCCGCGGATTTCCACGGGACGGGGCGCAGCAGGCGGTGCAGCGCGATGAGCGCGATACCCACCGAAACGCCGACCATTGACCGGAAGAAACGCGGTGTATCGCCTCGGAGGGCGAACTGCCACCAGAGCTCGTTCGAATACGCGACGTTCTTGTAGGCGAAGAACCCGAGCCACGCGCTCATCGCGAGCACGGTGACGATCATGAGGATCCACCGGACCGAGAGGAACTCGGCGGTGAGCGAGGAACGCCGGTAGAAATGCCGGCGTGCCGGGAGGAGGGTCACCAGGATGACGGCCAGCGCGGCGGCTTCCTCGTAGTCCCACCCCTTGAGAAGCGAGGCGACGATGCCGACGAGAAGCGCGGCGACGGTGAGGTAGTACGCGGCGTCGAGGCGGCGGCCGAGGCCGTGTGCGAGGATGAGAAGCGCCGCGCCCGTCAGGCTTGCGACGAAGTGGGACGACTCGATGACCGCGAGCGGGACCAGGTCTCCGATGAATCGCAACCGGAGGCGCATCTCCGGCGTCGCGCCGGAGAAGAGCAGGATCATGCCGCCGATGAAGGTCGTGAGCGAGAAGAGTGCGGGCGCGGCGAGTGGCACCCACCCGCTCGCGACGCGAGCGGCGCGCGCCAGCCGCGACCGGCCGCGCGAAAGCTCGCTGGCCGCGAGCAACATGAGCGCGATCGCGAGCGGAAAGAGATAGTAGATGATGCGGAATACGATTACCGCGCCGAGGAGCCGGGTGGGCTCGACATGGCGGCTGAGCAGCGCGACGAATGTGAACTCGAACACACCCAGTCCGCCGGGCACGTGGCTCACCAGGCCGGCCACCTGCGCAAGCACGAACGCGCAGAGCATGACGCCGAAGGTCACGTCCGGCGAGGCCTGCGGCAGCACGGACCAGAGCACCGCGGCCACGAGCAGCCAGTCCACGATCGAAATGGCGACCTGCGCCATCGCGATCCGGCCCGACGGCGGAACGAACTCCCACCCGAGTAGGCGAATCGGGCGGCGGAACCGTGCGCACGCGAAGAGGTAGGCCGCGACCGTGAGCAGCAGGAGCGCGCCGACGGCCCGCAGGCTCGAGAGCGCAACGCCGAAGATCGCGTCGGGCCCGCTGGGCGTGAGGAGGAGCGACCCTCCGGCGACCGACAGCACGCCCAGCCAGAAAGTCACCGAGTTGAAGGCGATCGTGAGGGCGATGTCCGCGCTCGAAAGTCCGGCCGCGTTGTACAGCCGGTAGCGCAGGCCGCCGCCCAGCAGCAACGGGAATCCGAGCGCGTTGGAGAATGAAAACGCGATGAAGGAGATGAACGCGACGCGCTTCGCCGGGAGGTCGCTCTTGATGTAGCGGAGCGCGAGCACGTCGTAGGTGGCGAGCGCCGCGTATGCGCCGATCGCGAAGAGCGTCCCCCGCACGATGAAGATCGGGTCGAGGGTTCGCACGGCGAGTCGTATTTGCCGGAGGTTGTAGGTCGCGAACTCCCGGCGCAGGGAGTAGAGCGCGACGGCAAATACGACGCCTCCGACGGCCATTCCGAGCCACCGGGTCCAGCGCCAACCTCGTGGCTCGAGCGCCGCCCCCTCGATCGCGACGGTGGTCACGGCAGCTGAAGGTGATTCATTATCCGATCGATAACGCCGTCCTCGGCAATGGACGCGGCCATGATTGAGGTACTATCCACACCCGGGTATCCTTCCGGGAACCACTTGAGGCGACGCACTGATTCATGCTGGCCCGATGACGACAACTTTCAAATGCCGCCTCGCCTTCGCGGCTCTTATAATATCGTTTGGCGTCGCGCCGCGCGAAACAGCGGCGCAAAGTGTCAACCAGATCGGAGCGTGGGACGGACTCGTGCTTTCCCCCGTGGGCGCACTGCCACCAGTCGCCGGCGACCCGGGCGACATGGCGTCCGGTGTCAACGAGTGGTCGCTGCGGTACGGCCGCTGGCGCTACGACCCCGACGACGCCGTGCACGACAACCTCGGGGTGACGTGGTCGCACGGCCTCGGAATCGCGAGAGCGCAACTTTCGCTCACGGGCGCATATGAGCTCGTCGAGTGCCCGACCTGCTCCGGATGGGTCTCGGGAGGCCTCGACGTGCAATCCACCCTGTGGGATCACGGCTTCGCGAGAACGGACCGTCGGCCGATCCGGATGGGAATTGGCGTGCGAGTGAGCCTTGGTGGCGCCAAGTATCTCGGCCCCGAGGGCTCGACCGCCGGCTCGGCCGCCGTCACGGTGCCGATCGACATTGGGCTGCCGCTCTTGCGAGCCTCGTCGCTGTGCGCCTCGATCGCACCGGGGTTCGGATACGGGCACGTGACCGGCAGCGACTTCGCCGCCGGCGGGTTCCTTCCCATGATCGGTGCGGCAGTCTCATGGACGGTCGCCTCCAGGGTCGGCGTCAACGTCGGCGTGCAGAGAATCGTCATCGCCGGAGGCCCGACCCAGGTAGGGGCGGCGCTTTCGTGGAAGCTCAGGGCCGCCGGGCCCGCTCGGCCATGAGCGCACGCAGCGTCGCGGGCATTGCGATCGTTTCAGTCCTCGTCGCCTGTTCGACCTACGGGCCCACGGGCGCGGGAGAGAGCAGCGATTGGTCGGACGGCACTGCCGCGCACGTGACGGTGGTCGGTGCGCTGACGCGGACGTTCCTGGTGCACGTGCCGTCGCGTCGGCGCCTCAGCTCATCCGGGCTTCCGCGGCCATGGCCGCTCGTGATTGTGCTGCACGGCAGCGGCGGCGACGCGAGTGCCGTCGAACGGCAGTCCGGCATGGACTCGCTCGCGGACGCCCAGCGCTTCCTCGTTGCGTACCCAAACGGCACCGGCGGCGCGTTCAATCTCTATCCGTCGGACTGGAACGCGGGCACGTGCTGCGGTGCCGCCAACCGGGACAATATCGACGACCTCGGATTCATCGCCGCGCTCATCAAGACGGTCGCCGTGCACGTCCCGCTTGATTCGCGCAGGGTGTACGTCGCGGGATTCTCCGCCGGTGGATACATGGCGTACGAAGTGGGTTGCCAGCTCGCCACAACCGTCGCCGCGATCGGCGTCGTCGAAGGAAGCCTGGCGGACGATTCGTGCAATCCTGCAGCGCCGGTTCCCCTGTTTGCCGTACACGGGACCGACGACCCCGAAGTTCCGTTCGGCCAGGATGCGCCCTCGCCGCCAGGTCCGGTACCGGTGCTGGCCGACGGCCTGCCGCCGTCGGTGCAGTTCTGGGCCGCCCTGAACGGGTGTACCGCAACGACCGCCAAGGGGGCGGCCAAGAGCACGTCGGCGAATGTGGTTCAGACAAGCTGGACTTCGTGTCTCGCCGCCGACGTCGATTTCTATTCGATCCAGGACGGAACGCACGGTTGGCCCGGAGGACCGGACGATCCGGGTGCGCTACCGCCGATGAATGAGATGAAGGCCTCTGTCCTGATGTGGCAGTTCTTCATCGCACACGTGCGGTAGCAGCGCGGTAGTACCGCGGCCGCCGCGACCCGGTCAGCGCGGCTGCACAGTGGGAAACACTTTCTTGAACCCGCGCGCACGGTAGATCCCCACGCGCACCGCTTCGGCGCCCGCGCGACGGATCACCAGCGTGTCGGCCACCTCGAACGACTCGAAGTAAGGCAAGAACGCAGCGACCACGTCGTCATTCGGCTTGATCTTCTTCACGAACACCGCATCCCGGCCGAGAAAGGTGCGATCGTCGTTCATGTAGTAGAAATGATGCGGGTCGACGCAAAGACAGAGCATGGGAACGTCCGGGCCGGCGCCGAGCGCCGCCTGCCCCGCCTGGATCCAGCTCGGCGCCGCCAGAAACTCGCCGTGAGCGAGCATGCGCCTGGCATCGAGCGTCGGCCGAAGCTCGCGCCATGAAATCAGGTCCGTGGTCGGATCGCCCTTCGCGAACAACGCCGGCGCGACGCGCTCCATCCAGCCGTTTGCGGTCTGCGTGGCGAGAATCACGACGAGCACGATGAAGCTCCACGCACTCCAGCGCAGCCATCGCCTCGTGAGCGCGTCGCCGCGCTCCAGCCGGCTCGCGACCGCCGCGCCGAGAATCGGGAAGAGCATCAGGTAGCCCGGCGCCTGCCAGTGCGGAAGGCCTTCGTTACCCCGCAGCGCGATCAGCGTGAACGCCGCGATCGGCCCGATGCCGAGACACACGAAAAACCAGCGCGCCGCATCGCGCGGTCCCGATCGCAAGGCGGCCCACAGAACGACCACCAGCGGCACCCAGATCCACGGCAATACGTATGCCGCCTGACCGGCGATGCTGGCGAGCATCGTGCCGAAATGCAGCCCGCCTCGCCCCGCCGCGCGACCACCCTGAAAGACGAACGACGCCCACCCGTGCTCACGATTCCACACGAGCACCGGCGTGAACATCGCGAGCGCCACCAGTGCACCGAGGTACGGCCCCGGACGCACAAGCCACTTGCGATGCGGCGCGCTCGTCAGGAGGAACAGGAACGTTCCCGCGAGCACGAACACACCGTGATACTTGGAGAGCATCGCGAGCCCGGCAAAGACTCCCGCGACCATCCACCGGAACGTATCGGGGCCGCGAAGCAGCTGCGACGGACCTGGCCGAGCCGAGGTCTGGCGCGGAGCGAACGTCGACGCGCCGTCAAAGAGGATCTCGACGATCACGCTCACCGACGCGAGCATGAACAGCATGAGCGGCCCGTCAGGCAGCACCCATCCACCCGTCGTCACGCTGAACACGGCCGAGATGTTCAGCAGGAGCGCGGCCAGCGCGCCCGCGTGCTCACCGAAGAATCGGGCGCCCACACGGTACATCAGCCAGGTGGTGGCGGCGAAACACACCACGAACGGGAAGCGCACGACTTCCCCGCTCTCGCTGTGCGCGAGCTTCGCCATCGCGCCCGCGAGCCAGAAGTGCAGCGGCGGATGATCGAAGTACGAGAGCGACAACTGCCGCGCGACGGCGACGGCATAGGATTCGTCCACGCCGAGCCCGGTGGACTCCGCGAGGAGAAAGCGCAGCAGCGCGCCCGCGGCGAGTACGGCGATGACCACCGAGCGCGCGTCAAATTCCCTGCGGGAAAATGACGACGCTGCGTTCGCGGGCGCTCGCGGGTCGTTGAGTGGTGGGGTCACTATATTCGAATCTCATGCACGATGACGCCCGCGTCTACCCTTCCCGCATCCGCGAAGTCGAGGCCAAGCGCGCGACGGACTTCGCCGCCGAGCTGAATCCGGCGCAGCTGCGGGCGGCCACCCACGCGGACGGGCCGCTCCTGATCATCGCCGGCGCCGGCACGGGCAAGACGCGCACGCTGGTGTATCGCGTCGCGCATCTGCTCGAGAAGGGCGTCCGCCCGGAGCGCATACTGCTCCTGACGTTCACGCGGCGCTCCGCGCAGGAAATGCTCGGCCGCGCCGAGCGTCTCGTCGGGAGTGCGAGCCGCGCCGTGCACGGCGGCACCTTCCACGCGACCGCGCACCGCCTGTTGCGACGCTTCGGCCAGTCCGCCGGGCTCCCCGCGGACTTCACGATCATGGACCAGTCCGACGCCGAAGACCTGATGCAGCTCTCGCGCGCCAAACTGGGCTTCTCCGAAAAGAAGAAACGATTCCCCAAGAAGGCCACGCTCCACCAGGTGTACTCGCGGCACGTGAACACGGAGATTCCCGTGCCCGCGATCCTCAGCGAGGACTATCCCCAGTTTCGCGAGTACGAGGAGGATTTCTCGCGCATCTACGCGGATTACACATCGCGCAAGAGCGAGCGCAACCTCGTCGACTATGATGACCTCCTGCTCTTCTGGGCGATGCTCGTCGAATCGGACGGCGCGCTCGCCGACAAGATCGCCTCGCTCTACGACCACATCCTCGTGGACGAGTACCAGGACACGAACCAGCTGCAGTCGCGCATCCTGCGAGGCATGTGCCGCACGCACCGCAACATCACCGTCGTGGGCGACGACGCGCAGAGCATTTATTCGTTCCGCGGCGCGACCATTCGCAACATCCTCGATTTTCCCGCGCAGTTCGAGGGGGCCGCAGTCGTTCCGCTCGAGGAGAACTACCGGTCCACGCAGCCGATCCTCGACGTCACCAACACCGTGATCTCGCGCGCCGAGGAGCGCTACACGAAGAACCTCTTCACCAAACGTACGGGCGGCGAGAAGCCGTGGCTCGTCACCGCGCACGACGAGCAGGCACAGACGCGCTTCGTGGTGGACCGCATTCTCGAGCTGCACGAGGAGGGCGTGCCGCTCCACGAGATGGCCGTGCTCTTCCGCGCCGGCTACATGAGCGCCGATCTCGAGATCGAGCTCACCGCGCGCAGCATCCCGTTCGAGAAGTGGGGCGGAATCAAGTTCCTCGAGGCCGCGCACGTGAAGGATGTCCTCGCGTTCCTGCGCATTCTCGAGAACCCGCGCGACGAAGTGAGCTGGTATCGGCTCCTCATGCTCATGCCGGGAATCGGCGAAGCGACGGCCCGCGGCGCGATCGATTCGATGGCGCTGGCCGCCTGGGAATCCGGTGCGTTCGGCCGGTACGAGCCGCCGCCCCGCGCGCGCGCGGCGCACGCCGAGCTCGTGCTGCTCCTGGACGCGCTCAGAACGAACCCAACGGACGTGGAGGGTGCCGTGACCGTGGAGATCGCGCGCGTCCGCCGCCTCTACGACGACATCCTGCGCGAACGATACGATCGCGTGGAGCCGCGGCTCTCCGATCTCGACCAATTGCAGACGATCGCCGGCGGTTATCCGAGCCGCGCCGCGTTTCTCTCGGCGCTGGCGCTCGAGCCGCCACAGGCGACGCAGGATTTCGGATTCGGCACGGGCAGCGAGGACGACGTGCTCATCCTCAGCACCGCGCACAGCGCCAAGGGACGCGAGTGGGACGCCGTCTTCGTGATCTGGGCCGTGGATGGCTGGTTCCCTTCCGCCCGCTCACTCGGCGACGACGACCAGATCGAAGAAGAACGCCGCCTGATGTACGTCGCGATGACGCGGCCGCGCAATCACCTCTTCGTCACGTATCCGCTCAACGTCTACGACACGCGCCGCGGCGCCGACTACTCCATGGACCAGCTCTCGCGCTTCATCGATCGCGGCGTACGCGAGGGAATGCAGCGCGTCGTGGTCGACCGCCCGGAGTCCGCGCCGCCCGACCCCGCCGCGGGCCCACTCCCCGTCGTGGACCTGCGCGCGATGCTCAAGGGGCGTTTCGGGGCATAGCCGGCGGCGGTCCGGCCGCCTGGAGCCATCTCGCGAACAATTTTGCGAGGACAGGGGCTGCTCTGGAGAGGGACGAGCGACGGGTGAGGGGATTGCGAAGAGGGACGAGCGACGTGAGAAGCTGCTCCTTCGCAGCCGAGTGCAAATTCGGAGGCCCGAGTTCCTTCACGTCGTCGCGGACCTGCTCGAGAAGGAATAGCGCTTCGCGATAGCAGTTCAACCGCCACAGCGGATCCCCGGTAATCGCCGTGTGCTGTCGCGCCTCCCATGCCGGGAGCGCAGCGTCGTCGAAATCGTTCGTCACGCCGAGCAAGTTGCACGTCGCGAAGCCTCGGTGCGTCACCGGAATGTTTCACCCGTGTCCTTCTATTTCCCTCCTCACTCCTCACCCGTCGCTCTTCACCAGATCGCCCCTCACGCGTCGCCCGTGCCAATGTGGAAGCGCCGCACCTGATTTGAACGATAAGCTCTACGGTCTCTCCCGGATGATGCGCTCGAGGGCCCGCCGTACATCCCGACCCTCACTCGCGTACACCGATTCGAACTTCGGCAACCCCGTCGCATAGATCAGTCGCGCGAGCAGAGACGCGTTGTCCAGTCGCACGCGCGCGGCGTAACGCGGGTCGATCGCCTGCAGCTGCGGTGCAATGGAATCCACGAGAAATCTTCGCGTGCGAGCGTACACCGAGTCGCGCGCCGCGTAGCGCACCGTGCGCGCGGAGTCGCCTGGATGCGCGCGATACGCCGAGTCGAGCGAGTGGTACGTCCGCTCCCAAGCGCCACCCAGGAGCAGGTCGTCGTGCCAGCGCGCCACCGTACGCCGCGCGCTCGACGTGTCGCCACGAGAGGCGAAGAACCGCTCCGCCCCGCGCGCACCGACGAAACTCGCGAAGCTCTCGTTGAACACGGCCTCGCCCTTCGCATAGAACTTGTTGTGCGTCAGCTCGTGCACCACGGTATTCACGATTCCCAGTGAATCCTCCCCCAGCGTGGTGGAGAGAAGCGGATCGTTGAAGAACCCGAGCGTGCTGAACGCCGGCGACGGGCGCAGATACGTGTCGAACCCGGCCTCCTTCAGCTCGGCCTCGGCCCGCTTGGCTTCGGCGAAGTCGAAGAACCCCTTGTACGGCACGCGGCCGACGACGGGAAACCACCACGTCACGGGAACGAGTCCATCCCGGTACGCGCCGGAAAGCACCAGCACGAGCGTGTCGTGCTCGAGCTTCGTGTACTGCGTGAACGCGTTCTTCGCCGGAAGGCCGAGCGAATCCGCGGCGAATTTCCGTGCCTCGAGCACCAGCTGCAGCTTGGCGCGAATCGCCGGCGCGGTGGCGCTGTCGGCGACGAGCTTTGCGATGGACTGCCGGCGCGAGAGGATCCTCGCTTCCGCGAGCGCACCGCGCGCGATGTACCGTCCCATCGGCGTCACCGCGGTGAGCAGGGCGACGCCGGCCAGGACGCCGAGCAGAACGAGGAGGATGCCGCCCCAGCGAACGCGCACGAGCTTGCGCCGCGTCACGGGCCGCGCGGCAGTGCGGCGAACCGCACCCCGACGCGATTCGTGGCGCCGCCGATCAGGTCGAATCCCTCGTACGCGTAGTCCACCTGCAGGCGCCCGAGCGTGATTCCCGCGCCGACGGTGAACGGCGCGCGGGCATCGGTGGAACCGCGAAATGCGTAGCCCGCGCGCGCGGCGAGCACGGTGCCGCTCGTTCCCGTGCGCCACGTCCCCTCGGCACCGAGCACGCCCGTGACCTCCGCGCCGCTCACCTTTCGCGCCTCCGCCATCGGCCGCAGCGTGAACACGCCGGCTCGCACCATCGGCGCCGCGACAGCCGCGCGCCAGGTGAACGGCAGGGGCGCGCTGACGGAGGCGAGGGTGAGGTTCGAGCCGAGATGCTGCAGCGCCGCGCTCACGTCCCAGCCGTTCGCAAGCGAATACGCCGCTCCGATGTCGCCGGCCATCGCGCCACCCGAGTAACTCGCCACCTCCTGTCGTGCGTACGTCACCGCGGCCCCGACGCGCAGTTCGTGCCGCGAGCCGAACGCGATTCCATATCCGAGCGTGAACGCCATGTCCTGCGCCGTCACGGTGGATCCGGTCGGCGTGCCGGCCTGGCCGTTGCTTCCGTCCGCCGGCACGATCTCGTCGGCGCTTCCATAGTCCAGGAGCTGAAGCCCGACGCCTATCGTGCCGTGCCCGAGTGGAACCGCGACGGCGAACGCGCCGAGCGTCGTGGACGCGATGTAGTTCTGCAGCGACCCGCCGACCGCGAGAGCGCGCACGCGCGCCAGCTGCGCCGGATTATAGAAGAGGGCGCTCTCATCGTCTGCGACGGCGCCCCAGGCCTCTCCCAGCGCGAGGGCGCGCGAACTCGCAGGCAGGGTGAGCAGGATCGCCGCACGCGTGTCGTTGGACGTCTGCGTTTGCGCTCGCGCAGGGAGCGGCCCGCCGAGTATTGCCACGCCACCGGCCAGCGCGATCAGCCGCTTGACCCGCTCCATCTTCCATCTTCGATCTTCCATCGTCGGTCGTCGGTGTTCGGTCCTCATGGCGGCATCCGGAAGATCGTCACCTGCGCGCCGAGCGCCACCGGGAACGGAGCCGACTGTGGGCCCGTGAAGCCGAGCGAGACGTTCGTGCCGCTCGCGGGCGGCGTGATGCTCGCGTGCACCATCGTTCCCGGAATCATGTTCGACGAGAGCGCGCCGCCGATGCCGAGCGAATAGACCGGCAACGGCCAGGGATTCGGGAACGTCTCGATCGTCGCCTCGCGCGCCATGAGCGCGCGAAGGTTGCGCGAACCGAAGCGGAAGCGCGCGGGAACGCCCGACCGCGGCACGCCGGGTATCGAGTCGACCTCGAGCGCCGTGCTGAAGTCGCCGAACAGCGCGCCGAACGATTCCCCGGCCTGCGCCTGGATGTTCGCGATGCCGGTCTTCGATGTCTGCACGAGGCGTCCGAAGATGCTTTCCCCCTTTTGCGACGCCAGCCAGCGCAGGAAGAGCCAGGTTGCTCCGCGCTCCTCGAGCGATCCGCCGCCGTTGTAGGACGTCACCGAATGAGCCCGGGTGGTGTTCAGGTAAACGTAAGCGTCGAGCAGCTGCGGCTGAATGAACGGCCCGGCCGAATCCGGAAAGAGCTGCGTGGTGGTGGATCGTCCGGATGGCGGCGGATACTTCGCTTCATAGTACTCCGATCCGAGTTCCTCTGCGATCTGGCCGAGCCCCTCGTTGAGCCACACGTCCTCCTGGGCTCCGCCGCGAACGAGCACGTGCTGGTTGAACGAAATCATGTGCTGCAGCTCGTGCAGGAACGTTCCCGGCACGACCTGCAGCACCGATGCCGCCGTGTGCGGGCAGCTATACGTGCCCGCCGAGTCCGGGACGTACGAGAAGAAGATCTCGCCCTTGTTGGAGTTCGGATCGCTCACCAACAGGTCGGTGCCGTAGAAGAACCCGGTGACGTATCCGGCGAACGCGCAGTTCGACGTGCTCACGAGGGCGTTGATCTTCGGCGTGAACAGCGCGATGACGCGGCCGTTCTGGTCCACGTCGCTCTCGCTGCCGAACGCCCTGATGTCGATCGCGTAGAGATCGCGATCGAACAGCGCTCCCAGCGACCGGTACTGCGCGTCCGAAAATCCCTGTCCGATCGTGTCGACGTAGAGCAGCACGTGATCGCCGGCGTAGACGAGCCGGGCCGTGGCGCTGGTGAAGCTCGACCCGTCGAGCGCCGCCACGACCTTGAAATCGCGCCTCGTGCCCAGCGCCGGCGGCGGGGCGATCGCCGCGCTCAGCCGCACTGGGCTGCGTCGCGCCGCAATCGCCTCCGCCCGCGCCCGCGGGGCGATCGTGCGCTCGATTCCTCGCAGCATCGTTTCGAACTCGCGGCGGATCGGGTTGTCGCCCTTCAGATGCAGCGGTCGCGACGCCGCGGCCGCGGAGCCGCCCGCGACGCTGGTCGCGGCCGCGGAGCCGCCCGCGACGCTGGTATTGATCTGCCAGTTCACCACGTTCGTCGGATCTCCCACGCTCGCGAACTGCCCGACCACGAGATACGTCGCGCCGTTCCCCGGAAGGGTGAGGCAGCTGTCGAGCTGCGCGCTGCTCACCGTAACGGCATCGTAGGGCGCAAGAAGGGCCGCGCCGGCGGGACAGGACGGCACGGCCGAATCGACGCCGTCGCGATGGCACGCGGCGAGAAAAAGCAACGCGAACGAGGTGACCTCGATTCTTCTCATTAACTCTTTGCGCTGTAATCTTTTAGCAAGTGGGACAGAGGGGTAATTTCGCTTTGACAGGGCCGCGCGACAACGGCTAGCTTTCAACTCAATGTCCTTCGTACACCTGCACTGCCACTCCGAGTACTCCCTGCTCGATGGCGCCAACCGGATCGACGACCTGATAGCCCGGGCCGTCGAGTTCGAACAACCGGCCCTCGCGATCACCGACCACGGCAACCTCCACGCCGCGTGGGAGTTCCAGGAAAAGGCGCGCGCGCAGGGCATCAAGCCGATCATCGGAATGGAGGCGTACGTCGCCCCCGGCGACCGCCGCCTGCGCGGCCGCGCAACGCCGGGGGACCGCTCATATTACCACCTGGTCCTCCTCGCCCGGGATCGCACCGGCTACCAGAACCTCATCAAGCTCTCGTCGCTCGCGTACACCGAGGGATTCTACGGCAAGCCGCGCGTGGACCGCGAGCTGCTCGCGAAATACAACGAGGGGATCATCGTTTCCTCCGCCTGCATGGCGGGCGAGGTCGCGCGCCATCTCCTCGAGGATCGCTTCGATGAAGCCCGGGAGGCCGCCGAGTGGTACGCGAACGTCTTCAAGGACCGCTACTACCTCGAGGTGCAGGCGCACGAGGCCGGCGAGCAGAAGAAGCTCAACGCCGAGGTCTTCAAGCTCGCGAAGAAGCTGAGTCTCCCCGTCATAGCCACGAACGACTCGCACTTCCTGCGCGCCGAGGATCACGACTCGCACGACGTGCTGCTCTGCATCGGCCTGAAGAAGGACCGCCTCGACGACAACCGCCTGAAGTACGACCGCGGGCTGTACTTCAAGAGCGCACCCGAGATCCGCGAGCATTTCAAGGACCGTCCCGACGTCCTCGCGAACACGCTCGCGATCGCCGACCAGGCCGGTTTTGCATTCGAGAAGAAATACTACCTGCCGTCGTTCCCGCTTCCCAAGGGCGCAAAATCCGAGAACGACCTGCTGGTCACGCTCGCCACGGCCGGCGCGCGCGAGCGCTACCTGAACAAGGACGACGACGCGAAGACGCTGCCCGCCAACGTGCAGGAGCGTCTCGACTACGAGCTCGGCGTCATCACCAAGACCGGGTACGCCGGATACCTGCTCATCGTCGCCGATTTCATTCGCGCCGCGCGTGAGAAGGGGATTCCGGTCGGGCCGGGCCGCGGATCAGCCGCCGGTTCGCTCGTCGCGTACGCCCTGCGCATCACCGACGTATGCCCGCTGAAGTTCGACCTGCTCTTCGAGCGCTTCCTGAACCCCGAGCGCGTGTCGATGCCCGACATCGACGTGGACTTCTGCGAAGAGCGCCGCGGCGAGGTGATCGACTACGTGCGCGAGAAGTACGGTCGCGACTGCGTGGGCCAGATCATCACCTTCGGGACGCTCAAGTCGCGCGCCGCCATCAAGGACATCGGCCGCGTGCTCGGCTTCACGCCCGCCGAAACCGACGCGATCGCGAAGCTGATCCCGAATCAGCCGAACTTCTCGCTCACGGTGAAGGAAGCGATCGAGAAAGTTCCCGAAGTGCGCAAGCTCTACGAGGGCGACGAACGGCACCGGCAGCTGCTCGACTTCGCGATCTCGCTCGAAGGGCTGTCGCGCCACGCGGGAATTCACGCGGCGGGAATCGTCATCGCGCCCGGCCCGCTCGACAACTACGTCCCGATCTGCACGCAGGACTCGAAGGGCGCCGGAAGAGACAGCGACGAACGCGTGGTGGTGACGCAATACGACATGAACGCGCTCGAGAAGGCCGGCATGCTGAAGATGGACTTCCTCGGCCTCACGACGCTCACGATCATCCACGACGCCCTCGCGACCATCAAGGCGCGCGGCCGCGACGTCCCCAATCTCGAGACGCTCGCGCTCGACGACGAGGCCACGTACCGCGCCCTGCGCGCCGGCCGCACGGCCGGCGTATTCCAGTTCGAGTCGCCGCTCGCCACGGACCTGGTCCGCTCGATGCGCGCCGACCGGTTCGACGATCTCGTCGCGAGCAGCGCGCTCATGCGTCCCGGGCCGCTCGACGCGGGGATGCACAAGGTGTACATCCGTCGCAAGCGCGGCGAGGAAGCCGTCAGCTTCGCCCTGCCGGAGCTCGAGGAGATCCTCGCCCCCACGTACGGCGTCATCACCTATCAGGAACAGGTGATGCGCATCGCGCAGCGGCTCGCGGGCATCTCGCTCGCCGAAGCCGACGTGCTGCGCAAGGCGGTCGGAAAGAAGGACGCCGAGCTCATCCGCGGGGAGATCGGCAAGTTCGTCGAGAAGGCGATCGCCCGCGGATACGACAAGCACATCATCGCCGATCTCGCGGGACAGATCGAGACGTTCGGCCGCTACGGCTTCAACAAGTCGCACTCGGTCGCGTACTCCGTGCTCTCGTACCACACCGCGTACCTCAAGGTGCACTACCCGGCCGAGTTCATGGCCGCGCTCCTCTCGGCGTGCATCGGCGACACCGACGCGGTGGTGAAATACATCAACGAGGCCCGTGAGCTCGGCCTCGAGATCCTGCCGCCCGACGTGAACGAGAGCGGCTACAAGTTCACCGTCCTCGACGACAAGCGGATTCGCTTCGGACTCGGCGCGGTGCGGAATGTCGGACGGGCCGCAATTGACTCGATTATTGCGGCGCGTGGCCGGAAGACCAACGATGGAAGATCGAAGATGAAAGATGGAAACGGCGCGCCCGTCCTCGATCTTCCATCTTCCATCTTCCATCCATTTGCGTCACTGTACGATTTCGCCGAACGCGTCGACCTTCGCACCTGCAACAAACGCGTGTTCGAAGCGCTGCTGTACGCGGGAGCCCTCGACGGACTCGGCGGGCACCGCGCGCAATATGCCGCCGCGCTCGACGGCGCGATCCAGCACGCCTCGCTGATGCAGGACGAGGCGTCGACCGGACAGGGCTCGCTCTTCGGCGACGCCGGCCCGCGCAGCGCCTCGGCCGTGGACGCCATGCAGCCGTCGCTGCCGAACGTCGCCCCGATGACGGAGCACGAGCGCCTGACGAAGGAGAAGGAGACGATCGGATTCTACATCTCCGGCCATCCGCTGGAACCGTTCCGCGCGGAGTGCGAGCTGCTCGCGACGCTTCCCGTCGCCGCGCTCGGCACCTGGAGCGACCAGCCGGCGTCGCTGGCCGTCGTGGTGACCGCGATCAAGAAGCAGGTCTCGAAGAAGAGCGGCAACGAGTTCGCGCGGCTCACGGTCGAGGATTTCTCGGGCTCGGGTGAAGTCCTCGTATTCCCGGAAGCGTGGGCCGCCATCCACGATCGCGTACAGGCCGACGTGCCGGTGCTCATCAAGGGCGGCTATTCGAAACGGGACCAGGGCACCGAGTCCGCGACCTTCATCGTCGAGTCCGTCACGCGCCTCGCCGAGCTTCGCACGCAGGGACAGATCTCGGTGTCGCTCGACCTCACGGAAAGTGTCTCGCTGCCGGCGCTCGTGATGCGCGACGTGCGTGCGGTGGTCGACGCGCATCCCGGCTCCGCGCCGCTCGAAGTCTGCTGGAACGGCACGGACGGCTCGCGCGCCCGGTTGCGATCCGCCTCGCTCAAGCTGTCCCCGGCGTCCGCAGCCCTGCTGGAGCTGCGGGCGCTGCTCGGGCCGGAACGGGTGCACCTCGTGCGCGGGAGCTGACATGGGCACTTCGGCACTGGAGTTCGAGAAGCCGCTGGTAGAGGTGGAGCGGCAGATCGAGGAGCTCCGCAAGATGGCGGCGGAGCGCGAGATCAGCGTCGATGCCGAGATCGCGCCGCTCGAGAAGAAACTCGGCGAGCTGCGCCAGTCGATATACGCGAACCTCACGCCGATCCAGCGCGTGCAGGTCGCGCGAAGTCCGCGCCGCCCGTTCACGCTCGACTACATCCGCCTCGCGTTCACCGACTGGATCGAACTGCACGGCGACCGCGCCTATCGCGACGATCCCGCGATCGTCGGCGGCTGGGCGCGCCTCGACGGCGAGACGATCATGGTCATCGGCCAGCAGCGCGGCCGCGACACCAAGGAGAATCTCCACCGCAACTTCGGGATGCCGCACCCCGAGGGCTACCGCAAGGCGCTGCGGCTCATGAAGCTCGCCGAGAAATTCCACGTTCCCGTCGTGACGTGCATCGACACGCCGGGTGCGTGGGCCGGACTCGGTGCCGAGGAGCGCGGACAGAGCGAGGCGATCGCGCGCAACCTGCTCGAGATGAGCCAGCTCACCGTGCCGATCATCGCGACGATCATCGGCGAGGGAGGCTCCGGCGGCGCGCTCGCGCTGGGAGTGGCGGACCGCGTGCTGATGCTGCAGAACGCCGTCTACTCGGTGATCACGGTGGAAGGCTGCGCCGCAATCCTCTGGAAGGACGGCAAGAGTCCCGAGATGCGCGAGCGGGCCGCGAGCGCGCTGAAGATCACGGCGCAGGACCTGCTCGAGCTCCGCATCATCGACGAGATCATTCCCGAGCCGCCGGGCGGTGCGCACGCGGACCAGGAAACCACGGCGAAGGCGGTCGGAGAGGCGCTGCTGCGCAACCTCGACGAACTGCGCCGCCTGAAGCCCGACAAGCTCGTGCGCCGCCGCCGTGAAAAATACCTGCGCATGGGACAGTTCGAGGAATGACGGACCACGGCACGACCGCCGCGCCGGCGGCGCCGCCGGCGACGCACCTGATCGAGGTGACGTTCAAGGGGAACCGGCGCGAGTTCTTCACGTGGAGCTTTCCCGATCCACCGGCGCTGCACGCGCACGTGATCGTCGATGCCGACCGCGGCGAGGACTTGGGCGTCGTGAACGCGACCGGCGAGCTCGCCGCCATCCGGAAGGCCGGCACGACGCACGGAAAGGCCTCGCCGGATCAACTCAGGCCGGCGCTCCGTGCCGCGACCGCGGAGGATATCGCGAAAGGCGCGCTGCTGCGATCCGACGAGGACAACGTGCGGCGCCGCGCGATCGAGAAGGTCCGCGCGCAGGCACTCGAGATGAAGGTGTCCGATACCGAGTGGCAGTGGGACCGCAAGAAACTCACGATCTACTTCACCGCCGAAAAGCGCGTGGATTTCCGGCAGCTCGTGCGCCAGCTCGAGGGACTGTTCGGCACGCGGGTGCAAATGTGGCACATCGGCGTGCGCGACGAGGCCAAGCGCCTCGACGGCATCGGCCGCTGCGCCCGCCAGTTCTGCAGCGCAAGCTGGCTCCCGGAACTGCGGCCCGTGAAGTCGAGCATCGCAAAGGATCAGCGGCTCTCCACGCTGAATCCCTCGCAGATCTCCGGATCGTGCGGCCGCCTGATGTGCTGCCTGCGCTACGAGCACGAGTTCTACGTGAAGCAGCGCAAGCGCTTTCCGAAAGAGGGGAAGATCGTCGTCACGCTCGCCGGCGAGGAGAAGATCGTCTCGAACGACATCTTCCGCGAACAGGTGACGCTGCGCGGCGCGACCGGCGAAGTGCGCGTGGTGCCGCTCGCGCAGCTCAACCACGAACTCGGCGGCGAGTCGGTCGCAGCTGCCTCGGATCTTGCGACCAGCGACGACGCATCCGAGTTCGAGGATGAGGCGACGACCGAGAATTATGCCGTCGAGCCGCCGCGGGGCGCGGAGACGCGCACGTATCCGGAGGCAAGCCGGAAGCCGGAAAGCCGGAAGCCGGAAGCGATGTCGGCGCCCCAGGCGCCCCAGTCGCCCCAGCCTGCGCCGCCGGCGCAGCAACAGGGTGGCGAAGTGGGCGAGGGTGGCGGCCGACGTCGCCGCCGTCGTGGGCGCCGTGGCGGCCGCAGGGGCCGCGAGGGCGGCGGCGCAGGCGGAACGCCGAGTGGACCGGGCGGGGCGCCGGAGGGGCCGCCGGACGCGCCGCCGGCCCCTCCCGCACCGCCGGCCGGGAGCTGACGTGGGCGATCTGAAAGAAAAATTCTACATCACGACCGCGATCGACTACGCCAATGGTGATCCGCACTTCGGGCACGCACTCGAGAAGATCGGCGCGGATGCCATCGCGCGGTTCCAGCGCCAGCTCGGACGTCCCGTGCACTTCCTCATCGGCATGGATGAGCACGGCCAGAAGGTCGCGCAGACCGCGGCCGCGCAGGGCATCGAGCCGCAGGCTTTCGTCGATCGCGTCGCCGAGCGCTTTCGCGGCACGTGGGACCGGCTCGGCATTTCGTACGACCAGTTCATCCGCACGACCGACCCCGCGCACAAGAGCGGCGTGCGCGCGCTCATCAAGCGCATCCACGAATCGTCGCCCGACGATTTCTACGAGAAGACCTACGAAGGGTGGTACTGCGTCGGCTGCGAGCAGTTCAAGCGCGTCGACGAGATCGTGGACGGAAAGTGCATCCTGCATCCCACGCGGGAGCTGCAGTGGACGCAGGAACGCAACTGGTTCTTCCGGCTCACGAAATACCAGCCCTTTCTCGAGCGGCTTCTTTCGGAGCGCCCGGATTTCATTCAGCCCGAGTCGCGGCGCAACGAGATCCTTGGCCTGCTCGCGCAGGGACTCGAGGACATCTCGATCACACGCTCGAAGCTCGACTGGGCGATTCCCTTCCCGATCGCGAGCGCGAACGGCGAGCAGCAGGGCACATGGGTGTGGTTCGACGCGCTGCCGAATTACCTGACCGCAACCGGCTATCCGGGCACGGAATGGCATGACCGGTGGCCCGCGCAGCTTCACGTGATCGGCAAGGACATCACGCGCCTGCACTGCGTGATCTGGCCCGCGATGCTGCAGGCGGCGGAGCTTCCGCTGCCCGAGCGCGTATGGGCGCACGGGTTCATCTCGTTCGGCGGTGAGCGTTTTTCGAAGAGTGCCGGCGTGAAGATCGACCTCGACGACACGATCGGGCGATTCGGGCCCGACGCGTTCCGCTATTTCCTGCTCCGGGAGATTCCCTTCGACGGCGACGGCTCGTTTTCGCTCGAACGCTTCGACGCCGTCTACACGTCCGAACTGGCGAACGGGCTCGGCAACCTCGCGAGTCGCGTCATCGCGATGGTCGAGAAGTACTGTGCCGGCGTCGTCCCGGATTCGAACGCGCGCATCGGGCTGGATGCACTCGACTCCGCCGACCTCGCCGGCGCCCGCTCCGCCATGGACGGATCGCGCGGCTATCTCTGCCACGAGGCGCTCGCGTGCGTCGCGCGGCTCACCGAACGCGCCAACCAGCACATCCAGCAGACGCAGCCGTGGGTGCTCGCGAAGGATCCCGCCAATCGCGCGAAGCTCGAGGAGACACTCGCGGCGCTC
>JADGQS010000140.1 GCA_017881585.1 Gemmatimonadaceae bacterium | reverse complement strand
GAATCGCTCCCTCCACAGTCGCTCACTGATGACCGCGACCGCGGAGAACGTCTCAATCTGCGATTCGTCATCGGTGAAGAAGCGACCAATGAGCGGCCTGACACCGAGCACGCTGAAGTAGTCTCCCACAATCGAAACGATCCCGAGCTCATCCGCGCTTGCGCCTCGTCCGAGCCGTCCCACGTTCTGCGCGTACCCCGAAAGACCAACATCCGATGGCAGCGTCTTGCGAAGTTGATCGAGCTCGGCGAACGAGAACGTGCTGCGCAGGCTGTGCCCCCCCGACAATGTGGTTCGCTCTTGGAAGAGGCGTCGAACTTCATCTGGTTGCCGCACGCCGACCGGCTCCTGTAGGAAGAGCCGGTCCAACACGGAATAGATCGCTGCGTTCGCGCCGATGCCGAGCGCGAGCGTAGTCACCACCATCGCGGTGAACCCGGGTGACCGTGCGAGGCCGCGGAGCACAAATCGCAAGTCCTGGATCACGCCTTCCCACCAAGTCGCACGACTGCGCCGGCTGGCCACTCGGCGATCGATCGCCTGAAGGTCCCGTCGCACCGTTTCGAGGTCGCCAAACTCCTCGACCGCACTCGCACGAGCCAGCTCTCGCGGCATCCCTCGCGAGGTGAGTTCTGTGATACGCTCGTCGAAGTGAAAGCGAAGTTCGGCGTCGACGTCATCCTCCGACCGGCGCGCGACGACGCGAAGCAGCTGCTTCCAGCTCCCGGGAACGGCGCGCCAGAACGACGGCGTCACGCGCGCTCCGGCCGCGCCCGCATGACGCCAGCGACGGCGTCCACGTACTGCGTCCACGTGGCAGCTTCGTCTCTTAGCGCGCGACGTCCAGCTGTCGTGATTACGTAGAACTTCGCGCGCTTCCCTCTGTCCGACAGCCCCCACGATGACTCCACCCATCCGAGCTCTTCCATGCGATGGAGGGACGTGTACAGGGCGCCGTCAAGAATGCGGAACCGATCGCCCGATCCGCTGCGGATGAAACGCGCAACCGCGTAGCCGTGCATCGGGTGCCATGAGAGCGCCCGAAGGATGAGCACGTTGAGGGTGCCCTGAAGGAGATCGAGGTCAGACGAGGCCATTGTGCATCATACCGTGGTCGGCTTATTGTATCAAGTGGTGAGGGTATGAATCTGACGACACGCGCACCTTCGTTGGAGAAGGCCGCACACCTCGAACCGGAGGACATACGGCAATGGCCATCGATGCGGACCTACGAGTTCTGTTCGAGGAGCTGGCAGCTGAAGACGCGAAGAGCAAGCCGGCGTTTGCGGCGATGCGAGGGCGCGTCGAAGGGGGCCGCGCGTCGGTCTTGCTCATCGGTCTCGAGCATCTCGGCCACGTAGAGCTGGGCGCCACGGCGCGCATACTCACCTTCGTGTTTGGCGAGGAAGGCCGCGTAGATGGCCGCCTCTAGGGTGGCCGGGCGTTCGAGAACTCCGCCTGCGGCGCGGGCGATGCCGCGATCCACGCAACGGCCCGCGCATGCTCCCGCACGCCCGTGATGCACGAGAAGAGGACGACGTCCGGGAAGATCGTCGCCCGGGCGGTCGGAACGTCAGTTACCCGAGCTCGAGCTTCGCGAGGGCGGGCCTCAGGTCGAGGTCGGCCATCGGAATCTCGCGCGCAATAGGGGGAGATACAGGCTCCTCGCGTTCCCTTCGAACCTAACTCCGACGCGTCACGACGGCGAAGTCGGTCCGCCGTGTCGGTGTTGGTGCGGCACGATAAACACAATCCAGCCAGTCGTTCAACGTGATCCGTCGCGCGCCCAACCCGCGAGGGCGCAACGCGTTCGGCCCCGCGCGCTCGAGGAGCGGCGGGGCCGAATTGCGATAGGTTGGACCGATATTGCGATAAAGTTTGTCAAACAATTGCGATAAACTTTGCAAAGTTACATCAGCGTCGCTCCATATCAGATCGCTACTGCACCGCGTTCACCATGTCGAAGATCGGCAGGTACATGGCCACCACCATGCCGCCGACTACGACGCCGAGGAACACGATCATCACCGGTTCGAGCAGTGCCAGCAGTCCGCTCACCGCCGCGTCCACCTCTTCGTCGTAGAAGTCGGCGATCTTCGCGAGCATTTCGTCGAGACCGCCGGTCTGTTCGCCGACGGAGATCATCGAGATGACCATCGGCGGGAAGACGTTCGACCTCGCCAGCGGCGCGCTGATGGTGTCGCCGCCCGCGATGGACGAGCGGCTCGCCATGATCGCGTCCTGAACCACGCGATTGCCGGCAGTCTTCGCCGTGATCTCGAGTCCGTCGAGAATCGACACGCCGGAGCTGACCAGTGTGCCGAGCGTGCGCGTGAAACGGCTGACTGCGGATTTGCGGAGCACATCGCCGAGCACCGGTGTGTGCAGCAGGATGCGGTCGATCACGAGCTGGCCGTTCGACGTGGCGTAGTACTTCTTGAGGGCGAAAAAGCCGGCTGTGACGCCGATGCCGATCGCCCACCAGTACCCTTTCAGGAAGCCCGAGAGGCCGATCACGATTCGCGTGGGAAACGGCAGCACCAGGTTCACCGACGCGAACATGCTCTGGAAGACGGGAATCACGAAGATGAGCAGCACGGTGATGGCGATCGCGGCCACGCTCATGATGACGCCCGGGTAGATCATCGCGCCCTTCACCTTGCGTACCAGGGCGTCGTTCTTTTCCATGAACGTCGCGAGACGCATGAGGATCGTGTCGAGAATACCGCCGGCCTCGCCCGCAGCCACCATGTTCACGTAGAGGTCGCTGAACGCCTTCGGGTGCTTGGCGAGAGCGTCGGCCACGGTGTGGCCCGATTCGACGTCGAACACGATCTGCCGCGTCACGGCCTGCAACGCCTTGTTCTCGCTCTGCTTCGAGAGAATGTCGAGCGCCTGCACGAGCGGCAGGCCCGAGTTGATCATCGTGGAGAACTGGCGCGTGAAGATCACGATGTCGCGCATCGAGACCGAGCCGCCCGTCTTCTGCTTCGCCTTGGACTGCTCCTCGACCTTGACGACGTTCATCCGCAGCCGTCGCAGCTGCTGAACGACGTCCTCGCGGTTGGCCGCCTCGATCGTCGCGGTCTTGAGATCGCCCTTGGCGTCGCGTGCGGTATACATGAACGTTGGCATCGCTTACTCCTCGAATGACTTCGTGGCGGAACTCAACGGCGCCCGGCCGGAGCCGACCCGGCCTTCGTAGGTCCTTCACGCGGCGCCGTATCCCCCTCGACCATCGTCTTGCCGATCAACCGGTAGAACTCGTTGGGATCGCTGGATACGCGCACGCATTCCTCCTCGTCCACTTCGCGCGCCATGTACAGCTGGTACAGCGCGTCGTTCATCGTCTGCATGCCGTGCTTCTTGCCGGACTGCATCGACGAATAGATCTGGTGCACCTTATCATCACGAATCAGCGAGCGGATCGCGGGCGTGATCACGAGGATTTCCGCCGCCATAACGCGGCCCTTCCCCGAGCGGCGCGGCAGCAGCGTCTGCGTGATGACACCCTCGAGCACGAATGCGAGTTGCGCGCGCACCTGCGATTGCTGGTGCGCCGGAAAGACGTCGATGATGCGGTTGACCGCCTCGGCCGCGGAGTTCGTGTGCAGCGTCGCGAACGCGAGGTGGCCCGTCTCCGCGATGGTCAGCGCGGCCTGGATGGTCTCGAGGTCTCGCATTTCGCCGATGAGCAGCACGTCGGGGTCTTCACGCAGCGCGTACTTGAGCGCGTTGGCGAAGCTCTTCGTGTCAGTCCCCACCTCGCGCTGGTTGATGATGCACCCCTGATGCCGGTGGATGAACTCGATCGGATCTTCGACGGTGATGATGTGGCCCTTTCGCTCGCGATTGATCTTGTCGATCATCGCGGCGAGCGTCGTCGATTTTCCGGAGCCCGTCGGACCCGTGACGAGCACGAGACCGCGCGGCTTCTCGGCCATGCGCGCGATCACCGGCGGCAGGTTCAGGTCGGCGAAGGTCTTGATGTTGATCGGGATCTGCCGCATCACCATCGAGACGCAGCCGCGCTGCTTGAAGCAGTTGCCGCGGAAGCGCGCGAGGCCCTGGATGCCGAACGAGAAATCGAGCTCGTCGTCCATCTCGAAGCGCTTCTTCTGCTGCTCCGTGAGGACGGAGTAGGCGATTTGGAGCGTGTCCTTCGGCGAGAGGACGTAGTCGTTCGTCGAATTCACGATGTCGCCGTCGATGCGCATCTTCGCGCGCTCGCCGGCGGTGATGTGCAAGTCGGACGCGTTTCGCTCGATCATTTCCTCGAGGAGCGTCCTGAGATTCAAGCCTGTCGGGATGGGAGCGGTCATTAACTAATCGATGCGGGATGCGGGATTAACTACCTGATGCAGGATGCGGAAGAGGAACGCGGGATGCTGGGTGGAGACGTGAGATACAAGTAGAGATGAGACGTTAGAACAAAGCGAACCGCAACATCTTTACGCAGCGGTTTCCCGGATCACCTGTTCCAGCGTGGTGATGCCCTTCAATACCTTCAGCCAGCCGTCCATTCTCAGCGTGAGCATGCCTTCTTCGACGGCGCCGTCCTTGATCTCCGCGGCTCCGACGTTCTGGAGAATCAGCTTGCGGAGCTTCGGGGTCATGAACATGACTTCGTAGAGGCCCTGGCGGCCCTTCAAGCCGGTGCCGTTGCAGGTGTCGCAGCCCGTGCCCTTGAAGAAGGGGATGTCGCCGATCTTGGTGTCGAGCGAGAGGTTCGTGAGGAAGGGCGCGGCCTCCTTCGTGGCGCGGCCCTTCGCTCCCTGCAGCGCCTCTTCCGTGAAGCGGAGTTCGCGGAAGGTCGACGTGCGCTTGACCTTCGCCGCATCCAGCTCGAGGTCGTCGGGATCGTACTTGACTTTGCAGTTCGGGCAGATGCGGCGGAGGAGCCGCTGCGCGAGCACGAGATTCAGCGCGGAGCTGACGTTGAACGGCTCGAGGCCCATGTCCAGGAGTCGCGTGACCGTTTCCGGCGCCGAGTTGGTGTGCAGCGTCGAGAGCACCATGTGGCCGGTGAGCGCGGCCTTGATGGCGATGCCGCCCGTTTCGAGATCGCGGATCTCGCCCACCATGATGATGTTCGGGTCCTGGCGCAGGAACGCCTTCAGCGCCGCGGCGAACGTCATGCCGATTTCGTTGCGCACGAGCACCTGGTTGACACCGTAGAGATTGTACTCCACGGGATCTTCGGCGGTCATGATGTTCACGTCGATCGCGTTCACCTTTGAGAGCGCGGAATACAGCGTGGTGGTCTTGCCGGAGCCGGTGGGGCCGGTCACGAGCACCATGCCGTACGGATTCGATATCGCTTCCATGAGGTCGAGCTCGGCGCGCGGCTCGATGCCGAACTTCTGGAGATCGAGCGTCAGGTTTCCCTGGTCGAGGATTCGAAGAACGACCTTCTCGCCGAAGAGGGTCGGAAGTGTCGACACGCGATAGTCGACGACCTTCTTGCCCATCTTCAGCTTGATGCGGCCGTCCTGCGGCACGCGGCGCTCGGCGATGTTGAGCGAGGACATGATCTTGAAGCGCGAGACGAGCGCCGCCTGCATCTTCTTGGGCGGCTTCATGATCTCCTCGAGGGCACCGTCGATGCGGTAGCGCACGCGGAGGTCATGCTCGAAGCACTCGAAGTGGATGTCGCTGGCGCCGCGCTTCACGGCGTCGGTGAGGAGCGCGTTGATGAGCTTCACGACCGGCGCCTCGTCCATCTGCGCGGCGAGCGCGGTGGCGTTGACTTCCTCTTCCTTCTGTGTGTCGACGACTTCGAGGTCCTCTTCGGTGTCCATCCCCGCGATGTCCTTGAGGAGGGCGGAGATCTGGACGTCGGCCGACTCGTAGATCTTGTCGAGCGCGTTGCGGAGCGTGAACTCGCCCGCGATGACCGGGAAGATGTCGTAGCGCGTGATGAACTTCAGGTCGTCGATGACCGCGAAGTTCGTCGGATCGGCCATGGCCACTGTGAGGGTGCGGCCGTCGCGCTTCAGCGGGAGGACGAGGTTCTTGATCGCGAGATCCGCGGGGATGAGCTTCACGATCTTGGGATCGACCTCGAACTTCGAGAGATCCACGGCCGGCATCTTGTACTGCCGGGCCAGGTGCTTGGTGAGCTCGATTTCCTGGATGAATCCGAGCTTGACGAGGTTGTATCCTACGCGCGTGCCGTTCTGGCGCTGCTCCTGCAACGCCTTGTCCAACTGGTCCTTCGAGATGAGCCCCTCACGGACGAGGAGATCACCAATGCGTTCGCTGTCTTTGGTGGCAACGGGGGAAGCCATGTCGCGTCAGTGCTCGTCGTCGGGTTCTTTCGTGTGAAAATACCGGGCCCGCCACCATATTATAGATGCGCGAACCCGATTTGGTGAAGCTGTCCGGCGGCGGGAGTGGTGTCAAGGACGCGACTCACCCCCCGGGTGACGCTGACTTTTTGCCGGAGGCCGCCTCTCTCCCGCACTTCCAAGACGGGGGGGACGGGAAAAGGTCACGAACGGCGACAGGCGCCGGGCATAGGCCGCCGTGATGCCCTGAACCCGTTCCAATTCGACGATGGAACCGAACGGGCCGTTCTCGATGCGGTCGGCGACGATGCGACGGGCGAGGGCTGGACCGATGAGCGGGATCGCGGCAATCTCGTCGATGGTGGC
>JADGQS010000139.1 GCA_017881585.1 Gemmatimonadaceae bacterium | reverse complement strand
CATCTTCGATCGTCCGTCCTGCTACATCCTCTCCGGCGCGGAAATCCCGAGCACCGCCAGCGCGTTCGCGATCACGATCCTCGCCGACTTCGCCAGCACCAATCTCGCGTGCATGATGTCGTCCGGCTCGCCGAGCACGTGATGCTTGTGGTACCAAGTATGCACCAGCCGTGCGGTCTCGAGCAGGTAGTTCGCCACGCGGTGCGGCTCGAGCGCGTCGGCGGCGCCCTGCACGAGCTTCGGCCAGTCGAGCAGCAGCTTGATCAGCTCGCGCTCCTCGGGCTCGCCGAGGCATTCCCAGCGCACGCCGTCCGCCGTGATCGTCCCGGCGTCGATCTCGCCCACGCGGAAGATTCCCGAGAGGCGCGCGTGCGCCATCTGGATGTAGTAGACCGGATTCTCCTCCGACTGCGAGCGCGCGAGGTCGACGTCGAACACGAGCTGTGAATCGCCCTTCCGCATCAGGAAGAAGTAGCGCACGGCGTCGCGCCCGACTTCGTCGATCAGGTCTCGCACCGTCACGTAGCTGCCGGCGCGCTTGGAGATCTTCATCTCCTCCCCGCCTTTCATCACCGTGACCATCTGGTGCAGCACGTACTCGGGATATCCCACGGGGATCCCGATCTCGAGCGCCTGCAGACCGGCGCGCACGCGCGTCACCGTGCTGTGGTGGTCGGCGCCCTGCACGTCTATCGCGCGGTGGAATCCGCGCTGCCACTTGGTGACGTGATACGCGACGTCCGGCAGGAAGTACGTAAAGGTGCCGTCGCTCTTGCGCATCACGCGGTCCTTGTCGTCGCCGTAGTCCGTGGTGCGCAGCCAGAGCGCGCCGTCCTGCTCGAACGTGTGGCCGGCCTTCCCGAGCGCCGCGACGGTCTCGTCCACCTTGCCGTCGGTGTAGAGCGACGACTCGAGGAAATAGACGTCGAACTGCACGCCGAACGCCTGCAGGTCGAGATCCTGCTCGGCGCGCAGCGCCTTCACCGCGAACGTGCGCACGTCGTCGAGATTGCCGCCGCGCGTGTCGGCGGCGTGCTCCGTGCGATAGCGCGCCGCGATCTCGCCGATGTACTCGCCGTGATAACCGCCCTCGGGAATCGCGAGCGGCTCGCCGGCAATCGCACGCAGGTGCGCCTGCACGCTCAGCGCCAGATTGTTGATCTGCCCGCCGCCGTCGTTGTAGTAGAACTCGCGCGTGACCGTCCACCCCGCGTGCGTCAGCAGCCGCGAGATCGCGTCGCCGAGGGCCGCCTGACGGCCGTGGCCCACGTGCAGCGGACCGGTGGGATTCGCGGAGACGAACTCGACGTTGACGGGCTCGCCCTTCCCCGCGTTCGAGCGGCCGAACGATTCGCGCTCGTCGAGGATCTTCGTGAGCGAGCTCGCGAGCGATCCGGAGGCGATCCGGAAATTGATGAAGCCAGGACCCGCGATCGTGGCCTCTGCGACTCCCGCGTCCGCGAGGTTCATCGCGGCGATGAGCTCCTTCGCGATGTCCGCCGGTTTCTTCTTGAGCGGACGCGCGAGCGTCATCGCGAGATTCGTGGCCCAGTCGCCGTGCGCGGGATCGCGCGGGCGCTCGATGACGGGCTCCACGTTCTCCGTCACGCCGAGGGCGCGCGCCGCGCGGACGAGTTCGGCGCGGATCACAGCATCAGCATTTAACAACTTTTCACCTGGCACTCACTTATCGGTGCCCGGGCTCTTCGGAGCGGACGGTGCGGCTGCCGGCTTGTCGCTCTTCGGCCGGTGGCTTTTCGGCGCGTCGCCTTTCGACGATTCGCTCTTCGACGCGTCGCTCTTGGAAGTCTCGCCCTTCGCGCTGCTGCCGGACGAGGATCCGCCCTCACCCTTCGACGCGGAATCGCCCGACGAACTGCCTTCGCCCTTTGCGGAGGGAGAGCCCTTGTCGGTGGACGACGCTGCCGCGGCGTTCGCGCGCAAGTCCTTCTTGCCGTCCTTGCCGTAGTCGGTGATGTAGAAGCCCGAGCCCTTGAACACGAGCCCGCCGCCGGCGGAGATCCGGCGATCCGCGATTTTGCCGCAGACGGGACACGGCAGCTCGGAAGAAGCGAGGCTGATCTTCCGCACGAACTTCTCGAAGTCGTGTCCGTCGGGGCAGCGGTACTCGTACGTGGGCATGACGAAAGTTAGGCGCCACGCAGAGGTGTTACAAGCGGCGGAAGTTGTTTTCGCTCAGGGGGATAGCGAAAAGACCGAAGATGGAAGATGGAAGATGGACATATCAGTCCTCCATCTTCGATCTTCCATCTTCGATCCTCCATCTTCGGTCCTCCATCTTCCATCTTCCATCGTCAGTTCGGTCTGTAGTGCCCCCACGCTCCCTCGAGCGTATCGCTGATCTCGCCGACGGTCGCGCGCGCCCGAACCGCGGTAATGATCAGTGGCATCAACTCTCCTTGCGGTGTCCCGACATTCGGCGCCGCCGACGCGAGCGCGGCGAGCGATGCCTTCACCTTGGCCGCATCGCGCGATCCCTTGACCGCCTTCACCCGCGCGATCTGCACCGCCGCGAGCTTCGAGTAGTCCGGCAGCAGAACCACCGGCGCCTCGTTGCCCTCCGAGAACTTGTTCAGCCCGACGATCACCGTTTCCCCGCGCTCGACCGCGAGCTGGAAGGCGTACGCGCTGCGGCCGATCTCCTCCTGGAAGAACCCGGCCTGGATCGCCTTCGCGCTGCCGCCGAGCTCCTCCACGCGCGCGAGCAGCTCGAGCGCGCGCCGCTCGAGCTCGTCCGTGAGCGATTCCACGTAGTAAGAGCCCGCGAGCGGGTCCGCGGTGCTCGCGATGCCGCTCTCGTAAGCGACGATCTGCTGCGTGCGCAGCGCGAGCGTCGCCGCCTCGCTCGTGGGGAGCGAGAGCGCCTCGTCGTAGCCGTTGGTGTGCAGCGACTGCGTGCCGCCCAGCGTCGCGGCGAGCGCCTGCACGGCCACGCGCACGACGTTGTTCAGCGGCTGCTGTGCCGTGAGCGTCACGCCGCCGGTTTGCGTATGGAAGCGCAGTTTGCAGCTCGCGTCGCTGGCCTTGAAGCGGTCGCGCATCAGGCGGGCCCACATGCGCCGCGCGGCGCGGAACTTGGCGACTTCCTCGAACAGGTCGTTATGGCACGCGAAGAAGAACGAGAGCCGCGGCGCGAACGAGTCCACCGCGAGCTTGGCGTCTATTGCGCGCTGCACGTACGCCAGCCCGTTCGCGAACGTGAACGCGAGCTCCTGCACGGCCGTCGCGCCCGCCTCGCGCATGTGGTAGCCACTCACCGAAATCGGGTTCCAGTTCGGCACCTCGGCGGCGCAGAACCGGAACGTTTCCGCAATGAGCGCGAGCGAGGGCTCCGGCGGATACACGTAGGTGCCGCGCGCGATGTACTCCTTGAGGATGTCGTTCTGGATCGTGCCGCTGAGCACCGATCTCGCGATGCCGCGCTCCTCCGCCACGACGACGTACATCGCGAGCAGCGTCGCCGCCGTCGCGTTGATGGTCATCGACGCGGAGACTTTGTCGAGCGGAATCCCGTCGAACAGCTCTGCGAGATCCTCCACCGTGTCGATCGCTACGCCGACCCGGCCGACTTCACCCTGCGCGCGCGGTGAGTCGGAGTCGATCCCCATCTGCGTGGGCAGGTCGAACGCGACGGAGAGCCCGGTCTGTCCCGCGCCGAGCAGGTGCCGGAACCGCGCGTTGGTCTCCTGCGCCGTGCCGAAGCCCGCGTACTGGCGCATCGTCCAGAGGCGGCCGCGATACATGGACGGCTGCACGCCGCGCGTGAACGGGAAGACGCCGGGATCGGCGACATCGCGCGGGTAGTCCGATGTGACGTCGCCCGGACGGTACACGGGCGAAACCGGAATGCCGGAAGGCGTTTCCCTCTCGTCAGCCATTGCCGCCGGCGAGCATCTCCCGCGCGATCTCGACGTCGCACTTGCTGCCGACGTAGATCGCGGTGCGCTGGTGCAGTGACGTGGGCTGGACGTCGAGCATGCGCGTGTGGCCGTCGAAGGCGGCGCCGCCCGCCTGCTCGCAGATGAACGACAGCGGGTTGCACTCGTAGAGCAGCCGCAGCTTTCCCGCCGGATTCTTGGAGTTCGGCGGATATGCGAACACGCCGCCGCCGAGGAGATTGCGATGGAAGTCGGCGACCATCGAGCCGACGTAGCGGACGCTCATTGCCTCGCGCTTGCCATCGAGTCCGCGATAGCGTCGCATGAGCGCACGCACGGGCTCGGTCCAGTGCTGCTCGTACGCGCTGTTCACCGAGAGGTAGCGCCCGTGCTCGGGAATCCGAATCTCCGGATGCGAGAGGAGGAACTCGCCGATCGACGGATCGAGCGTGAAGCCGTGCGCGCCATGGCCCGTCGTGTAGACGAGCATCGTGCTCGAACCATAGATCACGTATCCGGCCGCGACTTGGCGGTGCCCCGGCTGCAGCATGTCCTTCAGGGTGCCCCGTGAGCCGTGCGAGACCTTCTTCATCACGGAGAAGATCGTCCCGACGGGCACGTTCACGTCGATATTGGACGATCCGTCGAGCGGATCGAAGAGCAGGACGTAGTTGCCGTGCTTGAACGTGTTGGGAATCGGAATGATGTCTTCGGATTCCTCCGAGGCCATCGCGCAGAGACGCCCGCCGTGATCCATCGCCTTCACGATGATCTCGTTCGCGATGATGTCGAGCTTCTGCTGCGTCTCGCCCTGCACGTTCTCGGTGCCGGCGGAGCCGAGGATGTCGGCCAGCCCGGCGCTGCGGACCTTGTTCGCGATCATCTTCGCCGCCACCGCGAGATCGTACAGGATGCCGGACAGCTTGCCGGTGGCCTGCGGATGGCGGCCCTCCTGCTCGATGATGAAGCGCTCGATCGTGACGACGGACGTTGCGGTGTGGCGAACCATCGGAGAAAAGTGGGACCGGACTCACCGTAAGGCAACGGTCCGAAGCCAATAACCAAGGACCAATGACCAATGACTGATTACCGACAGCTGGGAATCGGTCGTTGGTCATTGGTCGTTGGTCATCGGCCAAGCGAGACGGACCATTCGCGGCCGGAGGCGGAGGCGCGAAGCGAGTGTCCGTCCGTCTTGAGCACGATCGTGCCGAGCTGATCGGTCCGCAGAACGGCCGCGCCGCGGGCGAGAAGATCGTGCATCACCTGTTCCGACGGATGGCCGTAGCCGTTCCCCACCCCGACGGAGACGAGCGCGAGGCGCGGATTCACGGCTTCGAGGAACGGCGCGCTGCTGCTCGTCGAACTGCCGTGATGCCCGACCTTGAGCACGTCGGCGTGCAGTTGCTGCGCCGCGTGCGCCAGCAGCCACGATTCCTCCGGTGCCTCCGCGTCGCCCGTCAGGAGAAAGCGCACGTCGCCGAACTGCACGAGTGCGACCGTGCTCGCGAGGTTCGGATCGCGGAGACCCGCCGTCCACGCCGAATCGGGAGCGAGAAAGAGAACGCTCACGCCGTCGATCGAGAGCGAATCGCCCGGGTGCACGCGCGACCACGGCACGCCGAGCGCGCGAGCAACCGTCAGTGACTGGCGATACGACGCGCTGCCGCCGGCAAACGCCGCGTCGCGGTAGGCGGCGGGGTGAAGCGCGCGGAGGATCGTCGCGGCGCCGCCGACATGATCCGCATGCGGATGCGAGAGAATGAACAGCGAGAGATCGCCGCCGAAGCGCCGCAGGTACGGCACCACTGTGGACCGTCCGGCGTCGCCGCCGGTCCAGGTGCGGCCGGCATCGACGAGCAGCCAGCGCCCGCGCGGCGTGCGAACCGCGATCGCGTCGCCCTGACCGACGTCGATCAGGTGCAGCTCGGCGAGGCCGCTGCCGGTCGGTGCCGCGATCCACCAGATCGCGACCGTCGCCGCGAGAGCCGACACGACCAGCGCGCGGCCGGCGGCGTGGTTCCGGCTCGCGGCGGCCACCACCAGCGCAATCGCCGCCGCGCCGCACGCGAACGCAACGCCGAGGGTCGGCGCGACGCTCAGCGCGCCGAACGGCACGCCCGCGCCGGCGGCCGCGATGCCGTCGAGTGCATACAGGAGCGGATGCGCCGCGAGCGCGACGAACTGCGCGACGGCGTGCACCGGTCCGGCCGCGAGTGCCAGGAAGAGCATCGGCTGCAACAGTGCGATCACCGGCGACGCGGCGATGTTGGTGAGCGGAGCGACCAGACTGAGACGGCCGAATGTCCACACGACGAGCGGCGCCGTGACCACCGTGGCGAGGATGGAGACCGCGAGGTCGCGTGCGAGCGCGCGCCGCCACCCGCGGATGTCGTGCGGCAGGTGCCGCCGTGTCCAGATCCCCGCGGCCGTGAGCGCGGCGAATCCGGCGACGCTCAGCTGCCAGCCGATGTCGGTCACCGTGTGCGGATCGAACAACGGGATGAGCGCGCCGAGCGCCAGCACCGCCCACGGCGAGACCGGTCGGTCGAACGAGCGGCTCAGCATCGCCACGGCAAGCATCGACGCGCTCCGCAGCGCCGGCGGCGGCGCACCGATGGCCGCGACGTAGAGCGCGGTGACTCCGAATGCGGCCCAGCGCGCCCGTGATCGCGCCATGCGCATCGCCTCGAATCCGAGCAGCACGGCGCCGGCGATGATCGCGACGTGCAGACCCGAGATCGAGAGGATGTGAATCAGTCCCGCCGCC
>JADGQS010000138.1 GCA_017881585.1 Gemmatimonadaceae bacterium | reverse complement strand
AATTGTCAGGATCGACGCCGGCCCGGTCGACACGTTGAACGCGGCCGAGATGTCCGAGGCGAGTCCGCCCGCGCTCGCCACGAGCGTGAATCCCGTGCCGGTCCTGTTGAGCGTCACGCCGGCGAACGTCGCCACGCCGCCGACTGCGCTGACGTACGTCACGCCGCCGAGGGTCACGCCGCCGGGATTCGTGCCGATGGAGAGCGCGACCGATCCGTCGAACGAGGCCACGAGGTTGTTGGTGGCATCGCGCGCCTGCACCACGATCGGCGGCGCGATCGGCGTGCCCGCCGCGACGCTGGACGGCTGCGCGACGATCACAAGTCTGGTCTCGGCGCCCGCGATCCCGGTCGCCGTGAACGAGACCGGTGAGCCGGCGAGCCCCGCACTGGTCGCGGTCGCCGTGCCGGCACCGGTGACTGGGCCGAGCGTCCATGTGGCGCTCGCAATTCCGAGCGCGTTCGTCGCGATCGTGGCCGGCGAGACGGATCCGCCGCCGGACGTTACCGCCCATGCGACGGAAACGCCGGGCACCGGGTTGCCGTTCGCATCATTCACGATCACGGAGAGCGGAGTCGGGAGCGCGCTGGCGGCGAGCCCCGTTTGTCCGCCGCCGCCGGTCGCGGCGATGTTCGCGGCGACGGCGTTCGAGACGGAGAACGTGGCCGTCGTGTCGCCGGTCAATCCGCCCGCGTTCGCGCGCAGCCGGTATCCCGCTCCCGCCTTGTTGAGCGTGACGTTGCTGAACGTCGCGACGCCGGCGACGGCGTTGACCGACGTCGTGCCGCCGAGCGTTCCGCCGGCCGGATTCGCGTCGAACGAAAGCGAAACGCTTCCGGTGAAACTCATCGTGGGATTGCCGGAGGCGTCGCTGGCCTTCACCACGATCGCCGGAGTGAGCGCGTTGCCCGCAACGGCACTCGACGGCTGCGATATGATCGTCAGCCGTTTGGCCGCGCCGGCGATCGCGGTGGCGGTGAATGCGGCGGGCGATCCCGCCAGTCCGGCGGACGCCGCGGTCACGCTCTGCGCGCCGGCGACCGGGCCAAGCGTCCACTTGGTCGTCGCGATGCCGGCGGAGTTCGTGGGCACGAGGGCGTTCGAGAGCGTGCCGCCGCCGCTCGCGATCGCGAACACCACGTGGGCGAAGCTCGCCGGGTTTCCGTATGCATCCGTGGCGGTCACGCTGAGCTGCGTGGCGAGCTCGGTCGCGACGGCGCCCGTCTGCGCGTTGCCTCCGCTGATCGCGAGGCTGGCCGCCGTCGTTGCGGTGACGTTGAAATTGGATGACGTATCGGGCGCGAGCGTTCCCGACGATGCCGCGAGCCGGTAGTTCGATCCTGCTTTATCGAGCGAGAGATCGGAGAAGGTCGCGATGCCGCCGACGGCGGCGACCGTGGTCGTCCCCGCGAGCGATCCGCCGCCCGGATTCCTGCCGATCGAAATCGTCACGCCGCCGGTGAACGATGTCTGGAGATTCTCGAGCCCGTCCTGCGCCCGCACCACGATCGCGGGCGTGATCACGTCGCCGGCGGCGACGTCTGCGGGACGCGTGACGAACACGAGCTTGGTGGCGACGCCCGCCGCGGCGGTCGCGCTGAAGGTGACGGGCGAGCCGTTGAGTCCGCTCGACGATGCCGTCGCCTTCTGAACACCGAGATCGGAGCCGAGCGTCCAGCGGTTCGTGGCGATGCCCGCGGCGTTCGTGTTCGACGTCGCCGATGCGAACGATCCGTTTCCGGAGGCCACGGCCCAGTTGACCGTGAAGCCGCTGACTGCATTCCCGAACGCGTCGGAGACGATCGCAGCCAGGAGCGATCCGAGCGGTACGGCGGGCGTGCTGACCTGTTTGTCGCCGCTGCTCACGGCGATCTTCGCGGCGCCCGCGGCGCCGATCGTGAACGCGGCGGAGCTGTCGGGTGTGAGGCCGCCGGCGTTCGCGGCAATGCGGTATCCGCTCGCCGCATTCGTGAGCGATATGTTCGAGAACGTCGCGACGCCGCCGACGGCGTTCACCGTCGTCCTGCCCGCGAGCGACGAGCCGGCCGGCCCGGTGCCGATCGAAATGGTCACCGCGCCGGTGAACGACGAGACGACGCTCCCGAACGCGTCCTCGGCGCTGACCGCGATGGCGGGAGCGATCGTCGCGCCGACGATCGCGTTGGCCGGCTGCGCGGTGAACGCGAGCCTGGTTGCGATGCCGGGTGGCGTGGTCACCGGCGCCGTGACGATGACAACTGCGGTGTCGGCCTGTCCGGTGATGAGCTGCGCGACGATGAACGTGCTGCCGTGCGGGCCCACGACCTGACCGGCGCCGCTTGCGGGCGACGCGATCACGGCGAGCGACACATCGGCAGAGTGGAAGATGACCGGCGTGCGCGCGATCGCCTGACCGTTCGCGTCGAGCGCGGTGGCCGTGAAAATGAACGGATCGCCGCTCGTTACCGACGTGACTTTCGGATCGATGCGCACGCGCACGGCAGCTGCGCCGGCTCCGGAGTACTGGAGCGGAACCGCAACTGCTGGCGCAGCGGCCGATGACGAAGCCGCCGGAACCGCGATGACCGCGATCGGGCCGCCCTTGAACACCGTGTCGCCCTGCGCGCTGATGCAGTACAGGAATGCCGCGAGCGGTTCACCGGACGATGGCGCGTCGGAGGCGAGCGGGATCGCGAACTTGAGCGAGAGTGAATCGGCGTCTGGAGGAAACGCCACGAGCGTGTCGAGTGCGGCAACGCCCGAGGCGCGCGTGAAGACGACGCGCACGCGCGTGAACGGCGCGACCGCGAACGCGCCGGCCGTCTGCTCGAAGGCCGGCGGGAATGCCGGCTTGAGCGACAGGGCCCGTGCGAAGCGAACGGAGTCGCCGATGGGCGCCATCGGATCGCGGCCACAGCTCAGCAACAGGGCGCCGTAGGCGATCGCTGGAAACAGACGACGGAAATTCAATATCCGCACAGCGTGCACGACGATAACAGGAGGAATACACAGCCGACGCCAGTCTCGGCGCAAAACGCACCATTAATAAACTGCCTCGCGCGCCATGACTGTCTGTCAGGGTAACTCCTCGAACTGAGCCGTCGAGCGCACTCACGCCTTCACACGTGTGACGCAGGTCACCGAAATATGTTCGCTGCTTGACACATGATGGCTGCCAGCGCCGATTCTCTCCATGGCCTCGCTTCGCCTTGGCACCTGCGGCTGGAACTACGACGCGTGGGTCGGGCCGTTCTACCCGATCCGCACGCGCCCGGCAGATTTCCTGAGGACGTATGCGCGGGCGTTCGACACCGTCGAGGTGGACTCCACGTTCTACGCGATTCCGCCGGCGAAGACGGTGCGCGGCTGGGCATCGCGCGTGGGCGAGGGATTCGAGTTCGCTCTGAAGCTGCCGCAGGAGATCACGCACGAACTGCGGCTGCGATCGTCGGAAGACCTGTGCAAGCGATTCTTCGACGTGTCGCGCGAGCTCGGCAAAAAGCTCGGGCCGATCCTCATCCAGCTCGGCCCCGACTTCGGCCCGTCGGAACTGCCGGCGCTGGCCTCGTTCCTTCCCGCACTTCCGCCAGATCTCAGGTTTGCCATCGAGTTCCGGCAGAAGGGCTGGATCCACGAGGGCCTGCTCGCGCTGCTCACGGAACATCACGTGGCGCTCGCGCTCGTGGATGCGCGCTGGATTCCGCGGCGCACGATGACCATGCTCGCCGAGCGTCCGACGTCCGACTTCGCCTACATCAGGTGGATGGGGCCGAACCGCGACCTCGTGGACTACTCACGCATCCAGGTGGACAGGCGGAAGGAACTCGAGGCGTGGACGAAGGCGATCGCGATCCTCGCGCCGAAGGTGCGCGTGTCGTACGGGTACGTGAACAATCATTTCGCGGGGCACAGCCCGGCGACGGTGCGGATGCTGCAGGAGATGATGGGGCTGCCGGTGGTGGATCCGTCCAAGTTGGGCGTACAGCTCACGTTGTTCTGAGCGGCTGCTGGAGAACTGCTCGCGCCGCGCCTAAGGGATCACGACCGTCGCCGTCCCGGAGATCGCGCCACTGGTGGCCGTGACGGTGTTGGTAAACGTCCCTGACGTCGTGCCCGCAGTGAACAAGCCCGTCGAGCTGATCGTGCCGCCGCTCGCCACGACCGACCAGGTGGGGGTGATCGCCACGACGTTGCCACTCGCGTCCGTGCCGACCGCCGTGAACTGCTGTGTGGCACTGATGACCAGCGTCGTCGGGTTCGGCGTCACGGTGATGGTCGCCAGTGGCCCCGGTCCCGCAGGCCAGTTGACGACCGCGCCGAGGCCGCTCAAGCTGAGGAACCCGCCGTTGAATGTCGGCGTGACGCTCGTCATGGTGAGCGTGTCGGGGCCCACGATCTTGATGTACGAACCGGCGCCCGTCGGTGTGGTGAGGAACGAGAAGCCCGCGAGCGTGAGATTGGTCGTCACCGGATACTCGAAGTCGAACTGCGGCGCCGTCGTGTTCACGATGTTCTGGAACGTGACGCTGTCGATCGACGGGAACGTGCCGCTGCCGCTGCCGACGTCGGTCGTCTCCCACCGCACGTTGTCGAACACGACGTTGCGCAGGTTCGCGCCCCTCGACGTCACGAGATGGTCGAGAGCACTCGAGATGCGGAAGGAGGAGGCGCCGCCGGTCTGCAGCTGTCCGTCGGCGAAGACGTCGCTCATGAGCACCGTGCTCGTGTCGCCGAAGTAGAGCGTGCCGAAATGCGATGACGCGTATCCAGGCGTCGCGAACGTCACGATCGTCGGCGTACTCGACACGCCGAAGTACGACTCGTGCGTCGCAGTGGCGGCATACGACGTCGTCGAAGGGCTGCTCTGCGTAAAGTTGGCGTAGAAGTCGATCTCGCCCTGCGTCAGCAGTCCCGTCGAACTCCCGCCCGCGAACAGCGCATTGCCATAGACGATGACGTACGGCTGGTTGGTGTCGTTCATTCGAAGCGTGCCGGACCCGTGCGTCTCGAGCGCGCCATACAGGTAGATATCGTCCGAATTGCAGCCGGTGCAGGTGGGGTCGGGCGCGCCGATCCGAAGCTGGCCGGAATTCTGGATGAACAGCGATCCCGAGATGTCGATTACATTCCCGTCCTCGGCCAGCACGCCGAGCGCCGGCGAGTTCACCACCACGTTGTTGTAGTACGGTGAATTGCCGCCGACATGCGAGGGCATGGTCTGCGACGCGCCCGAGAACACCGTCGTGTCGGGCGAGTAGTATCCGGTATCCGACAGCACGCCGAACAGCTCGACCGCTTCGGGCTGGACGGTCGAGTTGTAGGACGCGACGAGATTGCCGGCGATGGCGAGGTGTCCGCTCCCCTCGATGTCACCCGTCGTATCGACCTGCACGTTGCCGGCGGCCCGGGCATACGTCTGCCATTGCGCCGACCCGACGACGCGCACGTTGGCAAACTGGTTGCCGGTCGTGTCCGCGAACGCGACGAGCACCGCGCTGGCGCTGTAGGGCTGAACGATGATGCTCGCCGCGAGTGTCCGGCCGCCGAGTCGAGCACCGGGGGTGACATTGAATCGAACGTTGGGGCGCCCGACCGTTGCGGACGCTCGTGGTGAAGACGTCCGCATCGGCGCCGCCGAACGGATGCCACTCGCCGCGGTGCCGGCCGCTGCGGCTGCGCGCGCGGCGTCTGCACGCGAGGGCCACTTCGCGGCGAGCGTCTCGCGCGCCGCGCGCCGCGCGGCGGCCTCCGCGCGCGCGCCCTTTGCCGCCGCCGCAGCCTCCGCGCGCCGCGCTGCCATCGTCGAGGGAGCGCCGCGCGAGCCGGCGACCGCGAGCGAGGACTTCCTCACGTTCGCGAGAACATCGCACACCCCGCCGCACCCGAGGCGCGGCCCCACGAGGTAGGTGAGGTGACTTCCGCTGGCGTTGAACTGACCCGGGGCCGAGACCGCGATCCCCTGGAAGAGCGCGAGGACTCCGTTGGTGAGACTGCCGGCCTCGGCGCCGCCGGCGAAGGTCGCCTGTCCGACCACGAAGAGCGAGTCGAGGGCGTTGTTCATCACGAGGATTCCCGTGCCGCTCGTGACGAAGTTCCCCAGCACGCTCACCGCATTCCCGCCGAGTGTCAGGACGCCGCCGTCCACGGTGAGATCGAAGTTGGTGCTGAAGCCGCCCGCTCCGACAGTCGGCGTTCCCTTGATGTACGTCCTGTTGTACGTCCCCGCAGGAATGACCTGAGCGGCAGTTCCGTCGAACGCGATCGTGTCGACCAGCGTCACCGGATCGACCGCGAGGCTGCCGAAGGTGCCGAGGCTCGCGAAGTGCACGGCCGTCGACGCCGGGGTGACCGTGCTTCCGTGAACCGTGACGATACTGGTCGTGGCCGTCACCGAGGTGACGCCCGGCATCACGGTAAGCGTTCCGCGATGATCGGCGGCCGTGACGTACACCACGGTTCCGCCGGACTTGTTGATCGTGAGGTCGCCGAAGCACGAATTCGAGCAGGTGGTGTCGAGCGTCGTATCCGGATTCGCGAAGCTGATCGTCTGCGCCGCCGATCCGGTGAGCACCGTTAGGTGACCCGCGACGGCCTTGAACTCCTGCCCGTTGCCGTTGTTGCTCTGCGTGAAGTTGCCGTTCAGCACCATCTTGCCGGCCGTGAGGCTACCGGCTTCGACGCCGCCGCCGAACGTCGCGTTGCCGCCGATGTTCAGGCTGTCGGTCGAGTTCGTCATCGTCAGCTGGCCGG
>JADGQS010000137.1 GCA_017881585.1 Gemmatimonadaceae bacterium | reverse complement strand
GTGCCGGGAATGCGGTCGCTCACGCGCTGCAGGAACGGCTCGTTGGCGGAGCGCCATACTTCATTGGGCTCCGCGGTCTCGCCGCCGCACGTCGAGTGATACGGCGCGCTGACCACACGGCCGTTGTACCTGAGGACGAGCCCGATCGTTCGCGCGACCGCCTGATTCGAGAATGGGCGCTCGGCGTCGGCTCCGCCGTAGACCTGGTCGGCGACACTGGCAAGCATGTCGTAGCTCGCGTTGCGCGACGCTCCACCTTCGATCGCGGCGAGCCGCACGACGGTGTAGCTGCGCGCGGCGATCGCCTGCGCCTCGACCGCGGCCTCCTCGTTGCCCGCGCGCGGACCGCCGATCTCCAGCGGCACGACGCCGCGCAGATACCACTCCACCGGCAGCACGTTCACCACGACCATGCCCGTGTCGCTCGCGACGATGCGAATCACGCCGCGGAATTGCTGCGCGGCGAACACGCCGAACTCGTCCTCACGATCGGGGCGCAGCGTGAGCACACCGTCGCTCCACGACGTCGCGGTGCCCTGACGCACCGCGCGCAATTGGCGGCCGCGCCGCTCCACGGTCCACGCGTCCGGGCCGCGGGCGCGAACCAGCACCGTGTTGTGCGAGTCGAACAGCCTGAACGCCCCGCTGCCCGAGAGCACCGCACCCTGTGCCGCGGTGGCGAGCGCGACGCGCACGTCACGGGCTCCCTCCGCGCGCGGTGGAGGGGGTTCGTCTCGCGGCATCTGTGGCATTTCCGGCTGCGGCGGGGCCTTGGCGCTGTCGGCGGCAGTCCGCGGAAACGAAATCATCCCCGGCGGGCCGTCATTCTCCCTGACCCGCTTGGGCGAGCAGGCGACGGCGACTGCACACACGACGAGTACCGCGCGCCAGCCGCGCGGCACAACGCTCACCGTCCGAAACTCCCGATGGTCGCGAGCGGCAGCTCGCGCGAGGCCGGCCGCGGCGCAGGGTTGGTGGACGCCGGCGCGTCGAGAACCGAGAGCACGCGCGCGCTGAAATCGTAGTCGTCGACGACGCCGGTGACCTCGACGTCGACGAACGAGCCGGCTGGGGCATCGGTGTCGAGCCAGGTGACGCCGTCGATGTCATCCGCCTGCCACGGCAGCCGCGCCACCGCGCCCACCGCGCCGGCATCCGCGTCATCCGCGCTTCGCTCGACGAGTGCGTGCGCCCGCGTTCCCACGCGAAGCTCGTAGCGTTCGGCGGTGATGGCGCGCTGCAGATCCGTGAGCCGCTCGAGCCGGTCGCGCTTCACCGCCTCGGGGACGTCGTCTTCCATCTGCGCGGCACGCGTGCCGTCCTGCGGCGAATACGTGAAGGCTCCGACGCGCTCGAACTGCAGCTCCTCGAGAAACTCGAGGAGTTGCTGAAAGTCATCGTCGGTCTCACCGGGGAAACCCACGATGCACGTCGTCCGAATCGCGAGATTGGGCACCGCATCGCGAAAGCGCTTGACCTTCTCGCGGATCGTGTGCTTGCGCTCGGGACGCCGCATGCGTTCGAGCACCGCATCGGACGCGTGCTGCATGGGCATGTCGAGGTAGCGCAGGATCCGCGGCTCGGCGGCGATCACCTCGAGCAGCCGCGGCGTGATGCCGGCCGAGTAGAGATACAGGTTCCGGAACCAGGAGATCGACGTCTCCTTCACCAGCGCCTCGAGCAGCTCCGGCAGGCGCACGCCGTCGCGGCGGTCGCGGCCGTAGTGCGCGAGATCCTGCGCCACCAGGCTCACTTCACGCGCGCCCTGCAGCTCGAGCAGCTGCGCCTCGCGCACGATTTCGTCCAGTCCGAACGACCTGTGCTTTCCGCGCATCAGCGGAATCGCGCAGAACGCGCAGCCGTGATCGCATCCCTCGCTGATCTTGAGGTAGCGCACGGCCGGCGAATCGCCGGCATACACGCGCACCCCTGGATGCGTTGTGACAGACTCGCCGATCAGCCCCTTCTCGCGCAACCGCGGCACGAGCTGATCCATTTCCGATGCGCCGAGGAAGAGGTCGACTTCGGGAAGCACTCCGGCGAGTTCGTCGCGATGCCGCTCGATCATGCACCCGACGGCGACCACCGCGGTCGCTGCACCGTCCACCTTCATGCGTCCCGCTTCCACGATTGCGTCGATCGACTCGCGCTTGGCCGCATCGATGAAACCGCAGGTGTTCACGATGATCAGCTCGGCGGTCGACGCATCGGACACCAGTTCCGCGCCGTGATCGATCAGCTGCGCGAGATAGCGCTCCGAGTCGACGGTGTTCTTGTCGCAGCCGAGGGTGATCAGGGCGACTCTCATGCCGGCCGGAAGCCGGAGGCCGGAAGCCGGAGGGTGGAGCCAGTTCCGCGGATCAACGATAGTTACCGAATTGGAGCTCGACCCCCACGTCCTGCGTGCGCAGGAACGCGATCACGGCCTGCAGCTCGTCGCGCGACGGCGCGCTCACGCGCACCTGGTCGCCCTGAATGGAGGCCTGCACCTTCTTGAACTTCTGGTCCTTGATGGCGGCGGCGACTTTCTTGGCCGTCTCGCCGTCGAGCGCCTGTTTCAGCTTGATCTCGCGGCGGAGCGTGTCGCCGCCGGCAGGCTTGACCTCGCCGATATCAAGGTTCTTCACGGGAACGCCGCGCTTGATCAGCTTCGACTGGACGACGTCGAACAGGGCCCGCATGCGCATGTCGTTGTCGGCGAGCAGCGCGATCAGGCCCTCGGCGCGCTTGAACTCGATCTCGATCTTCGCGCCCTTGAAGTCGTAACGCTGCGCGACTTCCTTGCTCGCCTGATTGATGGCGTTGTCGACCTCTTGCAGGTCGACGCCGGTGGTCACGTCAAAAGAAGCGGTCGGGGGCATGCTGGAAATCTAGACTAAACGCTGTCGGACGACACCCGTCAGCGAAGAAACATCAACTGCACGCTCTCACCTGCCACCTGTCAGCGAAGCATCCCCTCGAGCCGCGCCTTCACCGCAGACCATTCGTCATCGACAATGGAGTACCACGCCGTGTCCCGCCGCGAACCGTCGTGGTGCAGCATGTGCTTCCGATGAATCCCCTCGAACTGCGCCCCGATCCGCTCGATCGCCCGGCGCGACTTCGCATTGTCCTTGTGCGTCTTGAGCTCCACCCGCGTCGCGCCGAGCGTTTCGAACGCGTGCCTCAGCATGAGCAGCTTCGCCTCGGTGTTCACCGCGCTGCGCTGGTATTCGGGCGCAACGACCGTCGCGCCGATCTCCATCCGGCCGTCGCGCGCGGAGATGTTGAGGAACCGCGTGCTGCCCACCACCAGATTCTTCTCGATGAGCACGGTGGCGAACGGCAGCCCGCTGCCGCCGCGCCCGCCGGCGAGCCCCTCCTCCACCCACGCCTCGAGCGAAGGACGGTCGAGCGGCTGCATCGCGGTCCACGTCCAGAGCGACGGTTCGTATGCGAATCTCGCGAGTGCGTCCACGTGATCGCGCGTGAGCGGCTCCAGACGGACGAATCGCCCCGTCAGCGTGACCGGGGCGATCCTGAGCGGCGTCGTGATGCCGGCCACTGTTTTTTCTTAGCCGAGATAGCTCTCGAGCGCCCGCGCGCGGCTCACGTGCCGCAAGCGCGAGAGCGCCTTTTCCTTGATCTGGCGGACGCGCTCGCGCGTGATGTTCAGCACGGCGCCGATCTGCTCGAGCGTCATCGGCTCGGACCCGTCGAGCCCGAAATAGAGGCGCAGGATCTTCGCCTCGCGCTCCTTGAGCCCCGACAGGGCGAGCTGGATCGATTCCGTGAGCGCCTTGTCGAAGGTCTCCTCGTCCGGCGTTTGATTCGTGGTATCGGGGAGATAGTCGAGGAGCCGGTTGTCCTCGCCCGGCGTCATCGGCGCGTCGAGCGAGAGATGGATCTGCGAGATCGCCATGGTCTTGGCGACCTCTTCTTCGGTCAGATCCGTTCCGTTCGCGATCTCGGCGTGCGTCGCTTCGCGGCCGAGCTCCTGGAGCAGGGCGCTCGCGCGCTTCCCAATGCGGTGCAGCGTGCCGGCGCGGTTCAGCGGCACACGCACGATGCGGCTCTGCTCCGCGAGGGCCTGGAGGATCGCCTGCCGGATCCACCACACGGCATACGAGATGAACTTGATCCCCTTGGTCTCGTCGAATTTGTGCGCGGCGCGAATCAGGCCGAGGTTCCCCTCGTTGATCAGGTCGCTGAGCGAGACGCCCTGATTCTGGTACTTCTTCGCGACGGAGACGACGAAGCGAAGATTGGAGCGCACGAGTGTGTCGAGCGCTTCCTGATCGTCCCCGCGGATTTTCTTGGCGAGCTCAACCTCCTGCTCCCGCGTGATCAGCGGAAACACGCTGATGTCGCGGAGGTACTGGTCGAGCGATCCTTCTTCGTACGTATGTCGTTTGTGGGGCAGACCGGCCATGTGCGTTCCCGCTCCTGCAACCTGAGAGAACTCCGCCCGACATGAGCGTGGTAAGAATGTGGAGCGTATCCGGTTCCGGCGTAAGGTCAGTTGGAGGTCAGTGTACGCGCTCGCCGAGCCTGCTCCAGCGCACGCGAGTGAGCCAGTCAAGCGCCGACGTGCTGTCGGGCGCGTAGCTGTAGTACACGACGATCGGACTTCCCAGCACGTACGAAAACGGGACGAAACCCCAGTAGCGGCTGTCGAGGGAGTTGTCGCGGTTGTCGCCGAGCATGAAATAGTGGCTGGCGGGCACCACGATCGGCCCCCAATTGTTCCGCGATGCACGATACGTCGCGGCATGCGCTCTGCGCGCCACCAAAAACTCGCGCTGCCAGCCGAATTCTTCCCCGCCCGGGTCGGCGTTCGGCTCGGTGTGCGTCACGTACGGCTCGACCTGCGCCTTCCCGTTGCGCACGAGCGTCCCATCGCGCATCGAGAGCGTATCTCCCGGCAGCCCGACGAGACGTTTCACGAAGTTCTTGCTCGTATCTTCGGGCCACAGGAACACGACGACGTCGCGATACCGCGGCTGCCGGAGGGCCGGAAGCCGCCGGCCGGTGAACGGAATCTCGGCACCGTAGACGAGCTTGTTCACGAGGAGGAAGTCGCCCACCAGGAGCGTGCCTTCCATGCTGCCGCTGGGGATGCGATAGGCCTCGACGAGGAACGCCCGGACCAGCAGGAACAGCAGAATCGCGAGCGAGAGCGATTTTGCCCACTCGAACAGCCCGCGCGCAATCGCGCCCACCGCGCTGCGGCGCGGGGGCTCTGGTGGCGTTTCTTCGAGTGCAGTGTGGTTCATGAGGTGAGTGCGAAGCTGGAATGTTGCGAAGTCAATCAGGCGATGGAAGATCGAAGATGGAAGATCGACATCGCGCTCCATCTTCCATCTTCGATCTTCGATCTAGTAGTTCTAGTAGTTGTCGATTTGCGCTCGCTGCAACCTGCCGGAGAAATCGATGTACCCGACCTTCGTCTCACTGTAGAACTCATACACCTCCCACCCGCCTTCGCGGTGTCCGTTCCCTGTCTGTTTGACACCGCCGAACGGCAAATGGGCCTCTGCGCCGATCGTCGGAGCATTGATGTACGTGATGCCGTTGTCCAGTTCGTTGAGTGCGCGGAACGCAATGTTCACGTCCTGCGTGTAGATCGACGACGAAAGACCATAACGCACATCGTTGTTCACGCGGAAGGCCTCGTCGGCGTCCTTCACTTTGACGACCGAGAGCACCGGCCCGAAAATCTCCTCCTGCTCGAGACGCGACAGCGCCTTCACGCCGGTGAAAATCGTCGGCTGAAAGAAGTGGCCGTGCTCGAGGCCCTTCCCGCCCGGGCGCTTCCCGCCCATGCGCAGCGTCGCCCCTTCGGCCGTCCCGATCGTGATGTACCGTTCGACTTTGTCGAGCGCGCGCGGGTTGATCAGCGGTCCGACGTCGGTGCCCTTCGTGCGACCGTCGCCGAGCACGAGCGTCCGTGCCCGCGCTTCGAGCATGGAAACGAACGTGTCGTGCACACCCTCCTGTACGACCAGGCGGCTCGTCGCCGTGCAGCGCTGGCCCGTGGTGCCAAACGCGCCCCAGAGCACGCCCTCGAGCGCGAGGTCGAGATCCGCGTCGTCGAGGACGATCATCGCGTTCTTGCCGCCCATCTCCAGCGACAGCCGCTTGTGCGAGCGCCCGCACTCCTCGCCGACCTTGCTGCCGGTGTCCGTCGAGCCGGTGAACGACACGAGGGCCACGTCGGGATGCGCGACGATCGCGGCGCCGGCCTCGCCCTTGCCATGCACCAGGTTGATCACGTCGGGCGGCAGGCCGGCCTCGAGCAGGATCTCCACGAACAGGTGTCCGGTCATCGGCACGTCTTCCGCCGGCTTGAACACGCAGGCGTTTCCGCACACGAGCGCCGGGAACAGCTTCCACGTCGGGATCGCGAGCGGAAAATTGAACGGTGTGATGATCCCCGCCACGCCGATCGGCCGGCGGAAACTCATCGCCCACTTGTTCCGCAGCTCGCTCGGCACGGTGTGCCCGAACAACCTGCGCCCCTCGGTGGCTGCATAGAACGCGGTGTCGATCCCCTCCTGCACGTCACCGCGAGTCTCCGCGAGCGGCTTCCCCATCTCCCGCGTCATCACGTCGGCGAGCTCGTCCTTGCGCGCGATCAGGATGTCGCCCGCGCGCCGCAGCACGTCGCCGCGCGCGGGCGCCGGAGTGCGGCGCCAGATCTCGAAGCCGCGCATCGCCGAGGCCACGGCGGCATCGACGTCGGCTTGTCCCGAGAGTGGAAAGTGGCCGATCACGTC
>JADGQS010000136.1 GCA_017881585.1 Gemmatimonadaceae bacterium | reverse complement strand
GTGGATGAAGCGGTGCGGATCGCGAGAGAAGTCCTCGATGCGCTGGAGTACGCGCACCAGCACGGCATCGTGCATCGCGACATCAAGCCGGAGAACATCCTGCTGCACGGCGGGCACGCGATGGTGGCGGACTTCGGGATCGCGCTGGCGGTGAGCGCCGCGGCGGGTGGACGCATGACGGAAACGGGTCTCTCGCTCGGCACGCCGCACTACATGTCGCCCGAACAAGCGACCGCCGAGAAGGAGATCACGGCGCGCTCGGACGTGTACTCGCTCGGCTCCGTACTCTATGAAATGCTGACCGGAAATCCGCCGCACACCGGCGCGTCCGCGCAACAGATCATCATGAAGATCATCACCGAGTCGCCGGCGCCGGTGACGCAGCTGCGCAAATCGGTCCCGCCGAATGTCGCCGCCGCAGTCGCGAAGTCGCTGGAGAAACTTCCCGCTGACCGGTTCGAGAGCGCGAAGGCGTTTGGCGATGCGCTGGGTAACCCGGCGTACACGAGCGCGACGTTCACGGGCGCGCGACCGACACCTGCGCTCTCACGCCGTCAGCGCATCCGGGATGCCGTCCTCGTCGGCATTCTCGTGGCCGCAGTGGCAGTGCCGACGGGATGGTGGTTGAGCGAGCGAGTGGCGGACACTCCCATCGCCGTGCACTTCGCCCTCTCGACCGCGCCAAGCCAGCCGCTGGGACTCACGATCGGCCGCGCGCTGGCGCTCTCACCCGACGGGCGAGTCCTGGTTTACGCGACGGCCGATAGCGCGGGCCGCCAACAACTCTTCAAGCGCGAACTCGATGACCTCCGGCAGCAACCAATCGCCGGTACCGACGACGCCATACACCCGTTCTTTTCGCCCGATGGTCGCTCGCTCGGGTTCTTCGATGGGCACCAGCTCAAGAAGGTCTCTCTCGACGGCGGCACGGCGACCTCGCTGACCGATCTCCCGACAATGCAGGGCGCAAGTTGGGGACCGAGCGGCATCGTCATCTCGACTGGCGGGAAGCTCGCGCTAGTGCCGAGCAGCGGCGGCGTCCCTGTCCCGCTCACGCCCGGCGACTCGGCCTCCGGCTACTGGCCGGTGATGTTGCCCGATGGCAAGGCCGTCGTGTATGCGACGACCACGACGACGTCTGCACAGCTTGCGGTGGCGGTGCTCTCCACTGGACGCACTGCCAACCTGGGGATTCCGGGAAGGTCTGCGGCGGGAATCGTGGGTGGCGAGCTGATCTTCCAGCGCAACGACGGAGCGCTGATGGCGATTCCGTTCGACGTCGGCGCTCGTCGCGTGACGGGAAGTGCGCGCGTCGTTGTGGCAGAAGCGGCGGTGAACCCGACTGGCGAGGTGAAAGCGGCAATGTCGGCGAGCGGCGCACTCGTCTACGTCCGTGGCAAAGCGCAAGTACAGGTCGTCGTTGTGGACATGCGGGGCGGGGCCCGACCGCTCGCCATACCACCGGCCCGACTGACCAGTCCGCGCTACTCACCGGATGGCCGACGTATAGTGGCCGACGTGAATTCCGGAGGACGCGCGGACGTCTGGATCTATGACGTCGCGTCCGGTGCGGCACACCGCGTGACGACTGAAGGGACCTTGAATACGCGACCCGAGTGGACCCCGGACGGCACACGAGTCCTCTTCCGCACTGATCGAAAGGGGCGGAACACCACGCTCTGGTGGCAACCGGCCGACGGGAGCGGAGGCGCGCAGGAACTTCTCGCATCGCCGGGGAAGGACGTGTGGGAAGGAGTGTTGACACCCGATAGTCATGCCGTCGTCTATCGCACGGGAACCGTGGGGACGGCCGACATCTGGTATCGGCGCTTGACGGGCGACACCACGTCACACGGGATTGCAACGACGCCGTTCAGCGAGTACGCGCCCAAGGTCTCAGGCGATGGTCACTGGGTCGCGTACCAAACGAATGAATCGGGCAGCGGGCAAGTTGTCGTCCGTCCGTTTCCGGGTCCAGGCGCGCAGTTCCCGGTGTCCGTCGGCGGCGGAACGAGTCCGGTCTGGTCCCGCGATGGTCGACGAATCTTCTACGCAAACGGGAACAAGCTCGTCGCAGCCTCGGTCACTACGAGCCCGACATTCTCCGTTTCCGCGCGCGAGGTCCTGTTCGAGGAGAACTACGATATGGCCGGGGCAGGGGGCCATGCGAACTTCGACGTCTCCCCCGACGGCAAGGGGTTCCTCATGCTCCGTCCCATGGTGGGGAACAGTGAAGAGATCGTCGTCATCCCGAACTGGAAGGCGGAGCTGCGCGCTGCGGGGAAGAGCGCCGGCAAACCCTGAGGCCGACGTCGCTCGTCGGACGGTTTGTTCGCCTGCGAGCGCAACGTGGCGTTCCCGCCGGGGGTACGTTGGGGTACACGCAAAGCGCGTAAGACGGGCATCCGGTGCGCGCGATTCCTGTTATCAGGTGTGCCACAGCGGTGTGGTTCCCGCGTTTCCCGCTGCGCCCGTGTCGCGTGACATCAATGGGGTCTTTGCAATCGCGTCCGACCCCCTGATACCGGGTTGTGCCGCGTGCCGTGGACGCGATCCCTCTCCTGTGCTGCTCACGTTCGACGACAGGGAAGTCTCACGCCTCGGAGGCGTGCGCTCCTCGCGGGAGCCAGCTATTGAACGCGGGGTTAAGTAGCTGAACCGTTCAGCGACGGCTACGTTCGTGCTTCCTCATCCTCGGGGCGACGCCTGTCTTCCTCGGACCTGCGCGACCAGCTCCAAGCCACCCTGAGCGGCAGCTACACGCTCGAACGCGAACTCGGCGGCGGCGGGATGTCGCGCGTGTTCGTCGCCGAGGAGTTGCGACTCAAGCGGAAAGTCGTGGTGAAGGTCCTCTCGCCCGAGCTCGCGCAGGGGATCAGCGTCGAGCGGTTCGAGCGCGAGATCCAGACGGTCGCGGCGTTACAGCACGCGAACATCGTCCCGGTGCATACGGCGGGCGATACGAACGGGCTCCCGTTCTACACGATGCCGTTCGTGGAGGGCGAGTCCCTTCGTTCACGCCTCGGTCGTGGCCCGCTCGCCGTCACGGAGGTGATCGGGATCCTCCGCGACGTGACACGCGCGCTGGCCTATGCGCACCAGCATGGCGTCGTGCACCGCGATATCAAACCGGACAACGTGCTGCTCTCGGGCGGAGCGGCGGTCGTAACGGACTTCGGCATCGCGAAGGCCATCAGTGCATCGCGCACCGCGTCGGGCAGCGCGACGCTGACGCAGATCGGCACGAGCATCGGCACGCCCGCCTATATGGCGCCCGAGCAGGCCGCGGGCGATCCGGACATCGATGCCCGCGCCGATATCTATTCGCTCGGCGCGATGGCGTACGAGCTGCTCACCGGCCAGGTCGTGTTTGCCGACCGCACGGCGCAGCGTATGTTGGCCGCGCACATGAGCGAGGCACCAACTCCGATCACGGCGTTCCGCCCCGATCTGCCGGCGTCGCTCGCGGATCTCATCATGTCGTGCCTCGCGAAGGACGCAAAGGACCGGCCGCAGACCGCGGGTGACATCGCACGGGTGCTCGAGACGATCACGAGCGGGAGCGGGATGCAGGCGATGCCGCCGGTGCTGTTGGGCGGGCCGGCGATGTTCAAGAAGGCGCTCGCGATCTATGCGGTGGCGTTTGTCGCAGTCGCGATTCTCGCGAAGGCGGCCATCGTCGGCATCGGCCTCCCCGACTGGGTGTTCCCGGGCGCGTTGATCGTGATGGCGCTCGGGCTGCCGGTGGTGCTCTGGACCGGCTACGTGCAGCGCGTCACGCGCCGCGCGATGACGATGACGCCGACGTTCACGCCGGGCGGGAGCCCGAGCACAGCGGCGCACGGCACGATGGCCTCGATGGCATTGAAGGCGGCGCCGAAGATGAGTTGGTACAAGACGGCGCGCAGCGGGATGTATGTGGTCGGTGCATTTGTCGTGCTGATCGCCGCGTTCATGTCGATGCGGACTCTTGGCCTCGGGCCGCCCGGGTCGCTGGTCGCAGCGGGCAAGATCAACGCGAAGGATCCGCTCCTGCTCACCGACTTCCGGATGGTGAACGCCGACACGTCGCTGGGTCGCGTGGTCAGCGACGCGGTCCGGGCAGGACTCGGCGAGTCAAAGATCCTGACGGTCCTGCCGTCGGCGAAGGTCGTCGAGGCGTTGCGTCGCATGCAGCAGAAGGACGATGCGCGCATCGACCTGCCGATCGCGCGCAGCCTGGCGGCGCGCGAGGGAATCAAGGCCATCGTGGACGGCGACGTGACCGGCGTGGGCACGGGCTACATCGTGCAGCTCCGCCTCATCTCGGCGGATTCGGGCACGGAGATCGCCTCGTTCCGCGAGACGGGTGAGGGGCCGCGCGGCCTGATCGACGCGGCAGACAAGTTGGCGCGCGCCCTCCGGGGCAAGGCGGGCGAGTCGCTGCGGGCGGTGCACGCGACACCCGCGCTTGCCGAGGTCACGACCGCATCACTCGAGGCGCTGCGGAAGTACACCGGGGCGTATCGCGCCACGGGGGAGTCGCGCTATGCGGATGCCGTGAAGCTCGCGCGCGAGGCCATCGCGCTGGACACCGGATTTGCACTCGCGTATCGGCAGCTGTCCGAATCGCTGATCAACGAAGGTGGCACCAGTGCCGCGTCCGATTCGGCGATCACGCGCGCCTATCGGTTTCGCGCCCGCCTCGGTGAGCGTGAGCGCCTTGCCGTCACGGGAGACTACTTCGGCCGCGGTCCGGGCCGCGACCGGGCGAAGGCGATCGAGGCGTTCCAGACGCAGCTCGAGATGGGTGACTACTCGAACACGAACAGCCTCGGAGTGCTGTTGGCCACCCGTCGCGAGTTTGCGCGTGCGGATTCGCTGGGCTTCGTCCGAATACGGGTCGAGCCGGAACGACTCCTCACCTACACCTACGTGACAGAGTGGCGACTTGCTCAGGGGAAGCTGGCCGCCGCCGAATCGGTACTCGCGCTGGTTGCGAAGCGCGCCCCGTCCTACGGGAACATCGCCTCGGGTCGGATTGGCGTCGCCATAGCGCGCGACAGCCTCGAACGCGCCATCGCGATCGCCGACAGCGCACGCCGAACGAGCGCGACCGACGCGGAGGGCAACAACTGGGCTCTGTATCTGGCCGACATCGCGTCCTTGCAAGGAAGGAACGAAGCTCGCAGCCGCTTGCTGCGCGACGCGCATCTCGCAATTGAACCGGGCGTCGCGTCGCCGGTTCTGCTCATGGGAATGTTGCGACAGGCGGGAATCGAGGCGGCGCTCGCGGGACCATCGGACGCGATGGTGCGTCGTGTCGACGCGGTGGTGTCCGGCCAGTCGTTCGTGGCCAACGCCAGGTCGACCGTGAGGCCGGTCAGGCACATTCCGATCATCGAGGTGCAGCCACTGCTCGCGGCGGCCGCGACGTACGCGGCCGCGGGCAGTGCGTCCAAGGCACGCCAGATGCTCGCCCGGTTCGATGCCGAAGTGCGGGACACCGTTACTCTGCGCATGGCGGAGCCCGAGCGCCACGGCGTGCTGGGGTACATCGCGCTCGCGGAGAAGCGGGGCCGCGATGCCATTGCCGAATTCCGAAAGGGAGACATGGCGGCGGACGGGCCGGCGAGCCGGTGTGCGGCCTGTCTGCCGTTCCAGGTCGCACAGGCCTTCGAATTGCTCGGTGAGCGTGACTCGACGATCGCGCAACTCGAGAGTTTCATGCACGCCACGACCGGACTTACTCAGGCCTTCGAGGCTGCCATCGCGCCAATCGAGAACCAACTTGGCGAGCTGTATGAAGCCAAGGGCGACGCCGCGTTGGCCGCGAAGCATTACCGCCGCTTCATCGACCTCTGGAAGAACGCCGATCCCGAGTTGCAGCCACGCGTGGCGGAAGCCCGGCGTCGACTGGCCAAGTTGACGCCGGTCGAGAAACCGCGATGAGCGCGATCGACCAACTCAACGCCGCGCTCACCGGCCGCTACGCCATCGAGCGCGAGCTCGGCGCGGGCGGTATGGCGACGGTGTTCCTCGCCGAGGATCTCAGGCACAAGCGTAAGGTCGCGCTCAAGGTGTTGAAGCCCGAACTCGCCGCCGTGCTCGGCGCCGAGCGGTTCGTGCAGGAGATCACGACCACCGCGAGCCTGCAGCATCCGCACATCCTGCCGCTCTTCGACTCGGGCACGGCGGACGGCTTCTTGTTCTACGTCATGCCGTGGATCCAGGGCGAGACGCTGCGCGAGAAACTGAACCGCGAGACGCAACTCGGCGTGGATGAAGCGGTGCGGATCGCGCGAGAAGTCCTCGATGCGCTCGAGTACGCGCACCAGCACGGCATCGTGCACCGCGACATCAAGCCGGAGAACATCCTGCTGCACGGCGGGCACGCGATGGTCGCGGACTTCGGCATCGCGCTCGCGGTGAGTGCGGCGGCCGGTGGGCGGATGACCGAGACCGGCTTGAGTCTCGGCACGCCGCACTACATGAGTCCGGAGCAGGCGACGGCGGAGAAGGAGATCACAGCGCGCTCGGACGTCTACTCGCTCGGCTCCGTTCTATATGAGATGCTGAGCGGCGAGCCGCCCCACATGGGGAACTCGGCGCAGCAGATCATCATGAAGATCATTGCTGAGCCTGTGAAGCCGGTGACGCAGCTGCGGAAATCGGTGCCGCCGAACGTCGCGGCGGCCGTGGCAAAGTCGCTTGAGAAGTTGCCCGCCGATCGCTTCGAGAGCGCGAAGGCGTTTGGCGATGCGCTGGGGAATCCGGCGTACACGAACGCCAGTGCTGCCGGAACCGCGGGTTACGCGATGGCCCGACGCAGTGGCGTCTCGATGCGCCTGTTCGCCGCGACGGCGACGATCGC
>JADGQS010000135.1 GCA_017881585.1 Gemmatimonadaceae bacterium | reverse complement strand
ACGGGGAACACGTAGCCGTACGGAGCCTTGGCCGTGCCCGCTTCGAGCGAGTGTCGCGTCTTTATATAGAAGTTCTCGAGGACGAGCTGCGGGAACATCGAGGTGAGCTGCAATCCGGACAGCACGCCGGTCTCCATGAAGTTCGTGTTGTCGCGGCGCGTGAAGAGCTGGACCGCGTTCGGCGGAAGCGGAATGCCGCGATACCACTCGCGCGGCTGCCCGCCTCCGCGGCCGGTGGGGATCGGCGGTGCCCCGCCTCGCCCGCCGGCAAGTGCTGCACCAACGGCAGCGCCGGGTGCGGCGGCCACAGTGGCCGCGCCGCCGCCCGATCCACCTCGTCCGCCACGCCCGCCACCGCCCCGTCCACCACGCCCGGCCGCGCTATCAGCGACCACGACCGCCGGCGTGCCCACGCCGCCTTCGCGCCCGGACTGCGTCTCGTACATCCGCATCATGCCGTTGTGGTTATAGGCGACGGAGCCGAGATAGCCCGGCGACCAGCCGTCCATGAACGCCCACGTGTACACGCCGGGCATGCCCCACTTCGTCATCTGCGAGAGTTCCCAGTTCGCGAAGAACGGAAGCTCGGTGAAGAGGATCGGATCGAGGTTCGGGTTCTGCGGGGGGCCGCCGCTGTAGATGTACATCAGCGGCAAGGCCTCGTGCAGGTCGTGCATGATCGGCGGATGCGCGGTGTAGTACCAATCCGTGATGGCGCGCATCGAAACCTGCGAAAGGTTGATGTCGCGGTTGTTGTCGTGGAAGACGTACTTGCCCCAGTACGGCACGCCCGCGCCGCCGCGGCCGCCCGCGCCGGCCCCGCCCGCCGCGGAGTCGACCGGTGCAGGCTTCCCGCCACGCGCGATGCTGTCCGCCGCGGCCGTCTCGAGCCCGCGATAGAACCAGTCGACGTTGCGATCGCGTCCGTCCGGTTCGGCCGCGGGCGTGATCGAGACGTACACGTTGTTGCGGATCTGGGTGATCATCGGCGACGTCTCCGTCACCAGGCGATACGCGAGTTCCATCAGCATCTCGGACGGGCCCGTTTCACCGCTGTGCAGGCCGCCCATGAAATGATAGTGCGGCTTGGTCTGCGCCATGATCGCGCGCACCTGCGCTTCGCTCATCCCGCGCGGATCGGCGATCTTCGCGAGGTTCGCGCGATTCTGCGCGACGTTGCGAATGTTCTCGTCGGACGAGATCCAGACGACCACGAGCTCGCGCCCTTCGTCGGATTTTCCGATGGTCTCGACCTTCACGCGCGGCGACGCCTTCGCGAGCGCGCGATAGTATTTCAGGATATCCGCGTAGTAGGTGAGTTTCGCCGGCGCGCCGATGTAATAGCCGAGGACGTCCTTCGGCGTCGGGATTCCTGCGACGCGCGGGAGGTGGTCGACGAGCGGGCTGCCGTACTTCGCCTCGCCCGTCCAGGTCGCGTAGAGTTTCGCGAACTCTTCGTCCTGTTTCTGGTTCGGGTCGCGGGTCTCGTTGACCATCGCCTGGGAGAGCGCCGAGGAGACGGCGAGCGTCGACAACGCGACAACTGCGAAAGCGCTACGAATGGCACGAATCATTTTTTGCTCTGGGCGGGGGAAGGGCGTAAACGGTCGTTGGTCATTGGTCGTTGGTACTTGGTCAACGACAGACGGGATACGATGGATCGGCACCGGAAATCGCGGGGCGATCCTTTCTCATGGCGATCGCCCACGCGATGTCGTGCACGAACCGTCCGAGCCTCGCGGCGTGTTCGTACTCGATGTACTGCGGCTCATCCGTCGGCTGGTGATAATCCTCGGCATACCCGAGCGAGAAGTACGTCACGGGCACGTCGTGCTTGACGTAGTTCACCTGGTCGCTGCGGCAGAATCGGTTCATCGGGTTGGCGCTGACGTCCCACGTACGGTCGATAGCCATCGTCTCGCTGCGCGTCGCGTTCACCGAATCGATGATGTCGCCGAACTGACGCGAGAGCCGTCGCGCACCCAGCGTCTGGATCGACGTCGGGCCGCCGAACTTCACCTGGTCCACGCGGCCCTTGCCGACCATGTCCATGTTGAGCGCAGCCGCGATCGAGGTGAGCGGAATGGTCGGATGATCGGTGAACCAGCGCGAGCCGAGCAGCCCGCCCTCCTCACCGGTGTGCGAGACGAAGATGATCGAACGCGCGGGCTTTTCGGTCACGAACCTCTCGGCGATCTCCAGCAGCACGGCGGTGCCGGAGCCGTCGTCGTCGGCGCCGTTCATGATGGAGTCGCGCCGCGGCGGGCGAATGCTGCGGGCCCGCGCGATCAGCGAGTCGATCGCGTGCTGCTGCGCATCCGTCGGCCGGCAGACGGGATCGTTGGTCCCCTGCGGCCGCGTCACGATGTTGACCGCGCGCAGCGAATCGTGATCCACCGCGACGGCGTTGATGCCATTGTGATCGTTGTGCGCGCTGACGAGGACGTACTCCGCGGCGCGCGCCGGATCGGATCCCGGCCTGATCGCGATGACGTTGCGCGCGGGGGTCTTCGACATGTGCCAGTCGTAGCTCCACGCCGCGGACACCGTCTGTCCGGCCGCGCCGACCGCGAGCTGACCGACCGGCTTGCCGAAGAGCCGTTCGGCGGCCGACGGCGTGATCGCGCCGGCGCTCAGTGAGCCGGGCGCCGGAATTGCCTGCATCGACATGCGCGCGTTGAACGCGCCGTTCAGCGCGGCTTGCGGCATGGAATCCGTCGCGACGATCAGGATCGCGACCGCGCCCGCCGCCTGCGCCCGCGCATCGCGCGCGGCTCCTCCGCCGGCGCCACCGCCGCCGCCGCCGCGCCCTCCGCGTCCGGCGATGCTGTCGGCGCGTGCGGCTGCCTCGACTTTCGCAGCCGCATCCGCGCCGAACTTGTCCGGCACGGAATCGCAGCGGAGAACCCGTGCGGCGCCGCGACCGCCGGCGAGGAGGCCCGCGCCGGCGGCGTTCGATGTGAACACCGCGATCTTTCCACTGAACAACGCCGGGTCGAGCACGACGCTCGAATCACGCCAGCGACCGGCGAACACCGCCGGAACGTTGCTCAGGCCGACCTTCGCACCGATGCCGTTCGTCGCGGTCGGCGCGATGGGGATCCAGTCGCGTTTCGCGGCGAGCGCCGAGCCGCCGGCGATCAGTCTCGATGACGTGCTGTCGAATCCCGCCGGCCCGAACGCGAGCTCCTGAAAGAACGTGCCGTTGTCGCCCGCCGGCTTCAGACCGAGCCGCTTGAACTCGGCGGCGATGTATGCGGTCACCTTGTAGTTGCCGAGCTCGCCGACGCGACGTCCGAGCATGGAATCGTCGGCGATCTGATACAGCCTGGTTCGCAAGTCGTTCGCCGTGATCGCGGGGACCGTCGGGCGGGGAGCCCAGGTGCGGGGGCCTTCATCCGGCCAGACCGTCCTGGTCGTCACCGGCCTTTGCGCGGGCTTGTGCGACGCCGAGTCCTTCTGGGCCGAAGCGGATCCGGCCACGCAGAGTGCGAGAGTCAGCGCGAGCGAAATGCGGGACAAGTTCGTAATCCTTGTGGAGTGGCTGAGTCGATCGAAGAAAGCTACTGTATTTCCGAGCCTCTACCAAAGGAAAACGATGCGCCGCCTGTTTTCGTTGTTCGCAATCGTCGCCGTATCATCGTCCGCGTTTTCGGCGGGGGCACAGCAGCCCGCCGCGACGCCGGTCTCGAACCCCAACGCCAACCTGCCGTTCGGCGCCACGAGCAGCACGCCCGTCTCCAAATGGACGCCGCCGGCGTCCGCGGGCCGGCAACTCACGCTGAACGACCTGCTCACCTGGAAGGGGATTCGCTCGCCCGCGCTCTCGAATGACGGCAGGTGGTTCGCCTACATCCTCGCGCCGAATGAAGGCGACGCCGAAGTCGTGGTGCGCGCTACGGCGGCCGGAGCGAAGGAACTGCGCTTTCCGATCGGGGATGCCACGGCCGGTGGTGCCGCGGCCGGCGCCGCGGGCGGACGCGGTGGCGCGGCTGGTGCCGCGAACCCGTCCATCTCCGGAAACAACAAGTGGGTGGCGTTTCTCGAGTACGCGAGCGCGAGCACCAGCGGGCGCGGCGGGCGCGGCGGGCGTGGTGGCGGCGGTGGTGCGACCGCGGCAGCCGGCGCTCCCGCCGCTGCCAGTCCGAAACTGGCCGTCGTCGAGTTGGCGACGGGAACGAAGCGCGAGTTCGAGAGCGTGCGCAGCTTCCGTTTCGCAGGTGACAAGTCCGATTGGCTCGCCGTGTTGCACAGCGCGCCGGCGGGCGCAGGCGCCGGCGCGGGTGCAGGCGGCGGCGCGGGTGCAGGTGCGGGAGCGGCTGCGGCGGGCGCCGGCGCGCGCGCGACCGGAACGATGCTGGAACTGGTGAATCTCGCTGGAGGCACAACCGTTCCGGTCGGCGACGTGTCGGAGTTCGCGTTCGACGACTCCGGCGATTGGGTCGCCTACGCGGTGAGCGCGGCGGGTGACTTCGGCAACAGCGTGCAGGTCAGGCAGCTGTCGACGAGCATCTCGCGTCCACTCGACGTTGGGAAGTGGCAGTACCGCCGCCTCGTCTGGAGCGACTCGACGGACGCGCTCGCCGCGCTCCGCGTAGTCAGCGACACCAGCGGTGCGGACGAGGACGCGGCCGTCGTCGCATGGACGCACGCGTCGCGCTCGGGTGAGAAGACCATGGAAATCACCGCGAAGTCGTCCGGAGTGACGGGCGGGCTGGTGGTGAGCAGCGACCGCGCTCCCGAGTGGAGCGATCACGAAACGGTCATCTATTTCGGGCTTCGCGAGCCGCGTCCGCCTCGTCCGCGCCCCACCGGCGCACCGTTTACGCCGCCGAACCCGGGCGGTGTCGCTCCGGGGGCCGGCGCGAGCGGCCAGGTGGCGGCGGCTCCGCAGACGGACGCGGAGGTGCCCTCACTCATTCTCTGGCATTGGAAGGACCCGCGGCCCCAGGCGCAGCAGCAGGTGCAGGAACCGCAGGACCGCGCGTTCAACTACCTCGCCGCGTTCCACGTCGCGACCGGCAAGGTGACGCGTCTCGCCGACGAGTCGATGCGCAACGTGGCGGTCGGAACGAAGGACACGTGGGCCGTCGGCACGGACATTGCGCCCTACGAGCGCGAGCAGGGCATCCGCGGCTTTGCCTTCCGCGACATCTATGCCGTGAACGTGAACACCGGCGAGCGCAAGCTGATACAGAAAAAGGTGCCGGGTGGTGGCGGTGGCGGCGGGCGTGGCGGTGGCGGCGCTACGTCGAACTTTTCGCCGGACGGCGGCCGCTATCTCTACTACGATACGGGCGACTACAAGGTCTACGATTTCGCGAGCGGCGCCACGAAGACGATCACCACCGGTGTGCCGGCGAAGTTCTGGAATACCGAGGACGACCACAACGAGGTGAAGCCGCAGATCGGCGGCGCACTTGTCGGCTGGGCGAAGGACGGCTCAGCCGTGTACGTGCGCGACAACTGGGACGTGTGGCGCCTCCCGACGAATGGCACGGGCGCGGTGAACATCACGGGCAACGGCCTGAAGGATCAGATCAAGTATGAGGCGCGGTCGATCTCGGATCCCAAGGATCGCGGCATCATAGATCCCGCGAAGCCGCTGTACTTCGAGACCTACGGCGAGTGGACCAAGAAGGAAGGGCTGGCGCAGGTTGACCCGCTGAAGGGTGGAGCGAAAACGCTCTCGTGGGAGAACGACAAGGTCGACTATCGTCACGCGCGCGACGCCGATGTCTGGCTCTACTCGCGCCAGACGGTGGTGAAGTTCCCCGACTGGTACGCGGCCGACGGCGACCTTTCGCACGAGCGGCAGCTGACGGAGGCGAATCCGCAGCAGAAGGACGTCGCGTGGACGCCGAGCGCGCGTCTCATCGACTACACGTGCGAGAATGGCGGTGGACATCATCAGGCCGTGCTCTACCTGCCGGCGGGATACGAGCAGGGGAAGAAGTATCCCATGCTCACGTACATTTACGAGAAGCTCTCGCAGGAGTTCAACGTCTACACCGTGCCGAACGCGACACGGTACTCGAATCCCACCGTCTACACGAATCGCGGCTACGCATTCCTGAAGCCGGATATCGTCTACCACGTCAACGATCCGGGCCGTTCGGCGGTGTGGTGCATCGTGCCCGCGGTGAAGGCGGCGATTGCGACGGGAATGATCGATGCCGATCGCGTCGGCCTGCAGGGACACAGCTGGGGCGGCTATCAGACCACGTTCGTCACCACGCAAACGAAGATTTTCAAGACGGCTGTTGCCGGCGCGCCACTCACGGACATGGTTTCGATGTTCGGCTCGATCTATTGGAATAGTGGAAGTACGGACGCTTCAATTTTCATCGCGAGCCAGGGACGCTTCACCGGCGGCCCGAACGACGTGCCCGAGGCCTACACGCGCAATTCACCGCAGAACTTCGCGCAGAACCTCTCGATTCCGTTCATGCTGCTGAGCAACGACCGCGACGGCGCGGTGGACTTCAATCAGGGCGTCACCTACTACAATCACCTGCGCGACCTGGGCAAGGACGTCATCCTGCTCGAATACGCAGGCGAGAATCACGGGCTGGCGCGACCCGCAAACCAGAAGGACTACAATCTTCGCATGACGGAGTGGTTCGACACGTTCCTGCGAGACCAGCCGGCGCCCGATTGGCTCAAGGACGGCGTCTCACGGCTCAAGATGGAGGAACATCTCAAGGAGCGGCGCACGCTGGTGGATCCGAAGGCGGCACCCGTCGTGCCGCCGAAGATCGTGCCGTAGGTCGAAAACGATGTAAGATGGAAGATGGAAGATCGAAAAACGGGGCGTGCACCAGATCTGGTGCGCGCCCCGTTCAGTTATCGTCAAGCCTCCATCTTCCATCTTACATCTTCCATCGCCGTTCCT
>JADGQS010000134.1 GCA_017881585.1 Gemmatimonadaceae bacterium | reverse complement strand
CGAAATCACGAACCTTCCCCGAGGTCTCTGATCGCGGGGGACGAGATCCCCAGCAGCGTCGAGCGGGGGATTCCAGCCGCCGTCTCCAGCAACGGGACAATCTGCATCGCGTCAACCCCGGCCTGCGCCATGTGCGGCTTCCCGCCGCCGCGCGCGCCGGTCTTCGTGCCGAACGCCTTCACGAGATCGTTCGCGGACACGCCCTTCTCGCGCAGGGCATCGCTGACGACGATGAGCAGCGCGGCCTTGCCGTCGTCGAACGCCGCGCCGAGCACCGCCGCGCCACTGCCGATCGCCTCGCGCACGTTGTCGCCGAGTGCTTGCAGTTCCTTCACGTTGCTGGCCGTTACGATTTTCGCAATGAGATTGTGCGCACCCACCTTCTCGGCCGTCGCGAGCACGTCCGACGCCCCGCCGCCACCGCCGCTCTTCAGCGCCTCGTCGAGTTTCTTCTCGATCGCCTTCTTCTCGGCGATCAGGTGGTCGAGCTTCTTCTCGAGCACATCGGGCGTGACGGCGTGAAGGTTCACCTTGAGGCGCTCACCGATCGCCTCGAGCGTCTGCTCACGCTCGCGCAGCAGCGCATACGCCTTCGGGCCCGTGACCGCGGCAATGCGCCGCACACCCGCGGACACGCCGCTCTCCGAGACGATGCGGAACATCAGGATGTGCCCCGTGTTCTGCACGTGCGTGCCGCCGCACAGCTCGGTGGAACGCAGCGGAATCTCCACCACACGCACGACGTCGCCGTACTTCTCGCCGAAGAGCGCCATCGCGCCCTGGGAAACCGCGTCGGCGTATTTCTTCTCGGTGGTGCAAACTTCCGTGTTCTGCCAGATGCCCTCGTTCACCCAGCGCTCGACGTGCTCGAGCTGCGCCGGCGTGAGCGGGCCGTGGTGCGTGAAGTCGAACCGGAGACGATCCGGCTCGACGACCGATCCGGCCTGGTGGACGTGCTCGCCGAGCACGCGGCGGAGCGCGGCGTGCAGGAGGTGCGTGGCCGTGTGATTGCGCGTGATGTCGCGGCGGCGCGCGGGCGAAACGCGCGCGATCACGTTGCCGAGCTCGATCTCGCCGGCGAGCGTCCCGAGCGCGGCCGTGCGGCCGTCGACTTTCTTCACGTCGTCGACGTCCACGCGCCACCCGCCATTTCCCGTACCGATTATTTCGCCGCTATCCGAGACCTGGCCGCCGGATTCGGCGTAGAACGGCGTGTCGCGAAGAATCACCGCGACGCGCGAATCGCCGAGCCGGCGCACGGCCACCACGTGCGTCTCCACGTCGACGGTGTCGTAGCCGACGAAATGCTGCGCGCCCATGCCCGTGTGCGACGCATGGCGCTCCCACTTGCCGGCGTCCGCGAGGTCGTCCACGACCACCGCAATTCGGCGCGACTTCCGCTCGTCCTGCGACTGCTTGCGCTGGCCGGCGAGCGCGACCTCGAAGCCCGCGATGTCGACCGTGTAGCCGCGCTCGCGGGCCATCAGTTCCGTGAGGTCGATCGGGAAGCCGAAGGTGTCGTAGAGGCGAAAGGTGTCTTCGCCCGAAATCGTGCCGCGAATTCCCGAGCCATGCGCCGTGCTCGAAATCGGCGCGAGCTCGTCGAAACGCTCCATGCCGCCGTCAATCGTCGCGAGGAATCGTTCCTCCTCGGCGCGGGTCGTGTCGAGGATGTGCTTCTTGCGGACGTGCAGCTCGGGGAACACGTCCCTCATTTGCTCTATGACTTTTTCGACGACGTACACGAGCGTCGGCTCACGACGGCCGAGCAGCCACGCATGACGCACCGCGCGGCGGAGGATGCGGCGAAGGACGTATCCTCTTCCATCGTTGCTCGGAAAGACGCCGTCCGCGAGGAGAAACGCGACGGCGCGCGCGTGATCGGCGATCACGCGGAAGCCCGCCGAGCGCTCCTCCGTATAGTCATACTTGATGCCCACGACCTTCTCGACCGTCGCGATGAACGGCATGAAGAGGTCGGTGTGGTAGTTGTTCGAGACGCCCTGCATGACGGCGGCGATTCGCTCGAGCCCGGCGCCCGTGTCGACGCTCGGCTTGGGGAGCGGGATCATCTCGCCGTTCGCCTGCCGGTCGAACTGCATGAAGACGAGGTTCCAGATCTCGAGGAAGCGGCCGGCCTCGGCGCCCTCGACGAATGCGTCGGTCGAGAACTCGGTGCGGGTCGTGTCGGTCCACTCGCCCTTTGCGCCCGCGGGGAACGTGAAATCCTTCGCGAGGTGCGCGAGATCGACGTAGATCTCGGTGCACGGGCCGCAGGGGCCGGTGTCGGCCATCTGCCAGAAGTTGTCGGCGGCGCCGAGGCCGTAGATGCGCGAATCCGGCAGCAGCGCGATCTTCTTCCAGAGATCGCGCGCCTCGCGATCCTCGTGGAAGACGCTGACGCGCAGGTGCTCCTTCGGAATTCGCAGCTCTTCGGTGACGAACTCCCAAGCGAAGCGGATCGCCTCGGCCTTGAAGTAGTCGCCGAAGGAAAAATTGCCGAGCATCTCGAAGAACGTGTGATGGCGCGCGGTGTGGCCGACCTGCTCGAGGTCGTTGTGCTTTCCGCCGGCGCGCACGCACTTCTGGCTCGTGGTCGCGCGGCGATTGCCGTCGGGCGGAGGTTCGTGACCGAGGAATACTTTCTTGAATTGCACCATCCCCGCGTTGGTGAACAGCAGGGTGGGATCGTCCCCCGGAACGAGCGACGAACTGGGCCTGATGGCGTGGTTCTGGCGCGCGAAGTAGTCGAGGAAGCGGCGGCGGATCTCGGCGGCTTGCATATCGGGCAAATCTAGTCAGCGCCGAGGCTTAGGGCTAACTAGTGCGCGCGGTCGGTCGCGACTGTGCCGCGCCGGTCGGTCGCGGCCGTGTCGCCCCGGTTGACCCTCTCGCGCCCGGAAACTTTCATGGGCGCTGCGGCCGGGCGCGCCCGGGGCGACACGGCCACGACCTCCCTGCGAGCGTCAGCTCGACGGCCGGGTGAACTTCGCTACGGTCTCGCGGACAAGATCCGGCGCGAATCCTTTGCGGGCCAGGAAGCCGTAGAGGCGGCGGCGCTGAACGTCGGGCTCGAGCTTCGCCAGCGTCTTGAACTTCTTCTTGGCCGCCGTCTCGACCATGGCGCGCTCGTCGATGGACTCGTCGGCCATCACCTCGGTGATCGCGGCGTCCACGAGGTCGCGTGCGACGCCGCGCTTGGCCAGCTCGGCCGCAATGCGCCGGCGCGACATGCCGCGCGTGGTCGCCCGACTCCGCGTGAACAGAACCGCATAGTCGGCGTCGTTGAGAAGCCCGCGCTCCGTGAGCCGCGTCAGCACCGCGCTGACGTCCTCCGGCGCGTGGTCGCGCTGCGCGAGCCAGCGGCCGAGGTCCCTCGTGGACTTCGCGCCGCGCGCGAGCGCCTCGAGCGCCTTGTTGTACGCCGCAGAAAACGGCGTTACCTCAGCCACATCGAGCCCCAGGGAGGGAGGGTGCGGCCCTGTCGCTCCCGGAGCACCCGGCCGCAGCGCGTATGAAAGTTTCTACGCGCGAGAGGGTCGACGGGGGCGACAGGGCCGCACCCGACCGGGGCGAGCCGATTAAATAGAACCGGGTGGAGAACCAGGACGATTTGGAGGATTCCGGGCCTCCGCCACGATCCAAGCTCATCCACCCGGCCCCTGTCTGTCGGGGAAGCCGATCCATCCAAACACCCCTCACCCGTCGCCCGTCGCCTACTCGTCCGTCACCTCATCATCGGCGATCACCACAGGCTTGGTGATGCCCAGCACGCCCTTGACCTTCTCCTCGATCTCCGCCATCACCGCCGGGTTGTCCTTCAGGAACATCTTCGCGTTCTCGCGGCCCTGACCGATCCGCTGAGTGTTGTAGCTGTACCACGCGCCCGACTTCTCGATGATCCCGCTCTCCGCGCCGATGTCCACCAGCAGCGAGGCGTGCGAAATCCCCTCGGCGTACATGATGTCGAATTCGGCCTGCTTGAACGGAGCTGCACACTTGTTCTTCACCACCTTCACCCGGACGTGCGAACCGATCACGTCCTCCTTTTCCTTCACCGGGCCGATGCGACGAATATCGAGTCGCAGTGAGGCGTAGAACTTCAGCGCCTTTCCGCCCGTGGTCGTTTCCGGATTTCCGAACATCACACCGATCTTCTCGCGCAGCTGATTGATGAAGATCACCGACGTATTCGACCGCGCGATAGCACCGGTGAGCTTGCGAAGCGCCTGACTCATGAGGCGGGCCTGCAACCCCATGTGCGACTCACCCATCTCACCCTCGATCTCCGCCTTCGGAACCAGCGCGGCCACCGAGTCGATCACGATCACATCCACCGCACCCGACCGAACCAGGACTTCGCAGATCTCCAGCGCCTGCTCGCCAGTGTCGGGCTGAGAAACGAGGAGCTTGTCGATGTCCACGCCAAGCCGACCGGCGTAGTCCGTGTCCAACGCATGCTCGGCATCTATGAAAGCCGCCGTACCGCCCGCCTTCTGCGCATTCGCCACGACGTGCAGGCACAGCGTGGTCTTTCCCGAACTTTCCGGCCCGTAGATCTCGGTGACTCGACCCCGGGGAATACCTCCTACCCCGATCGCCGCATCAAGGTTGATGGCGCCCGTGGGAATGCATTCCACGCGCACCTTCGGACCGTCCGCGCCCATCTTCATGATCGCGCCCTTTCCGTACGACTTCTCGATCTGCGCAATCGCGAGGTTCAGAGCTTTCTGCTTTTCGTTCTGCTGCGCAGCTGAAACGGCCATCTTTGCCTCGAACAGTGCTGGGGCGGATCGAGCGCCCGTGAGTGGGAATCTATCTGCGGGGGGAATGGGAAGTATCCCCGAAGAAAGAGCGGACCAAACGGTTACAACTGGATACCGAACAAAATGCGAAGGAGTACGGAAAAGAGCAAGAGGACCGAAGATGGAAGATGGAAGATGGAAGCTCCGTCAACTCGCAGTCACAAAACAACTTATGGAAAGTTTTCCACATGTCGCCTAAGACCATGGGGATAAAGGTCTTCGAACGCCAGGAATAATCAGGCCATGGTGAATGCGCCGGGGACATGCCTGATGAACACGCGCCGCTCTTTCATGAGGACCCCGAGCACGTCGAAGCGATATGACTCACCTGCGGTGCCGTGGCGGTCGATCCACGTTTGCGCCGACTTCGTGAGTTCGCGTTGCTTGCGATGGTTCACGGCTTCGACGGGATCGCCGAATTCGTCGCCCGATCGCGCCTTCACTTCCACGAACGCGATCAGATCGCCTTGTTGCGCGACGAGGTCGATGTCGCGGCGTCCGCTGCGGAATCGGCGGGCGAGAATCTTCCAGCCGGATCGCTCGAGCCAGCGGGCGGCGATGCGCTCGCCGAGTTCGCCGAATGCGTTGGTGGCTTGGGTCACGGGGGGAAAGTACGAGCGCGACTCCAGGGGAGCGTCACCGAAAACGCGGCAGCTGGGATCAAAAGATTCCCTGCGGGAACGAGCGACGGGTGGGGAGCTCTCCGAAAAACGGCGACGAGCGACGCGTGAGGGGCGATCTGGCGAAGAGGGACGAGCGATGGGTGAGGGGCGATCTGGCGAAGAGGGACGAGCGACGGGTGAGGGGCGACTTAGCGAAGGGCGACATGTGAGGAGCGAGGAGACGTTCTCCGCACTCCTCACGCGTCGCTCTTCGCCAGATCGCCCCTCACGCGTCGCTCATCGCCGTTCTTACCGTCGCTCTTCGCCGTTCTTACCGTCGCTCGTCGCCGTTCTTACCGTCGCTCGTCGCCGTTCTTACCGTCGCCCGTCGCCGATTGCAATGCGGACGTATCTTGGTGGGCGCTCAATGACTGACACCACTCGAACCTCCAGTTCTTCACTCGGCCGCGATATCGCGCGCTTCGGGACGGCGATCACGCTCACCGTCGCGCTCGGCGCGGTGCAGGTGTTCGTCCTTCCGCGTCGCCTCGACCTGGCGACGTACGGCGAGTACAGGCTGTTCCTCGTGTACGTCGCGTATTTCGGGGTGCTGCACCTCGGACTCGCGGACGGCGCGTTCGTGCGCTGGGCGGGGCGCGCGCCGGGCGAGATCCATCGCGAGTGGCGGCGCGCATTCTGGTGGATGCTCGCGATGGAGGGCACGCTGACGATGGCGGCGGTGCTCGTGTGGATGGGAGCACCTAAATCGCGTGCGGCGATGTTCGCCGCGGCGTTCGCCCTGTGCGCGCTGTTTGTGAATGTGTCCGCGCTCTCGGCGTACGCGCTGCAGGCGGCGGGCGATTTCAAGCGCGCGGGCATCGTGGCGGTGGTCGCGACGGCGTCGTTCGTCGCGGCGGTATTGCTCGTGCCGATGCACTCCATCACCGCGGTCTTCGGCACCTACGCGGGCTCGCTCGCGCTCGGCGCGCTCGTGGGCGGAGTAATGGTGGCGCGGCTTCCCAACGCGACCATCACGCCCCCCGCGAGCGATGGCAACCGGCCAATGCGATTCGGCTCGCTCCTCGACACGGGGATCCACGTGCTGGGGTCGAACCTCGCCGCCGGGCTCGCGCAGTCGGTGGACCGGATCCTCGTCAGCGTCGTCGTGCCGATGACCAGCATGGCGCTGTACGGATTCGCGTCGAGCGTCGCGGTGGCGGGGATCTCGGCGACGCAGACGATGTCGCGCGTCGCGCTCTCGCACGCGGCGCGGCGCTTGGGCGACGACCGCGCGCGGTTCTTCGGCCGATTCTACGATCTCACGCTCGCGGCGTACGGTGTGGCGCTGGTCGGGATGCCGCTGTTCGAGCACGTCGTGACGCGAACGCTGCCGGCGTACGTCGAGGCGCTGCCGATCGTGCGCGCGTTCGTCGCCGGCGCACCGTTCTGGATCGCGCTGCACGTGGTGCTCGTGGGGACGCTGCAGTCGCATGGGCTGGTGCGGCGACAGTTCGCGCTGGAGCTCGGTGGAGCGGCGCTGGTGTTCGTGGCTTCGGGCG
>JADGQS010000133.1 GCA_017881585.1 Gemmatimonadaceae bacterium | reverse complement strand
ACCCGCACGCGGTTCAGCGCGAGCGGATGTGCCTGGATCATCTTCTCCTCGAACGCGTGCACGGCGGGATCCTCCCGCACGCCGTGCTCGTTGAACGACATCGCGCGGGCGGCGCGCGCGCCGAGTGTCAGCGCGGCGGCAGTGGCGGCGGAGCGCTGGAGAAAATCGCGTCTTGAGGTCGGCATGACCTCAATCTTCGCTGGTCAGTCGCGGGTGTGCAACACGAGGGGCATGACCGAGCCGTCCCGCTGAACGGAGATCTCGGAGAGATCGGTCACGATGGCCATGCATCCGATCAGGCGCGAACGGGGATACGTGGTCGCGACGCCGATGACGCGCATTCCCGCCGCGAGGCCCGCCTCGATGCCGGCGGGCGCGTCCTCCAGAACGATGCACTCGTCGGGCCGCCTGCCCAGCAACTTCGCGCCGAGCAGGTATCCCTCGGGCGAAGGCTTGCCGTGTGTGACGGACTCTCCCGCGACCATCGTTCCCGGCAATGGAAGACCCGCCGCCGCGAGACGAAGGGGCGCGAGATCGCGGCCCGCAGATGTCACGAGCGCCCACTCCTCCGGTGCGAGCTCGCCGAGCAACTGTGCGGCACCCGGAAATGCTGTTATCCCGTCGACATCGCGCTCTTCTTCCGCATCGAGCCACGCCACTTCCTCCGCGACGTTCAGGTGCGGAGCGAAGGCGGCGATGGTATCCCGCGTCTTCTGGCCGTGAGGCAAGTGCAGGATCGCCTCCTGGTCGAGGCCGCGTCGAACCGCCCACCGATGCAGGACGCGTTCGATGACGGCTTTCGAATCCACGAGCACTCCGTCCATGTCGAACAGGATCGCGGCAGCTCGCAGCATTCTATCACTCCCCAGGTGATGTGTCGGACGACCAGGAACGTACGGCGCGACGGCCAGGTTGCCCAGCTGCTGGCCCGCCGCGCCCGTGCCCCCACGCAGTTCTTCATCGTCTATGAGTCGGATATCTTCAGGCATGCGAATCCTGATCGTTGGTGCCGGCGCGCTCGGCGGCTACTTCGGCGCGAGACTGCTGCAAGCCGATCGCGACGTCACGTTCCTCGTGCGTCCACGGCGCGCGGCCCAGCTGGCGAAGACCGGGCTCGTCGTCAGGAGCAAGCTCGGCGACGCGCACATTCCTTCCCCGCCGCATGTGCTTGCCGAGAACATTTCTGGTCCATACGATCTCATCCTCGTGGGCTGCAAGGCGTACGATCTCGTGCCGACCATGGAATCGTTTGCGAGCGCCGTCGGACCCGGGACGGCGATCCTCCCGTTTCTCAACGGCATGAAGCACCTCGATTCGCTCTCGGAGCGGTTCGGTGCGCAGCATGTGCTCGGCGGACTCGCGATGATCTCCGCGTCGCTCGACGACGACGGAATCGTGCTGCACCTCAACGAGACGCATGTGCTCGCGTACGGCGAGATCGGCGGTGCACGGTCACCTCGCATCGACGCGATCTCCGCGATGTTCGCCGGCGCCAACTTCGACGCGCGCGCAACGAATACGATCGTGCAGGAACTCTGGGAGAAATGGGTGTTCATCGCGACGCTCGGCGGGATCACGAGCCTCATGCGGGGACTGGTGGGCGACATCGAGCGCGCGGGCGCGGCCGACCTGGCCCTCGCGTTGCTCGACGAGTGCAGCGCGATCGCCGCGTCACAGGGTTACGCACCGAGGGCGACCGTGCTCGAACGCGGCCGCAAGCTGTTCACCGCTCCCGGCTCGACACTCACCGCCTCGATGATGAAGGACATCGAGCGCGGCGCGCCGATCGAGGCGGATCACATTGTAGGCGACTTGCTCGCCCGCCGGGTGGGGTCGGCGAACGAGCCGTCGCTTCTTCGAATCGTCTACGCGCACCTCAAGGCGTACGAGGCGCGACGGGAGAGGGAGATGAAGTCAACGGCGAGTAATCGGTAGTTGGTCATTGGTCATTGGCGAGTTGGTTCGTTCCTGTCTCCAATTTGTTCACCAAGGACCAAGGACCAACGACGGATTACTCGTTCTTCCCAACATCCGGCAATTTCACCGCCTGCTGCCCGCTCGCCTTCAGTTTCGCATTGAGTGCCGCCAGCCCGGTCGTGCTGAGCGCCTTCCACTTCGCGAGCACCTCGCCCGCCGCCGTCCGCGCCTTTCCGCACGCCGCCACCTGATTCGCCGTCGGCGCCACATCGGCCGCCTGCATCGCCATGGCCGCGCTGTTCATCGCGGCGCTTGCACTTTCGAGCGTCGGCGCGGCCGCCGGTGCCGCGCCGCCGCGACCGCCGCCGCCACGTCCACCGCGTCCGCCGCCACCCGCAGGCGCGGCCGGCGCCATCTCTTCGATCTTCGCCTTGAATGCCGCGGCATCGGCACCCTGAGCATTGTCGAGCGCGGCCACCAGCGCACGCGCACGATCGTATGCCGCCCGAACGTTTTTCGCGCCGTCGTACATCTCGGTCGTCAACGATGTGAGCTGCGCGAGTCCGAGCGCCGCGGTCTTGATGCGCGGATCCAGCTTCAGCGTGATCGGCTGCGTGTAGCTCTTGCCGCCGACGGTCAGCCGCACCGTGTATGCGCCCGGCGCCGCCCACGGTGAGTTCACGCCGGAGTAGGTGCGATGCGGCACCGCGCCCATCGCTCCGCCACCGCCACCGCGCCCGCCGCGTTCCGCAATCGGATCGTACTGCATGTCCCACATCACACGGTGCATCCCCGCGCGCGTCGAAATCGTCATCTGCGGCGCCGGCCAGTAGAGCGGCAGGCCGCAATCCGGTGCGTTCGGCGTCTTCTGGCAGAGCGTGTTGTATGCGACGGGATCGATCGCCGGATCGGGATTACGAACAGGCTCGTCGCTCGAATAGGTGCGAACGACTTTTCCACCCGCGCCAAGGATCTCGATCTTCACCGTGCCTGAAGCATCACCGGCGAGGTAGTAATCGATGATCGCGCCCGGTGGCGGATTCTCTCCGGCCGGAAGTTCAGGCGGCCACGGCGTGGGATCGTTCGTGCCCCCGCGCACCCTGACCGCGGGTTCCGGCTTGAACAAGTAGGCTGCGGTCGCCGCCTTCGCCTCGGCGTACTGCCGCAGCGGCGTCACGTCGTCGAGAATCCAGAACCCGCGCCCGTGCGTTCCCGCGATGAGATCGGCGCACATGCACGTGCTGTCGTCCTTGATCGCGATGTCGCGCACCGAGATCGCCGGCATGTTCAGCCGGAGCGACTGCCAGTGGTCGCCGTCGTCGAACGAGACCCACACCTGCGTGTCGCTCGCGCCGTAGAGCAGTCCCTTCTTGCGCGGATCTTCGCGGATCGAGTTGACGGCCGCGCCGGGCGTGATGCCGTTGTTGATCTCCGTCCACGTCTTGCCGCCGTCGTGCGTGCGGAAGAAATGCGGACTGAGATCGTCGATACGCTGCGAGTTCGCGGCGGCGTACGCGGTCTGCGAATCGAAGTGGCCCGCGTCGAGATTGAAGATTCGCTCCCACGATTTCACCGAGGGCGGCGTGACGTTCGTCCACTTGGCGCCGCCGTCCATCGTCACCTGGATCACGCCGTCGTCGGTGCCGGCCCAGAGCACCTTGATGTCCCGGGGCGACGGCGAAAGCGCCGTGATCGAACCCAGCGGAGCAGGCGTCACGGTGCTCGCGTACTTGCCCGTGCTCGCCGGCACGTCCCACGTCTGCCGCGCGAGGTCGCCGCTGATGCGTGTCCAGTTCTTGCCGCCATCGATCGTCTTGAAGACGGCGTTGTTGGCGTAGAAGAGCGTCTTCCAATCCGTCGGCGACCACTCGATCGGCATGGTCCTGACATTTCGCGCGAACCCCGTGAGGTCCGGCCCGACGTTCGTCGTTTGTCCCGTGATGCGATCATAGAGCGAGACGCCCGATCGCGCGCTGCCGTACACGCGGTCGGCGTTCTTCGGATCGGGCGCGGCTTCGCCGTACTCCTGAATGTTCACCGGGTGCCAGTCATGGAACGTGATCTCACCGTCGTTGGACCGGCTGTCCACGCACGCCGAGCCGGAGTCCTGCTGTCCGCTGCAGACGCGATACGGGAACGAGAAGTCGGTGCTCACGTGGTACATCGCGGCCGTCGGCTGGTTGTACCAGTTGCTCCAGCTCGCGCCGCGATTCGCGGATACCACGCCGCCCTGGTCACTGACGACCAGGATGATATTGGAGTTGTTCGGATTGACCCACGCCTTCTGGTAGTCGTCACCGCCGGGCGCGCCGCGCACCGCCGACCAGGTGAGGCCGGCGTCTTCCGTACGCCAGAACACGGTCGACGCGCTGTACACGACGTTCGAGCTGTTCGGATCCACCACGATGGTCGGCAGGTCACCGCCGCCGATGCGAATCATCGGGCGGCCGTCCTGCGGGCGCGCCGGCGCGTTCGGTGCCGCGCCCGCGTCGTACGTCGCGAGATGCCAGTGCTCGCCGCCGTCGACCGACTTGTAGAAGCCGACACCGGGTCCGCCCGCCCCGCCCCGTCCACCACCCCCGCCGCCCGGCGCCGCGGCCGCGGCGACCGTCGCATAGATCACTTTCGGGTCGCTCGGTGCTATGGCAAGGTTGGCCTGCGAGACCACCGGCAGGCCGTCAGTCAGTTTCTTCCACGTCGTTCCGCCGTCCGAGGACTTGAAGATCCCGCTCGTCTCGCCCGACGTGCCGAACTCGCGCCCCTCGAGGAAGCTCTGCTGCTGCTGCCAGAGCGTCGCGTAAACCGTGTTCGGATCGCTCGGGTCCAATCGAACGTCGTTGCCACTGGTGTACTCGTCCTTGTACAGCACTTTCTGGAACGTCTCACCGCCATCGGTCGAACGGAAAATTCCACGCTCGGCGTTCGGCCCGTACGGATGACCGAGCGCCGCGACGAATATCCTGTTCGGGTCCTTCGGATCGACCTCGATCATCGCGATCATCTGGCTCTCGCGCAGTCCGAGATGCCGCCAGCTCTTGCCGCCATCCGTGGACTTGTACACGCCGTCGCCAACCGCGAGATCGGGCCGGATGATGCCCGCGCCCGTGCCGACGTAGATGATGCTCGGGTTCGACGGTGCCACCGCGATCGCACCTATCGAGCCGGTCGGCTCGTGATCGAACAGCGGCTCCCAATTCGAGCCGTAGTCGGTCGAGCGCCACACGCCGCCGTTGTCGAACCCGATGTAGAACACGTTCGGCTGGCTCGGCACGCCGGCCAGCGCGCGCGCACGGCCCGCTCGCGTCGGGCCGATCTGGCGCCAACGCATCGCGGAGAAGAGATCGGGAGACTGGGCCGTCACCGCTGCACCGGATACGGCGGCCAGTCCGGCAAGAATGGCAAGTCGGGCAATGAATGCGCGCACGAAAGGGCTCTCCTTTACGAAGGACACCAACATCCAGGCGACTCGAACGTAGTTTAAGGCAATGGACGAACCATCGTTAGGCGCGAAGCCCGCGAAGCAGTGGCTCCGGAACAATCTCGTGACCCTCGGCTCGGCGGCCGTATTCACCGTCTACTCCGCGGGCTATTTCCGCACGCGCGAGGCGGCGGATCGTTTCGCCGGAGAGTCGGTGCAGCGGCGTGCGGCCGTGGCAGCGCCGCCGGTGATGAACGCGCACATCACCGACGCGCGGGACGAGGCAGCCGCACATTCCGGCTCGAGCCTCCCTGTCATGCGGCCGTCATCGTCCACAGCGGCCGGAGCGCACGCGAACAGTGCTGCCGCGAGCAAGACTGCGGCGACCGTGAAACCCGTCCCCGCCTCGCCCGCCGCGCCCTCGACGACGCCGGCACCCGCTGCCGCCGCCGACGCTCCGCCGTCTGCCCCGGCCCCCGCCACTCCGGCCATCGACTCGGCCGCTGCGGCGGCAGCCGCAAAGAAGGAAGAGAGCAACCAGCTCAAGGACGGCACCTTCTACGGCTGGGGCACCTCGCGTCACGGCGACATCCAGGCATCCGTGGAAATCAAGAACGGAAAGATCACCGGCGCGTACATCTCGCAGTGCCTCACCCGATACTCCTGCTCCTGGATCTCCATGCTCCCACCGCAAGTGATCCAGCGCCAGACCGCGGAGGTCGATTACGTGTCGGGCGCCACGCAGAGCAGCAACGCGTTCTACTACGCGATCGTGGAAGCGCTCAAACAGGCGAAGTGAGCGACGTCTACGTCCACACCATCGCACCGATGGGGACGGTCGTCACGATTCAGGTCGTCGGCCACGGAGAAGATGACACGCGGCGTGCTGAGCGTGCGGAATGCGTCGCGCGCGCGGCCGCCTGGTTTCACAGCATCGAGAAGTGTTGCAGCCGCTTCGATTCCGAAAGCGAACTGCGACAGCTGACCGTTCGGGTCGGCGCGCCGGTGCTCGTGAGTCCCATGCTGTACGAGGCGATACGATTCGCGCTCACGGTGGCGGAGGAGAGCGCCGGCGCGTTCGATCCGACGGTCGGCCAGCGCATGGAAGCGCGCGGATTCGATCGCAACTACCAGACGGGCCAGGTGGTGTCGTCGGGCATCGCATCGAGTTTCCTCGACGGCGTCTCCTGGCGCGACGTGCTTCTCGACACCGAGGCGCAGACCGTGACGCTGCTAAAGCCTCTCGTGCTCGATCTCGGCGCGGTCGCGAAGGGTCTCGCCGTCGATGTCGCCGCCCGCGAACTCGCGCCCTTCGAGAACTTCGCCGTGGACGCCGGGGGCGACCTCTACCTCGGCGGGCACAACGTCGACGGAGAGCCCTGGTCGGTGGGTATTCGCCATCCCCGGGAGAATTCATTGATCGAGACGCTGCACGTTTCGAACACCGCGGTCTGCACCTCCGGCGACTACGAGCGGAAGAGCGCAACCGATGAGCGTGTTCACCACATCATGGATGCGCGCACCGGAGAGTCCGCCGCGGCGCTCGCGAGCGTGACGGTCGTCGCGCCGTCCGCGATGGTGGCCGATGCGCTCGCGACGGCGGCGTTCGCGCTCGGACCCGCGGACGGACTTCGGTTTCTCGAGCGCCAGGGCGTGCGCGGCCTGATGGTGACGCCGTCGCTCGAACGTCTCGAGACGGGCAGCCA
>JADGQS010000003.1 GCA_017881585.1 Gemmatimonadaceae bacterium | reverse complement strand
CCCATGGCCGGCGGCCTGCCGATGGGCGCGATCCTCGCGACGAAGGACGTCGCGGACACCATGCAGCCGGGCGATCACGGCACGACGTTCGGCGGCGGACCGTTCCTCTCGCACGTGGCACTGCATGTTTTCGACCGATTGAGCGATCCCGTGATGCTCGCGCACGTGAAGAGCAACGGCGCGTGGATGCGAAAGGCGCTGCAGAAGATCGCGGACCGCTCGGCGAAGGTGCGCGCCGTTCGCGGCATCGGCTACATGTGGGGCATCGACATCGTGGCCCCCGCGAAGGACGTGGTCGCGCGCGCACTCGACGCGGGCCTGCTCATTTGTTCGGCCGGCGAACACACGCTGAGACTTCTGCCGCCACTCGTGATGACGCGCGCGGATCTCGAGCGCGGCCTCGGCATCCTCGCGACGGTGATCGGCTGACCTGGTCCAGGGCTAATTCCCGCCCCTCTGACAGTCTCCCGCGAACTCCTTCTGGAGGCCGCGGGGATCGTCGGTACGCTTCCAGAAGTCGTCGAAGAACCGCTTCATCGACTTCGCGCGGTCGGGCGCGAGCTGAGGCAGCTGAGTGAACACCGCATCAATCGCCGCGCGTTTCGAGCGGAACCGGTCGATCGCGGTCTTGAACTGGTCCGGCGTCATGCAATTGCCGCGGTAGAGCCGTTCCGTGACGCTGCGGATCGGCAGGGTCTTGTCGGGAAACGCGTAGCGCGCATCGACCGCGCCGGTCCAGTCGAAATCGAACGCGACGGGTATCGCCTCGGCCGTACTGTCCTGCAGCAGCGCGATGTTGTGCAGGCCGGAGATCGACCAGTCGGTGTTTCCGATGAAATATTCGAACACGCTGAGCAGTGACAGCGGTTCGGGCTGCAGGTCGGCGAATCTCGCGCCCTTCGCCGGCAGCACCTTCCGCTGGAGGTGGTTCGCGACGTCCTCGGCAACCTCGGTGAAGAATCCCGATGTCGTGATCGGGGCGACCTTGCCTGCCGTGTCGCGATACGTGATGCGCAGCAGTCGCGTGCGGAAGCTGGCGTCGGTGAGCGCGGCGTAGGCGCGATAGACGGCGTATTCCTGCAGGATGTACTGCTCGTACTCGGCGGACTTCGGCCTGCAGCTGGTGGTGATCTTCAGTTTGTTCAGCCCCGACAGCACCGTCTGTTTTGCGTCGGACGACTTCACATCGAGCCAGAGCGGCGGGAAGTCGCAGTTGTGCGCCTGTCGCCGGAAATGGCCGCGCGCGCGCAGCCTGACGCGCACACTCACCGGTTTTCCGTCGGCATCGTACGAGAACACCGCCGGGTGCTTCACCAACTCGAGGCTGTCGCGCTGCTTCAACAGGGGGCCGAGGTCGGTCGTGATCGTCACCGTGAGCGTCGAATCGGTGCGGAAGAGGCGCTGCGCGTGAGCGCGCGGCGCGACGATCGTGATCGCGGCGATCGCGGCAATCACGGTTTTGTGATGACGAGCGTTCATCGGAGCTCCAGTCGCACGAGGTGATTCGCGGCCACGGCGCGGAGCGTATCGCTCACGACGCCCGGAGTGACCGTGCTGCCGAGTTCGACCGCGTATTCGACGGTGTGCAGTCCGTCGTCTTCGTGCAGCACATCGCCGAAACGCCAGCGCTTGAAGAGGTTTGCGAATTCCGGTTCGACCGCGTCGCGCAGCTTGTCGGGTGAGGCGGTGCGAATGCGCAGCAGCGAGCTGTAGTCCTCGTGCGTGACGGTGCGGTCTTCGTCGGCGAGGTCGGGCGCGTTGCGCTTGCGGCGGCGCCACGCGCGGTCGGCGATGGCCTCGAGCTGGTCGGGGGCGAGCGACTTGAAGACTTCGTCGTCCATGCGCGCCACGAAGGTGCCGGTCCGGCTCGCGTGTTCGAGCGCGCGCTCGAGCGTCGCCTCCGCCAGCTTGCCCTCGAGCGCAGCCGGAGCACGGCCGAAGTCCGCGTACCACATCCCGACCACGACCGCGCTGAACACGAACGAGAGCACGCCGGCGATTTCCGGCACGACGCCCGCAGAGAGCCCCATGCCGATTCCACAGAGCATGAATGCCGAGTCCCTGGTGTCGTTCAGCGCGCTCTTGAACCGCACGGCGGCGACGATCGCCGCCATGCCGAAGGCGAGGGCAAGGCTGTACTTGAGGAGCACCACGATGCCGGCGATGACCACCGGGAGAATCACCAGGCTCTGCACCGTCCCCTGTTTCCACCCTTTCTTCCTGTGGGTCATCGTGTAGATCCACGCGACCGGAATGGAGAACAGGAGGGCGCTCATCATCGCGATCAAGACGTGCAGCGAGGCGGAACCGGTTTCCACCGGCAACCCCTTCGCCGCGGCCTTCTTGCCCACTCCGGTAATCAGTGCCGCCGTGTCGTCATCGAGCGGGAGCCCGCCGACGGAGAGTCCCTTCAGCCAATAGAGCAGGACCCCCAATACGGCGTAGTAGAGCACCGTTCTGAGGAGGATGTTCGACCAGATTGGCACGGGGGCTGACCGGCGGGCCATCAACGACCTCCTCATCGAAGTCCTCGCGCCGGGGCGGGCGCCGAGATAGAACTTGCAGGCCGGTCACGGGGGGGTCAACCGAGGGACACCACTGGCGGGTCCCATAGCCCACCCGCATCCTACAGCGGCCCCGGCACAACCGACTCCATCGCACCGCCTCTCCCGCCCACCTCATGCGATTCCGCACGTTCCTGATCACACTGCCGTTTTCGCTGGTTGCGGCATGTGCCACGGCGCAGCAGCCTTCGGCGACGCCACGCCCGACGCTCATCGTGTTCATCACGGTGGACCAGATGCGCTCCGACTACTTCCAGCGTTTCGATAAACAGCTGACCGGGGGCCTGCGGACGCTGTTCGACCGCAGTGCGTTCTTCGTCGACGGATATCAGGATCACGCGATCACGGAAACCGCGCCGGGACATTCGGTGACCCTGTCGGGCCGGTTCCCGGTTCACACGGGGATCACGATGAACTCTGCCGGCGTGAACGGTGTCCCCGACGCAGCGATCATCGGCAGCTCGGATCGCTCCGACCTTCCCGCTTCGCCGGTCCGTTTTCAGGGCACGACGCTCATCGACTGGCTCAAGGCGGCGAATCCCCAGACGCGCTTCCTCTCGGTATCGAGAAAGGACCGCGGTGCAATTCTTCCGATCGGGCGCAGCAAGGGCGACGTGTACTGGTGGACGTCGTCAAACGGAACGTTCAGCACCAGCCGCTACTACCGCGACTCGCTCCCCACGTGGGTGCAGCGGTTCAACGCGCGCAAACCCGGGCAGCGGTACGCCGGGAAGGCGTGGACGCTGCTGCTGCCGGAGAGCGCCTATCCCGAGCCGGACAGCGTGCCGGCCGAAAACCGCGGCGCGAACTACACCTTTCCGCATTTCGTGTCCGAGGACTCGCTCACGGCCGCGAGGTCGGCCGCGGCGTATCCATGGATGGACGAGATCACGCTGCAGTTCGCGCTCGCCGGCCTGAAGGAGCTCGGGCTCGGAGGTTCGCAGAACCGCACCGACGTTCTGGCGATTTCGCTCTCGACGACCGACGCGGTGGGGCATGCGTTCGGGCCGGACTCGCGCGAGATGCACGATCATATCCTGCGCCTCGATCGCTACCTCGGTGTGTTCCTCGATTCGCTCTTCAAGATGCGCGACCGTCAGCGCGTGGTGATCGCACTCACGGCCGATCACGGGATGTCGCCGCTGCCCGCGATGAAGTCGACGATCTATCCGAACCACGACGCGAAGGTCGTGTCGATCGCGCCCGCGTGGAAGGCGTTCCGCGCGCGGCTCGCCGCCGCGGGCGTGGATTCGGCAGCCGTGTCGCTCGAGGACGCCGCGGTGGTCGTGGTCGAGAAGCCGGAGGCGTTCGCGAAGGCCCATGTGCGCGCCGATTCGGCGATCGAGAGTTTCGCGAAGGACGTGAGACGCGTCGACGGTGTGCTCCGCGCGGATCTCGTCACGTCTCTCGCGAAGGACGACACGACGACAGACGTGGTCGCGCGCCGCTGGCTGCACATGTTCGCGCCCGACGGCGCGGCGCGGCTCATGATAACCCTCACGCCGTACAGCTACTGGGCGCCCGCGTCTTATCCGACGCATGGATCGCCGCACGACAGCGACGCGCACGTGCCGGTGCTGTTCTACGGCGACGGCGTGAAGGCGGGCAGGGTTGCAGGCTTCGTTCGCGTGGTGGACATGGCTCCCACGCTGGCGGAACTCGCGGGGGTGAGGCCATTGGAGAAGCTCGACGGCCACGTGCTTCGGCAGGCGATCAAGTGAAGCGAGCCGCCGGATGACCCGCACGGCGCACATCAGGCTGCACCGCGCCTTCGACGAGGCCCGCTTCGGCCCCGCGCGAACGCTCGACCTGCGCGCCTCCATGCCCAGTGCGGCTGAGGCGGCCCGGCGCGCCGAGCCCTGGCTCCGCGAGCGCCAGATGGCGCGCGCGGGCGACGTGCTGGTGATCACGGGGCGAGGGAAGGGAAGTCCGGGCGGCATCGCCGTGGTGCGCGAGGCGATCCGCAAGCTGTTCGGAACGCTGAAGCGGAAGGGCGTGATCGCGGCTGTGGCGGAGCACACGGCCGGGTCGTTCGTGGTGACGCTGGCGCCGGTGCGCGCCCTGTTCGAGACCGTGCCGCGATCGCGCTCGAACGATGCGCGCGTGAAGCCGGTCGATCCGAAGGAACTGCGGGCGCTCGGCGCGCCGACGCGCGCGTTGCTTCGCTCTCTCGCGGAGCGCTCGCTCGACGTGCTTGGCGCACCGCGAACGGAAGGGCTCGTGCACGACGAAATGGTCCGGCAGTTCTCGATCCTTTCGAGCGCGGTCGCGCCCGACGAAACGGATCGTGAAGGGCGCCTGCAGTTCCTGGTCGAGGCCGCCCGCGACGCCTTCGACGACGATTGAGAACCATCGCAGTTCACTTCGACCCGAATCAGAAAACTCCGATGCCGAAGAAAGCGCTTCCCACTTTGGAGCAACGCCCGCTGGGCCGCACCGGGCGTCCGACCTCGATTCTCGCCCTCGGCACGTCGCGACTCGCGAGGGCAGGGCAAAAAGAGGCGATAAGGATCGTCCGCGAGGCGATCGACCACGGCATCAACGTGATCGAAACGGGATGGGAATACGGTGACGGACGCACGGAGCGCTGGCTCGGGCTCGCGCTCAAGGACGGCTATCGCGAGCGCATCACGCTCGTGTGGCAGTGCTGCGCGCACCAGCGCGACTACAAGACTGCCATGCACCAGGTGGACGAATCGCTGGGCAGGATGAAGACGGATGCCGTCGATCTCTGGTCCTTCCACGAGATGATCTACGACAACGACCCCGACTGGCTGTACGATCATGGCGGGCTCGACGCCGCGCAGGAAGCACGTGAACAGGGCAAGACACGCTGGATCGCGTTCGGCGGTCACAAGTCGCCGCACATCCACTTGAAGCTGCTGAACCGTGGATTCAACTGGGACGCCGTCATGATGCCGCTGAATCCGCTCGACTCCTCGTTCCGCTCGTTCGAGAAGCAGGTCCTTCCGGAGGCGGTCCGGCGCGGCATCGCGGTGATGGCGAACAAGCCGCTGGCGGGAGGCGCGATCGCAGGATCGCGCACGATAAAGCCCGAGGAAGCGCTTCGGTATTGCTTCTCGCTGCCGGTGAACTCCGTGATCTGCGGCATGGAATCGAGCGCGATCCTGCGGAAGAACCTGAAGCTCGCGCTGAACTTCAAGCCGTTTCACGCCGGTGAGATGGACGCCCTGCGGCAGAAGGCGCGGGGCGTCGCCGGTGACGGACGCTTCGAGCGCTACAAGACGACGCAGGATTTCGACGGACTCCCTGGACTCACGGCGCACGGCTACACGAAGTGATGTCGGGTTACACGAGCAACAGCCTCATCATCGCCACCTACAATTGGAAAGAAGCGCTGGCGCTGGTGCTCGCGACGGTGCGTGCGCAGACGGTATCGCCCGGCGAGGTCCTGATCGCCGACGATGGGTCGCGCGACGACACGCGGGAGTTCGTCGCCCGCGAGGCGGCCACCTTTCCGGTGCCGCTGCGTCACCTGTGGCAGGAGGACGAAGGCTTCCGGAAGGGCCGCATCCTGAACGAAGCGATGGCGCGCGCGAACGGCGAGTATCTCATCGCCATCGACGGCGACATGCTGATCCATCCGGAGTTCGTGCGCTCGCACCTGCGCTTCGCGCGCCGCGGCTGGTACATCCAGGGAAGCCGCATGATGCTGGGCGAGACCGCGACCGCGCGCACGTTCGCCGCGGGCCGGCGCGCGGCTGGCGTGCTGTCACCGAACGTGCGCAATCGCATCAACGGCATCCATGCGCCGTTCTTCTCGCGCTTCTCGCGGGGTGAACCGGGGCCGGTCCATCGCACGCGCGGTTGCAACATCTCCTACTGGCGCGACGACATCGTGCGCGTGAACGGCTACAACGAGGACGTGGAAGGGTGGGGCCGCGAGGATACCGAGCTCGTTGCGCGCCTCATGAACTCCGGGGTGCGGCGGCGAAACCTGAAGTTCGCCGCGGTTGCGTATCACCTGCATCACCGCACGCGCCCAACGGACGCGGACGCCGCGAACCTCGAGCTCGCTCTCAACGTGGTCCGCGAAGGCGTGACGCGATGCGAGCACGGCATCGACCAACACATGGCAGCGGCATGAGCACAGCGTGGTGGTTCTTCGGGCTGGCCGTGGTGTGGTGGGGAGTTCGCGAGGCGATCGCGCGACGCGATGAACGGGCGTTCATGGCGGCGTATCAGCGCGACACCGCCGGTATCATCGCTGGCGCGCAGCCGATCCAGTTGCATGGCACGCGGCCGGGCGCCGTGCTGCTCCTGCACGGCTACAATGACTCACCGCAGTCGATGTCGTCGATGGCTGCGACGCTCCATGAGCGCGGCTGGAGCGTGAGCGTCCCGCTCCTGCCGGGGCACGGCCGCCGTCTGCAGGACTGGGCGGCGGCACGTGCTCCGGACTGGGAGCGCGCGGCGCGTTCCGAGCTTGCGTCCCTGCGTGCGACGCACGCGGAGGTCGCTGTCGGCGGGCTCTCGATGGGCGGCGCACTTGCCTTCGTCCTCGCGGCGGAACAGCCGGACGTGCGGGCGGTGGTGACGTTCGCACCGTATTTGCACGCATCGATGCCGGTCGAGCTACTGCGTTTCGTTGCGCCGGTCGCCGCTCTCGGAGCGCGATATCTGCCCGCCGGCGGCTCGCGGTCGGTGCACGACTCCGTCGCGTCAGCGAAGATGATCGCGTACCGAAGGTCCACACCACGGCTCTTGGTCGAGCTCGAAAAAATCGTCCGGCGCGCGCGAGCGGCACTGCCACTGGTGCGACAACCGGTGCTCGTCGTTCAGTCGCGTGAGGACAACCGCATTCCGGTGTCATCGGCCGAGGCGGCGTTTGCCCTCATCGGTTCCACGGACAAGACCCTGTATTGGGTCTCCGGCAGCGGACATGTCGTGACCGTGGACTTCGGTCACGAAGCGATCGAGCGGATTGCGGCGGACTGGCTAGAGCCCCGCCTTGCCTGACGCGCGGGCATAGCCGCCGAGCACGCGCGTCTCGCCAGGGGCGAAGACCCAAAGCGTGTCGGGCGACAGGGCCGCCCTCTCCCATGCCGCGCGCGCCAGCCGCGGCGGCTCGTCCACCGGCTCGTCGGTCAGCGCGAAGGTGCCCCAATGCATCGCCGCCATCACCGACTGATGCGAGGGATGCGCGGAGTGCAGGGCGAGGAACGCCGCGACGGCTTCTTCGGGATTCATGTGCACCGCGCTCATGAACCAGCGTGGATCGTATGCGCCGATCGGCATGAGAACCGCGTCGAACGGACCCTCGCGCTCGCCGATCGTCGCGAAGTCCGGATGGAACGCCGAGTCGCCCACGAAGTACACGCGGTGCGCGCCGGCGCTCAGCGTCCACCCGCACCAGAGCGTCGCGTTGCGGCCCGTCGGCGAGCGGCCGGAAAAATGGCGCGCGGGAACGCACGCGACGCGCGCGCCGGGGACTGGCTCCGCGGAGCCAAGCCAGTCGCACTCGGTCACCGACCGTACGCCGAGCTCGCGGAGCCGCGCTGCGAGGCCGAGCGGCGCGCACCAGACCGTGGACGCGGAACGGCGCGCGAGCACGCGGATCGTGTCGATGTCGAAGTGGTCGTAGTGATCGTGGGATTGCAGCACGAGGTCGATCGGCGGAAGTGCGTCGAGCGCGAGTCCCGGCGGCGCCAGGCGGCGCGGTCCGGCGAAGTGCACCGGCGAAGCCCGCTCGGAGAACACCGGATCGGTCAGCACGTTGAGGCCACCGACCTGAATGAGGAAGCTCGAGTGACCGATCCAGGTGATGCGGCATTCGTCTGCTTTCGACCGCGGCAGGGCCGGGCATGAGGCGACGGCACTCGGCGGCGTGCCGCGCGCGCGAAAGCCGAGTGTTCCGTTCCGCGCGCGGTCGATCGTCCACCGCAGGATGCTGCCGAGTCCGTGCTCGATGGATCCGGGCCACGGATTGCGGAAGCGCCCGTCGGGGCGGTGGTGCGGCGGCGGCGTGATCGGGGGCGCGCTCATGCGAGCGCGGAATATACCGGGTGCGCGATGCGGGCCGGGCATTGTCCGGTGGCCCGGAGCCGCCCGTCCTAATACCTTCCGCGGATGCCACATTTCGGAAGCTGGGCAGGCACGTGGTGGACATTGGCCGGATGGCGGTCGTGAAGTGCGCGCGCTGCGGCGCGGAGAAGGAGGGATTCGAGCGAGCGCCGTTTCCCGGCGCGATGGGCGCGCGGATCCTCGAGGGGACGTGCCGCGACTGCTGGGCGGCTTGGCTGAAGCAGCAGACGATGCTGATCAACCACTACGGCCTGAACGTGATGGACGCGCAGGCGCGGCAGTTCCTCACGCGGAACATGGAGGCGTTCCTGTTCAAGGCCGGCCAGCAGGACGACGTGGACACGAGCAAACAGGGGACGATCACGCACTGACGGGTTCTGGCTTCGCTTGACATTAGTTGCAGTTAGCTACTAATTATCACCGATGCGCGGCGCCCCCACCAATGCGGTCGACATCGTCCTGTGCACGGCGCACGACCGCCAGCTCGCCGTGCTGCTCGTGCGCGACGAAGCAAAACGGGCGCGCGAACGATGGACTCTCCCCTGGGCGCCGGTCGGCGCGCGCGACACGCTCGATCACACCGCCGCGCGCATCGCGCTCCGCGCCGCCGGCGCGCGTGCGAGCTGGCTCGCGCAGGCCGGCGCGTTCGCGGACGGGAGCCGGCATCCGGGCGCCGCCGCGCTTTCCGTGGCGTACGTCGGCGTCACGCCGCCGCGCGCGCTCGGGCCCTCGACCGGCGCCCAATGGTTTCCGGCCGGCGACCTGCCGCCCATGGCGCCGCGGCACCGCGCCATCATCGACGCCGCCCTCGCGCAGCTGCGCGAACGCATGGACCGCGCCCCGGTCGCCTTCCGGCTCCTCGGCGCGACCTTCACGCTCAGCGAATTGCAGGCGGTCTACGAACTCCTGCTCGGACGGCGGCTGCACAAGGCGAGTTTCCGCCGCGCCCTCCAGGCGGCGTTCCTCGTCGAACCCACCGACGAATGGCAGAGCGAGGGACGCGGCCGCCCCGCGCAGCTGTTTCGTTACGCACCCCGCCGCCGGCGCGGCGGGCGCGGCGGCGTCCGCTTCGAATTGCTCGGCGGCTGAACGCTCCGGATCGCGACCAAACGGTGACACGGAACGTCTTGACCATGCGTATGTATTAGTTGCAATGTGTACATAACGCCAAATGAGGACGCCGATGCTCCCTTACCTGGACGCGCTGCTCGCCGCACTCGCGGCGCGCGACACCTCCGAGATCGACCGGCTGCTCGCACACCCGCTCGCGCGGATCCTGTCGCCCGACGCGCTGGCCGATACGACCGCCGAACGCCGGGCCGCGGGAACCGGGGCGCCGTCCGTCACGCCGCTGAGGCTCCTCCAGCTCCGCTATCGAACCGCCCAGCTCCTGAGTGATCGTGTCGTGGCCGATTCCCCGGAGCCGGCCGACCCCGCCGACCACAGGCGCCACGCACCGCAGGCGCCGGTCTGGTCCGACCGGCGATCCGCCGTCCGCCGCCAAATGGAGCTCCCCCTATCGGCGTAGAAGCCGACCAGCAAGAAAGAGCGGCTCTCTTTCGAGAGCCGCTCTTGTATCTGCTTATGGTCCGGTGACTTATGCCGCGCCAGCGATGTAACGGGCAAACCGGCCGCAATTCGTGCAACGCAACGTTACCTGACTGCGCGGTGGCGGCGGGTTGTCGCCAGGATCCTTCTCGATTTCGCCCGAGCAAGACGGGCATGAGAGCGGCGTTCCGTTACGATCGTTGGCGATGAGGTTGAGTGCCTGGGCGGGATTGTACGAAGCGGGACGTGGCTTGCGCATGACGACATCTCCTTAAGTAACCCGGGGCGCCGCCCATCCCGGCTGGCGCGCACCCTCTTGTTCCGGCTGGGCCTATCTGAGGAGAAAACTAATCGGTCCAGGCTCGAATCCGTAGTGCCGGGACCGCAATTTCCGCCGAATTCCGGGGCTATACGGCCGCCAGCGGCAGCTCGCGAATCCTCTTCCGCCACTCGGCTGGTCCCGTTTCATGAACATTGCTGCCGCCGGAGTCGACCGCGACCGTCACCGGCATGTCCTCAACCGTGAATTCGTAGATGGCCTCCATTCCGAGATCCTCGAACGCCACGCAGCGCGACGCCCGGATGGCCTTCGAAACCAGGTAGGCCGCACCCCCGATCGCCATCAGGTAGGCCGCCTTGTGCTTCCGGATCGCCTCGAGGCCCACCGGCCCGCGCTCGGCCTTCCCGATCATCGCCACCAGTCCGGTCTTCTCGAGCATCATCTCGGTGAAACCGTCCATGCGGCTGGCCGTCGTCGGACCCGCCGGACCAACGACCTCGTCGCGCACGGGGTCGACCGGACCCACGTAGTAGATCACGCGGTTCGTGAAGTCCACGCCGGGCGGCAGTCCCTTGCCACTCGCATAGAGCTCGGCGATTCGCTTGTGCGCCGCGTCGCGGCCGGTGAGCAACTTTCCGCTCAGCAGGAGCCGCTCGCCTGCCTTCCACTGCGTCACTTCTTCGCGCGTGAGCGTGTCGAGGTTCACGCGGCGCGAATTGCGGTCGGGTCGCCACGTCACCGCCGGCCAGTCCGCGAGACTTGGCACCGGCAGGTGCGCGACACCGCTTCCGTCGAGCGTGAAGTGCGCGTGGCGCGTGGCCGCGCAGTTGGGTATGATCGCCACCGGCTTCGACGCGGCATGCGTGGGGAAGTCGAGAATCTTCACGTCGAGCACGGTGGAGAGTCCGCCGAGTCCCTGCGCGCCGATGCCGAGCGCGTTCACTTTGTCGTATAGCTCGACGCGAAGCCTTTCGATGGGAGTCGCCGCACCCCTGGCCTTGAGTTGCGTCATGTCGATGTGTTCCATGAGCGACTCCTTCGCGAGCAGCATCGCTTTCTCGGCCGTTCCGCCGATGCCGATCCCAAGCATGCCGGGCGGGCACCATCCGGCTCCCATCGTCGGGACGGTCTTGAGCACCCAGTCGACGATCGAGTCACCGGGATTCAGCATCGCGAACTTCGTCTTGTTCTCCGAGCCACCGCCCTTCGCGGCAATCTTCACTTCGACGAGATCGCCCGGCACGAGGTCGACGTGAATGACGGCGGGGGTGTTGTCCTTCGTGTTCTTCCGGCTGAACGCGGGATCGGAGACGATGGACGCGCGCAGCACGTTGTCCGCCTGGAGATAAGCCCGGCGCACACCCTCGTTCACCATGTCCTCCACGGACATTGTGGCTTCCCATCGGACGTTCATGCCGACCTTGAGGAAGACGACGACGATGCCCGTGTCCTGGCAGATCGGCCGGTGTCCCTCCGCGCACATGCGCGAGTTCGTGAGAATCTGCGCGATCGCGTCTTTCGCCGCGGGCGACTGCTCCTTTTCGTACGCGTCGCCGAGCGCCTTGATGAAATCGACGGGATGGAAGTACGAGATGTGCTGCAGAGCGTCCTGGATGCTCTGGATGAGGTCGGCCTGTTTGATGACGGTCATCGGCGGGTCACTGAAGGGGTGCCGTCCAATTTAGTCGCCGGATGGAGAGGATTCCGAGCAAAGGCCCGGCGGCGAGCAGCACGAACGCCCACGGCCATCCGGCGAACCGCACGAGCGGCGGAATCACCTGGATCGTCCCGATCGTGAGGAGGAAGCCGAGCGAGATCTGCAGTGTGAGCGCGGTTCCGACGGCGTGCGGCGGAACGCTTTCCGTGACGAGCACGCTGAACTGCGCGGAGTCGGCGATGATGAAGAATCCCCACACGAGCGCGACCGGCGCGAGAATCCACAGCGAGCGGCCGAAGGCGAGGCCGACAAGCGCGCAGCAGGTGCCGCTGATGACGAGCGCGCGGGTCACGAGTGGTGCGCGGCCGATCCTGTCAGCGACGAGTCCCCCCCAGACGCAGCCGATGCCGCCAACGGCGATCACGCCGAACGAGAGCACGGCCACCGCGGGTGACGACGGCGCGGTCAGCGCGTGCGGATCGCGCGCGACGCTCGCGGCGACGAACGCAGGGATCCATGTCCAGTACGAGTACAGTTCGGCCATGTGGCCGAGGTAGCCACCGGTGGCGAGCCGCCAGCGGCGTTCGCGAATCACCGAGGCGACGAGCGACCACGCGAACGGCCGCGACTCGAATGCGAACGGTCCGTCGCGATATCCCGCCAGCACGACGATCGCGGCGATGAGCGCGCTCCCCGATGCGAGCAGCGTGATGAGCGCGACGCCCGCGTCCGGAAGCGCGTGCAGCAGGTAGGGCCCGGCCTTGCCGATGGTGAGCGCGCCCACGACGGCGCCGACCGCGAGGCCGCGTCGCGCGCGAAACCAGGTGGCCGCCATCTTGAGCGCGGGCGGATACACACCAGCGAGGCAGACGCCTGCGGCGAAGCGGCTCGCGAGCAGCACCGGATACGTCGAGGCGAACGCCATCGGCGTGTTCACGACCGCGCCGAGCGCGGCGGCGATGGCGAACAATCGCCTCGCCGGCACGACGTCCGCGAGATTGAGCAATGCGGAACCGGCCGTACCGACGACGAACCCGAGCTGCACGGCGGTGGTCAGCGCCGCGACTTCACCGCCCGAGAGCGAGAACTGTTCGCGAAGCTGGCCGGCGGCCGCACTTCCCGCAAACCAGAGCGACATGCCGAGCAGTTCGGCCAGCGAAAGCAGTGCGAGCATCGCCCATCGTCCGGGCGCTGCATCGTCCGCTACCACTCTACTCCCACGGCGTTACCACTCGTGCTGTCGCCGCCACACTTTCCGGTCGAGACGCCAGGACTTCTTCACTGAGAATTCTTCACTGCCCGGGAAGAGCTCGGGATCCTCGATCGCATCGTTGAAATTGTTGCCGTTGGCCGAGCTCTGGTCGGCCCAGTGCAGCAGCTCGGCTTCCAGCGTCATCGGCCGCACCGCGGCGCCGTGTTCCTGGATGCCGTGGTGCGACTGAATGAAGTGCTGGAGTTCGAGCTCCTGCGCCTCGCTCAACGTTCCTTCGGGCAGCGTGCGCAAGCGGCGGTCGAGCATCAGCGACCCGAGCACGATGTGCTGGAGGAGGAATCCGCCCTGCGTGTAGTCGAACCCCGCGGCGGTGATCGAGTACGTCTCGACCTTGCCGATGTCGTGCAGGAGCGCGCCGGCGGTCACGAGGTCGACGTCGCCGCGCATCGTCTTCGCGGAGGCGCGCGCGATGCTGCCGACCTCCACTACGTGCATGAGCAGGCCACCGATCTGCGCGTGGTGCCCGCGCGGCGCGCCGGGCGCGCGCTCGAACTTCACGCGAAACGCGTCGTCGCCGAAGAACAGGTCGACTGCCGCGCGCAGCTGCTTCGAGCGCATGTCGCGCCGCCACTTGTCCACCGTCTCCCACAGCTTCGCCGCGTCCACGCTGACGCGCGGCAGGAATTCGTCGATGTTCACGGCCGACGCCGCGACCACGCGAAGCGGCGCGGTGATCTTGAGCTGGCGGCGACCTTGGTAACTCTCGACCGCGCCGATGACCTGCACGACGCTCCCCGCTTTCACGCCCTCGAGAAACGGAAGCTGCTCCTTCCACACGTTCGCCGAGATCTGCCCGCTGGCGTTCCCGAGCTGCAGCACCGCGAACGGATCGCCGTTCTTCGTGACCTTGTCCTCGCGGCCGCGCACCATCAGTTCGTGCTGCACGCGCGCACCGACGGTGAGCGCCGCGAGATCGAGTGCGCTCATGGTGTCTTCACGGCTGCGTCACCCACACGATCTCGCCTTCCTCGTCGATGCCCATCAGCGACTGCAGGCCGCAGACGCCGCACGTCTTCTTCGCGACCCACGCCTCGTTCAGTTCCGTGCGATTCGTCTTCGGCGCCGGTTTCACCGTGAGTTTCTTGTACGTGTATTCCCCGCAGCTTTCGCATGGGTGCGCCCGGGCGATTCGCTCCGCGCGCTCACGCGTGATCTTATCCATAGGCTACTTCAGCTGGCCGGATGGGCCGACGCCGGGGAGTGAAGGCGGGCTCGTGTCGACTTGCCTGCCGCGAAGCAGTTCGCGCATCGAGCCGATCGCTCCCATCACGCCGGCGGCTTCAGCCGGCAGGAAAATAGTCGAGCCCTTGCCCTGCGCGAGCGCCGGAAGGGCCTCGAGGTACTTGAGTCCGAGCAGATACATCGCGGCCTCGCCGGGCGGCAGCGAAGCCGTGAGCAGCTTCACCGCTTCACCCTCGGCGTTCGCCATCGCGAGCCGCGCTTCCGCGAGCCCCTGCGCCCGAAGGATCGACGCTTCCTTCTCGCCCTGGGCCTTCTGGATCTGCGACTCGCGCTGGCCTTCCGACTCGAGGATCGCGGCGCGCTTTCCCGCTTCGGCGTTGGTGACGGCCGCGCGACGCTCGCGCTCGGCGCGCATCTGCAGCTCCATCGATTGCTGGATGTCGCGCGGCGGCTCGATGCTCTGCAGCTCGACGCGCGTGACGTCCACGCCCCAGCCGAGCGATGCTTCTTCGATCGTCTCGCGCATCCGCTTGTTGATCTGGTCGCGGCTGACGAGGCACTGGTCGAGCTCCATCTCGCCGACGATGTTGCGGAGCGTCGTGCGCGTGAGCGTCTCGAGCGCGTACGGCAGGTTCTGCACCGCGTACGTCGCCTTCTGCGGGTCGGCCACGCGGTAGTAGATCACCGCGTCGATGTCGATCGTGACGTTGTCCTTCGTGATGACGGGCTGGCTCGGGAAGTTGAGCACCTGCTCGCGCAGGTCGATGCGATTCGTCGTGCTCGCCATCAGACGCTTCTGGCCGCTGGCGTCGGACGCCAGATAGCGCACGTCGATCGAGCGCGGCTGCTCGATGAACGGGATGAGGATATTGAATCCCGAGCGGGCGACGCGGTGGAAGCGGCCGAGGCGCTCGATGACCATGACCTCGGCCTGGCCGATGATCTTGAACGAGCGCGCGGCCGTCCAGAGTGCTCCGAGACCGACGGCGACGAGAATGTAATAGGGTAGATACATGGAGAGCGGGGCGTGAGGAGAAACCGATCCGTCCCGCTGATACTACCGCCGCGCTCCCGGCCCGGCAACGCGGCGCGCGTATTTGCGCCGAGGGTTTGTCAAGGCTTGAAGTCGGCGATGAAGAGGTTCACGTCACTCGATTTCGGGTCCACGCGCTGCGACGCCCAGATGAGCTTCTTGCCGTCCGGGCTGAACATGGGGAAACCGTCGAATCCTTCGTCCGTGGTGATCTGTTCGAGGCCGCTGCCGTCGAGGCCCACCATGAAGAGGTCGAAGTTTCCACTGCGCGGATTCTTGTAGTTTGACGAGAAGATGAGCCGCGTGCCGTCGTGCGTCCACGATGGGCCGAAGTTCGCACCGCCCAGGTGCGTGACCTGATGCTGGTCGCTGCCGTCCGCATTCATCACCCAGAGCTCCATCTTGTTCGGCCGCACGATGCGCTGCTTCAGGAGATCCTGATAATCCTTCAGCTCCGTCGGGTCGGCCGGGTGATAGGCGCGGTAGGCGATCTTGGTGCCGTCGGGCGACCACCACGGGCCGCCGTCGTATCCCGCCTGATGCGTGAGTTGGCGGACGTCCGTGCCGTCGACGTTCATCGTATAGATGTCGAGATCGCCGTCCTTCAACGAGGTGAACACCATGCGCTTGCCGTCGGGCGCGAGGACGCCTTCCGCCGTGTACGTGTTGTAGTTCGTGATGCGCTTGAGGCCGGTCCCGTCGCGGTTGACCGTGTAGATGTCGAACGGATCGAGGCCCCACACATATCCTTTCGACGGATCGGGCTTGGCCGGACAATCCGCACCGTTTGCGTGCGACGAGCCGAAGAAGAGCGTCTTGCCGTCGGGAAGAAACCATCCGCAGGTCGTCTTTCCCGTTCCGTTCGAGACGCGCTTGAGCCCGGTGCCATCGGTCTTCATCACGTACTGCTGGTCGCACGGCCGTCCGTCGCGTGTCGACTGGAACGTGATCCACCGGCCGTCGCGGCTGAAGTACGCCTCCGCCTGCGTTCCGGTGTTCGTGAGCTGGCGAATGTTCGTGAGGTGCGATTCACCCGGCAGCGGCGCGCGCGCGAGGTCGACCTGCGCCCGCGCCGCCGGCGCCGCCGCCGCGACGAGCGCGACGGCGAGGACGGAAAGGGTGCGACGCATGGGCTACTTCTGCTTCGGCTTGTCGGGCGAGCCGCCGGGGTTCGCCGCGGCGAGCGCCAGCATCTCTTTCGTGGTCGCGCCCTTCCGCAGGATTTCAATCGCCCTCAGGAGCTGCCGGTCTTCCGGCACCTGGCGGCGCTTCGCGGTGGAATCGCCGAAGGCGAACATCGAGATCCTGCTATCGAGCACGCGATCGATGTATTTCGAGCCGGCGTCGTAGTCCTTCCTGTCGACCACCACGCCGCGCTTGGTGAGTCGCTGATACAGGTCGTCGCGCATCTCCGCCGTGACGACGAAGTCGAGCTTCACCTTCGTTTTCATCTCGAGCGAGTACGCGTCCAGCCCGAGCGCGGTCTCGAGTCCGTTCTTCCCGGAGAGCGCGCGCGCCAGTTTCTGTTCCAGTGAGCTCAGCGTGTCGTACTGCACGTAGACGTCGGGTGTGATCGCGCCGCCGCCGTACACCACGCGCCCGGCGTCCGACTTGAACTTCGGACGCGCCTTGCGCGCCGAATCGCTCTCGAGCGAATCGGGATGCACTTCAATCAGCTGTCCATCGTCCGTGAGGATTCGTTCCTTCTGGATCGAACGCCCGCTCGGCGTATACCACTTGCCGGTCGTCAGCTTGATCATATAGCCACCGTCGAGCGGATACGTCCCTTGCACGAGTCCCTTGCCGAACGACGTCGTGCCGAGGAGCAGCGCGCGATCGTGATCCTGCAGTGCGCCGGCGACGATTTCCGATGCCGACGCGGTATAGCCGTCCGTGAGCACGACCATCGGAAGCGACGGCACCATCGCCGGGTTCTGGGTGGTGTACGTCACCGGCGGTTCGCCGCGGCCGCGCTGGGTCAGGATTTCCTTGCCTTTCGGGATGAAGAGGTTGGTCATCTCGATCGCCTGGTCGAGATATCCGCCGCCGTTCTCGCGCAGGTCGAGGATGACGCTCTTCGCGCCTTCGGCGGTGAGCCGCTCCAATGCCGCGGCGACCTCCGAAGCGGCCGTAGCGTTGAACTGCTGCACCGGGATGTACGCCGTCTTGTTGTCGAGCATGATCGCGAACTCGACGGCCGGAATGCGGATGACGCGGCGCACGAACGGAACCGTGATGAGTTCCGGTACGCCCGCGCGGAGAAACCTTCCTGTGACCTTCGTTCCCGGCTGCCCCTTCAGGTGAGCGGAAACCGAGTCCGTCTTCCAGCCACGCCCCTTCACGTTGAACGTGTCAATGTAGACGATCTGGTCGCCCGTCATCATTCCGGCTTCCGAGGCCGGTGTGTGCGGGAAGACTTTCTGGACCGTGATGTTTCCGTGCAGATCCTCGATCTGCATCCCGACGCCCGCGTAGAAGCCGCCGGTGCCCTGGTTGAACATCTCAACCTGTTTGGGCGAGTAGAGCTCGGCGTACGGATCCTTCAGTTGTGCGATCAGTCCTCGCGCCGCCTTCTCATATAGTGCGCCGACATCCACGGAATCGACATAGCGATCGGCGACGAGGCTGAGCACCTGATCGAACAACTTCGCGCCGCGCTGCGCGCCGCGCTCTTGGATGACGAACGCGCCGGCGAAAATCGGGATAAGCAACAGGCCGACGACCGCGGCCTTGGGAAAGCGAGGCATGAGGCTCCAGCTGACGGAAGGTTGGACACGGAGAATACCCTCTCCATACGCCCTTCGCAAAGGAGGGTTCCTTTCAAAAACCCTTCAGGACGCCTTGGGGCCGAGCGAATATTCCGCGAACCAGGCTTTTCCGTCCTGTTCGAAGGACGCGGCGCGCAGAAGCCCAGCCGCGACAAGCATTTCGTGCGCCGGCTGCAGGACGCGCTGGAGATGCGACGGATATCGCTGTATGAGCGGCAGTTGCGCCGCCAGGCGTTCCAGGGAAAGCCGCCAAGAAGGCCCGCTCTCGGCTCGCGCGACTTCCAGCAACCGGTAGATCCGGCGGGCCACCGGTGAGTTGAGTGCGAAGTAGCGCGGCGCCGAGAGCGTTACCGTGTGACCGGCCGCCAGGTTGGCGCGGATCGCCGACGAAAAGACGATGCGCGCGTCACCCGGCTCATTGTTCGTGAGCAGGGAAAAGAGCGCGAGCTGGTCGCGGTCGGTTAGTCGACGGCGATCGATGTGGACGGACGAAAGCACGGTGATCTGCCTGGTGACCACGCCGCCGGCGGACGCATCGTGATACACGCCGTGCGACTCGAGCGTGGTGCGCTCGAGCCTGGTCAGCGCCGCGCGCAACTGCTCGTAGGTGCGGCCGTCGACACGGCGCCCCATCGAGCGCAGGAATGCGTGAAGCGTGAACGACACCGCGCCGTCGGCCGGCGAATCCGCATCGTGGAAACGCCGCAGAAGTTCGACGTATACATCCTGGTCGAACGTGCCGGGAAGCCGCTCTCCGGGTGCCGGCAGCACGCGCCACCGTCCTCCGCCTTCCGCGATGAAATCGATCGCCGAGTCATCGGCGGAGTCGCTGAGCCGAAAGAGCGGAAGCGCCTCGAGTGAGCGATCAAGCACAACGAGGCGAGACAGCTGCCGTCGGCGGGGGGCGGTCAAGCGAGTTCGATGACCTGGCCGGTGATGTTGGCGGCCTCTGTCGAACAGAGGAAGGCGATGACTCCCGCGACGGACTCCCGTTCCACGTACGCGAACTTCGCACCCATCGACTCGAGATTCACGTCGGTGCGGATCGCCGTCGGCGCAAGCGCGTTCGCGCGGATGCCGTTCGGCCGCTCCTCCTGAGCCACCGCGCGCATCAGTGCGGTGACTCCCGCCTTCGCCGCCGCGTAGCCCGCCATGCCGGCGACCTTCCCGCCCGGGAGGATCGCGGCCGCGGCCATGAACACGATACCGCCGCCGCCAGCCGCGCGCATGAACGGAATGCAGGCGCAAGTCGCGCCATACGCGGATCCGAGGTTGATCGCGAGCTGTCGCTGGAAGACCGCCGGATCGCTCTCGGCGACCGGCCCACTCATCGCGAACCCGCCGGCGACGTTCGCCAGCGCGTGGATGCGCCCGCCGTTCGCGCCGGCGATTCGCGCGAACGTGGCGGCGGTCGCGGCGGCGTCGGTGAGATCGCATCCGTACGCGTCGACGGCGAGCCGGTCCGCGCGCATCGCGGCGGCGAGAATCTCGGCGCCTGCCCCGTCGCGGTCAATGATCGCGACGGCCGCGCCGCGTTTCGCGAACTCCTTGGCGACGACTTCGCCCACTTGTCCGGCCCGCCCGACGCCGGTGACGACAACGGACTTGCCGTCGAAGCGCAGCGCGGGCGCGGCGCCGTTCATCGCAAGTCCTCTCGTCCGAGCGCGGCCCGGATCGCTTCGCGAATCGCGATGAGCGCGTCGTCGGTCGCCGCGGGAGAGTCATGCCGGACGCTGAGCTCGATGCCGTCGGCGACGCCGATGCGACGCCAGGACTCCGGCGCGTCGTCGTCATGCGCCACGGCGCGATCCGCACCGGCGCCGAGCGCGGGGGCAAGCGACTGCGCGACACGCTTCTCAAGCAGATCACCCGTCACGCCGAGCATTTCCGTCTTGATGACGTCGAGCGTTTGTCCCTCGCGCTGCCGGATCTTGATGGCGAGCAACTGCAACAGGTGCCGATAGTGGTAGGTCGCGGCCGTGCCCTTGCCTTCAGGGTGGTCGAGCAGCCCGCTCGCGACGTAGAACCGGATCGCTCGCGCGCTCGGAGTGGCGCGAGCCGATGCGTTCGTGGGCCGCATCCCCGCGGCGTCGACCAGCGATGTGGCGTGCGCCGCGAGCCCGCGAGCGTTCCACGGCGCGTGGCGCGCGTGCGCACGGAGCAGAGCGACGGGGGAGTCGGGCATCCGCGTAGGATAACTCTGGCGCCGGGAAACTTCGAGGAACGCGCCCGGCAGGCGGGCGCGCGGTTACTTCTTCGGACGCGCCTTTTTCGTCGTTTTTTTCGCTTTTGGCGCTGGTTTCTTTGCGCTCTTGGCCTTCTTGGCCTTCTTGGCCTTCTTGGCCTTGATTTTCGGCGTCTTCTTCGCCGTCTTGACCGGCTTTTTCTTGGGTGCGGCGGCCTTCTTGGCCTTTGGCGCAGCCTTCGCCTTGGCGGGCTTCACGGCCTTCGCCACGGGCTTCGAGACGGGCTTCGAGACGGGCTTCGAGACGGGCTTCGAGACGGGCTTCGGCGCAGCCTTAGGCAGAGCCTTCGGCACAGCATCGCCCTTCTTTGCTACGGCCGCGCCAAGTGCCGCGCCGGTCGCGGCGGCGGCGACCGTGACGGCGATTTCGGCGACCGCGGGCTTCTCGGCCGGCCGACGTCCGCGGCGGCGAGGTGTGCTCAGTCCGCCGCCGAAGAGGTCGGGCTCCTCTTCCTCGGTTCCCTCGCCCGCGTCGACGAGTTCCGTGGTCTCTTCGTCGTCATCATCGGACTCTTCGGCGCTGTCCCATAGCGAATCGCTATGGTCCTTGTTGATCGCCCAGCCTCCGTCCTCGTCCTCCTCCTCGTCGTACGGAATGCCGCCCGTGAAGCCGCCGAGTTCTTCCCCCTCGTCGTCGCGGTCGAAGGATTTCTCGTTGTGCATGTCATCGCCGCGAGTCATGGTGCCTCCTATCGAAATATAAATTGGCGGATGCTACAACCGCTGAATACACCGGGCGCGGCAAGCCGTCAAGCGCTGGCGCCACACTGGAGCGGACGTGTGCGCGCGCGCCGCCAACAGTTAGCGTGCTTCGTCGATGAAATGCAAGGACGTGCGCCCGAGAACCATCCGGCGCAGCGCCTCCATCACGGCCGGGTCCAGGTGGGCCCCCGCGCTGCTCGAGAGCAGTTCGATGGTCTCATGTGGGGTCAGCGGCTCGCGGTAGGCACGCCGTGACGTGAGCGCGTCGAACGCATCGACCGCGGCGAGGATCCGTCCGCCGAGCGAGATCTGTTCGCCGGCGAGCTGGCGCGGATAACCGCTGCCGTCCCACCGCTCGTGATGATCCTGGATGGCGGGGAGCACGCGCGCGAGCGGCGAGAGCGGAGTCAGGATGTCCATGCCGATGCGCACGTGTTCCTTCACGCGCGTGTATTCCTCCTCGGTCAGTGGACTCGTCTTGTGCAAAAGGGCCTCGGGAATGCCGATCTTCCCGATGTCGTGCAGCTGGCCCGAGAGCCGGAGATCCTCGACGGCGTCGTCCGGGAGTCCCATCGCCGACGCGATCGCGGCTCCCATCGCGCCGACGCGCTGCGAATGGCCGCGGAGGAACGTATCCTTGGCTTCCTGCGCGTTTACGAGCGCGCGCACGATCGAGATGGAAATCTCGGCGAGCAGCGCCTGTTCGCGGCGCAGCTCCTCCGTGCGCAGCGCGACCTCCTCGCGAATCATCCGCTCGACGTTCCGCTGCTGGATCTCGAGGTCGCGCCTCCGCACGGCGCGCTCGACGGCCTTCGCGAGGTCGTCGAGCTCGACGGGCTTCACGAGGTAATCCATCGCGCCGTGCGCGAGCGCTTCGGTCGCGGTGGGGGCGTCGTTCACCGCGGTGAGCATGAGCACGGCGAGGTCCGGACGGAGTTCGATGGCACGCGGCACGACCTCGGTGCCCAGCATCCCCGGCATGCGCACGTCGCAGACCAGGGCGTCGAATCGCTCTCGCTGCAGCGCGTCGAGCGCGTCGGCCCCGTTCTCGACGACCGCCACGTCGTAGCCGCGCGACTTCAGGAATTTTCCGATCGCGTTGCGAATGGACTCTTCATCGTCCACCACAAGCACGCGTCGCGTCGCGGGCTCGCCGATGGAATTGAAGGCCCGCGATATGCGTGCAGCGACGGGAGTCTGGTCGCTCATTTCGCCGCGGGTGTCCGTGGCGCAGCGTCTTCGACGAATTCCACCGTCACGCTGCGCGGAATGAATCCAGCCGCAACGCCGCGACGGAGCAACTCTCGAATCGCGCTGCGGCCACGGTCGCCATAGTCGAGGGTCCAGTCGTTGACATACATACCCACGAAAGTATCGGCCTTGGATCGATCGAGGCCGCGCGCGAACCGCATTGCATGGTCGAGCGCTTGCTGGCGATGTTGCAATCCATATGCGATACTGTCGCGAAGATGTCGCGAAATTGTCTGCATTAGCGGCAACCCCAGATCTTTTCTTATGACGTTACCGCCGAGTGGAAGCGGAAGTCCAGTCTCTTGGAACCACCACTCGCCCATGTCGGCGACCAGGTGCAGACCGCGGTCGCCGAATGTCAGCTGCCCTTCGTGGATCAGCAGTCCGAGATCCACTTCGCCGTTCACCACCGCGTCCTCGATCCTGTCGAAGGGCGTAAAGACGGGAACGAAATCGGGCTCGTACAAGCGAAGCGCCAGATATGCGCTCGTGAGCGGTCCGGGAATCGCAACGCGCTTGCCGCGCACGTCCGCTCGCGTGGCCGGCGTGCGAGAGACGAGTCGCGGTCCGTACCGATCACCCATTGACGCACCGCTCGTAAGCAGCGCGTAGCGATCGGTGAGCGACGCATAGGCGTGAATGGAGACGGCGGTGACGTCGAGTTCGCCGCGAAGCGCGCGCTGGTTCAGCGTCTCGATGTCCTGCAGTTCGTGGACGTACGTGATCCCGTCGGTCTCGACGAGTCCTTCGGCGAGCGCGTAGAACATGAATGCGTCGTCGGAATCGGGGCTATGGGCGACGTGAATCACTCGTGTCACGGCTTGCGGTCTCCGGTTGGTTTGAGTGCCGCGTCGATGTCGGCCTTGTGATCTTCATACTCCTTCAGCTTCTTCGCGCGCTCCGCGGGGGCGGCTGCGACGAGTCTCCGCTGATACTCAGCCTTGGCACTCACGTCCTGGCGCAGTCCAGCGGCTTTCATGGCCAGGACGAGGCCGAGCAGCTGTGTCTTGTTCGCAGCGAGGATGGTATCGGCTTCGGCGCGCGCGAGCTGAACGTCGCCGCTCACCACCCCGATCATGCCGACGTCGTAGCGTGCGTGTGCATCCGGTGGGCCGAGCATGTCGAACGCCTGGATGGCCATGGGCGCGAAGATTTTCAGGCTGTCGAGCTTGCCTTCCTGGCCGTAGCGCATCACCCGGTCGAACAGCCGGCTGGCGCGTTCCTCCGGACTCATCGAGGAGATGTCCGACGCCCGCATTCCGGCGGGAACAGGCGTTGCGTCCGGCGCGGCGTCCGTCGCGGCTGCACCCGAGCCGCCGCGCGCGACGCGCTGCCCGATGAGAAACGCCACGAGCGCCATGACGGCGATTCCAGGAACGATCCATGGAAGCACGGACCTCGCGCTCGGCGTCGTTGTCGGCCCAACCGATGAGCCGCAGTGATGGCAGAATCGCGCTCCCGGCGTGAGGGGCTGGTCGCACGAGACGCAGTTCGCACCGGCGAGCGCGGCACCGCAATTGGCGCAAAAGCGGCCGCTCGCGGGTGCCTTGCAGCGAGGGCAGGGCGTCGAGGATTCGGATGAACTCATGGCCGGAAAGCTAAGCGATACAAGGCACCTAGCGGGATGGCGCCGGGCCCGACATTTGCCCCCCGCGCGGTCGAGACCCGATATTTCAAGGTTATAGGGCGTCCGACCGGCGCCCGATCCCCGTGCGTGAGGTAAGCGTGGCTGGCCAATCGCGATCACTGCTCGCCGACATGACCGGCGCGTCAAAGAAAGACATCCTGAAGCTCGCTGAAGCGCACGGCGTGCGGTTTCTGCGGCTGACGTTTACGGACATTCTCGGTGTCAACAAGAACGTCGAGATTCCGTCGTCACAGTTCTCGAAGGCGCTCGACGGCGACATCATGTTCGACGGCTCGTCGATCGAGGGGTTCGTGCGCATCGAGGAGTCCGACATGCTGCTGACGCCGGATCTCTCGACGTTCAAGGTGTTTCCAGGCGGGGACCCGCAGAACCGGGTGGGCCGCCTGATCTGCGACATCACGATGCCCGAGGGTGAGCCGTTCGACGGCGATCCCAGAGCCGCATTGCGCCGCCAGGTCGCCCGCGCGGCGAAGCTCGGCTACACGATGAACGCGGGGATGGAAGCGGAGTTCTTCCTGTTCCGGCCGGCGGCGGACGGCGGGCCTGCGACAACGACACATGACGTGGGTGGCTACTTCGACCTTGCGCCGATGGACCTCGGCGAGGAAGCGCGCCGTGCGATCGTCGATGTGCTCGAGCAGATGGGTTTCGAGGTCGAGGCCGCGCACCATGAGGTGGCGCATGGGCAGCACGAAATCGACTTCCGCTATGCCGACGCGATGACGACGGCGGACAACATCGCGACATTCCGCTTCGTGGTGAAGCATGTGGCCCAGCAATTCGGGCTCGTGGCGTCATTCATGCCGAAGCCGGTGTTCGGGCAGAACGGCAGCGGCATGCACACGCACCAGTCGCTCTTCCGCGACGGCCGCAACGCATTCTTCGATCCGAAAGGCGAGTTCGAGCTGTCCAAGATTGCACGCCAGTACATCGGCGGGCTGCTCAGGCACGCGCGAGGCATGTGCGCGATCACGAATCCGCTCGTCAACTCGTACAAGAGGCTCGTGCCGGGCTATGAAGCTCCCATCAACGTCGCATGGTCGATGCGCAATCGCTCGCCGCTCATCCGCGTTCCCGCGCGCCGCGGAACCGGGACTCGCGTGGAGCTGCGCAGCCCCGATCCGTCGGCCAACCCGTATCTTGCGCTGGCCGTGATGCTGGCCGCGGGGATCGACGGCGTGGTCACGAAGGCCACGTCGCGCGAGCCGGTGGAGACGAACATCTGGGAGATGTCGCATCGCGAAAAGCGGCGCCTTCGCATCGACGACCTGCCACACGACCTCAACGAGGCGTGCGACGAGCTGGAGAAGGACGAGGTGATCACGGCCGCGCTGGGCGGGCACATCAGTTCGCATTTTCTCGCGGCGAAACGGCAGGAGTGGCGAGAGTACATCACGCAGGTGTCGTCGTGGGAACTCGAACACTATCTCGCGAAATATTGAGGGACGCGATGACGCGTGCGGCCTGAGACGGTCAGCCTGATGAACGGAGCGTGAGGACTTTGGTTCGACCGCTCCTCGCGGCGCTGGCGCTGAGCACCGCGGCCTCGTCTACGATTGCAGGGCAGGTGGCTGCGGGCGCGCAGCAACCTCCCGCCTGTACCGCCGACACGCTCGACGCCACATTCCCGCGCGGCTGGCTGGGCACGACGGTGGGGCAGGTCACCGTCAAGACCCGCAACGTCGAGACCCCGTTCAAGATCGCGACGACCGCGGCGCGCTACGTCCACCGCGCGACGCAGTTGAACGTCGCGCTCAACGAATTGAGTTTCGCTCCGGGCGATCGCATGGATTCGCTCGCGGTGGAGGAGTCGATCCGCCGGCTGCGCGCGACGAGCCTCTACAGCGAGGTCATGCTCGAGGGAACGCAGTGCGGAGAAGGCGTGACCGACTTCACGCTGTGGACGCGCGACGCGTGGAGCCTTCGCGGCGGTCTGCGGTTCGCCGAGGCCGGAACGTCGCGTGCCTCGTTGTCCGAAGTGAACGTGCTCGGTACGGGCCGCGCGATCTCCGTATCGGGAGAAAACGTCAACGGCCGCAACGCGTTCAGTCTGTCGCTCGTCGATCCACACCTGATCAACACGCGGTTCAGGGCTGCCGCGCTCATGCGAACCTTCTCGGACGGTCGCGCCTGGGCCTGGAGTGTGCGGACCCGCGAGTTGTCCGATCGCGACGTGTGGCGCGTCGCGCTCACGAGCTCGCAGGAACGCAGGCTGAGCTACGACTCCGCGACGAGCACGCACATCGACATCACGAAGCGGGCGGACGCGTTCACCGTGAGCCGGCTCGTGATGCTGACACCGACGGCGGCGTACACGGTGGTCGGTGGTGTGGAGCACGAACTCGCCGATGAGACCGTGACCCAGCCGGGCGGATCGCTCGGCAAGGACGGCGTGCGGCGGAACTTCACCGTACCGCTGCTCGGGTTGTCGCGTCGCTCACGGCGCTTCGGGGCGATCGACTGGCTGGTGCCCGGACAGGCGCCGGCGGAGCTGCGCGAAGGTCTCGAGGGCGAGGTCGTATTCGGCGTGGGACACGAGCTCTACCAAAACACGCGCATTACCCACCTCGACGGGTGGACCGGGATCACGGAGCTGCTCGGACCCCACACGGTGTTCACCGGCGACGTGTGGTCGTCCGGTTATTGGTCGAGCGATTCCGTCTCGAACGGAACGTTGCGAGCCAGTCTGGCGTTGTTCCGGAAGGCGACGCGGGGACTCTGGATATTCCGCGGCGCATGGGAGCGAATCTACAATCCGGACCCCGATGTGTTCGCACTCTCCACCGTCGATCCCCTGTTGCGCCTGCTCGCACCTGCATCCCGTCTCGCCGAGCGCGCGCTGAGCCTGACGGCGGAGCGTTCGCTGCACGTGTATGCAAAGGAAGGGCGCTGGGTGATCGATGGCGCGCTGTGGGCGGCGCTCTCGGATCGCGAGCGCAGCTTCAACGGCATCTCCATGGATCCCTCGAACTATCGGGCCGTGATCGTCGGCATAGGCCTTCGCCAGATTCGCGACCAGCCCACGCAGGCGCCGATCAGGCTCGACATCGGCCGGGCCGTGTGGCGGTCGGGGCTGCCGAGCCGCTGGATCGTGTCGCTGTCGACGATACCCTGGATCAACGCTGGGCGATCGCGGGACGGGCTAAGAGAGGCGAGATGAACGGCGGGTAAAACGTCATTGGTCATTGGTTGTTGGTCATTGGCTGTATGCCAAGAACCAACGACCAATGACCAATGATCTTCTACCCGCCGTTGCCGTTCAGACCGGAAACAGCATCTCCCTGTAGCGCGGCAGCGGCCAGTAGCCGTCGCCGATGTTGATCTCGAGCTTGTCACTCGCGGCGCGCACCGCTTCCATCGCGGCCGCACCATCCGCCGTCAGGAAGCGCGCCTGCTTTTCGGGGTCGTGATGCAGCGATTCGGCCTTGTCGATCGCCTTCACCAGCGCCGCCGCGCTCTTCTGCAGTCCGGTGACGATCACTCCGGCTTCGTTGGCGGCCTGAAGCTGCGGCGCCGGCTTTACGCCGGCCGACTTCGCCTGCGCCGCCGCCGATGCGAGCGAACCGAGGTACTCGTAGCCCGCGGGAAGCACCATCGTGTTCGCGATCTCCGCGAGCGTGTGCATCTCGATGAGCATGTCCTTGATGTAGCGCTCGAGCCGGATGTGGTAGCGCGAGTCGATTTCTTCCTTCGTCAGGATGGCGAGGTTCATGAACAGTTCGCGCGACGGCTTCGTGATGATCTGCGCGAGCGCCTCAGGCGTGCGTCGGAAATTCGGCAGGCCGCGCTTCTTCGCCTCCCGCACCCATTCCTCGGAGTAGTTGTTGCCCTCGAAGCGAACTGCGGTCGTCTGCTTGAACGCGTCGCGAATCACCTTGAGCACCGCGTCGTCGCGCGATTCGGTGGTCTTCAATTCCTTGCGGATCGCGTCCGTGAGTTCGCCGATCGCTTCCGCGACCGTCGCGTTGAGCAGCATCACCGGAAACGCGATCGACTGGCTCGAGCCCACGGCGCGGAACTCGAACTTCGCGCCCGTGAACGCGAACGGCGACGTGCGGTTGCGGTCGGTGTTGTCCTTCGCGACATCCGGCAGCTTCGCGACGCCGAGCTGGATCATCGCCTGTGCCGCGCCCTGCTTGCCCGTCTTGCCCGCCGCGATGTCGTCGATCACCCGCGTCAGCATGTCGCCCATGAAAACCGAAATGATCGCGGGCGGAGCCTCGTTGGCGCCAAGGCGATGTTCGTTGCCCGACGTCGCGATGCCCGCGCGGATCAACCCGGCGTGCTTGTGCACGGCCTTCAGCACGGCCGCGAGAATCAGGAGGAAGCGGATGTTCTGGTGCGGCGTCTTGCCCGGCTTAAGGAGGTTCACACCGTCGAGCTCGTTGTCGGACGTGATCGCCATCGACCAGTTGCAGTGCTTGCCCGATCCGTTGATGCCGGCGAACGGCTTCTCGGCGAGCAGCGCCTGCAGCCCGTGCCGAAGCGCGACCTTCCTCAGGATCGACATCACGAGCTGGTTGTGGTCCACCGCGATGTCGGTCTCCTCGAACACCGGCGCCATCTCGAACTGGCATGGCGCGACTTCGTTGTGCCGCGTCATGATCGGCACGCCGCACTTGTAGAGCTCGAACTCCACCTCGGCAATGCAGGCGAGCATACGCTCGGGAATTCCGCCGAAGTAGTGATCCTCGAGTTGCTGGCCGCGCGGCGGGGGAGCGCCGACGAGCGTGCGCCCGCCCATCACGAGATCGGGACGCATGGCGAAATGCGTGCGGTCGATCAGGAAATACTCCTGTTCGGCTCCGAGCGTGGTGAACACGCGCAGCGCTCCCTTGTCGCCGATGAGGTCGAGCAGCTCGATGGTCTTCTGTGAAAGGATGTCGCTCGAACGAAGCAGCGGCGTGAGCTCGTCGAGTGCCTCGCCGTGGTAGCCGATGAACGCCGACGGAATGCAGAGGGTCTTCGCGCCGGGCGATTCGAGGATGAACACCGGCGAGGCGGGGTTCCACGCGGTGTATCCGCGCGCTTCCCACGTGGCGCGGAGCCCTCCGGACGGAAAGCTCGAGGCGTCCGGTTCGCTCTGGATGAGCTGGTCGCCGGTGAACTGCTCGATCGGGAGCTTGTTCTCGTCGAACGCCAGGAAGCTGTCGTGCTTCTCGGCGGTCAGTCCCGTCTGCGGCTGGAACCAGTGGCAGAAGTGCGTGACGCCGCGTGACAGCGCCCACTCCTTGATGACCTGCGACACGGCGGGGGCAATGTCGAGGTCGAGTTTCTTGCCGAGCCGGATCGCCGCGACGAGCTTTGCGTAGATCTCCTTCGGCAGCTTGTCGCGCATCTGTCGCGCGCCAAGCGTGTTCATCCCGAAATACTGCGAGGTCGGGACGGGCGTGTCGTTCGATGCCGGGATGTCGGGTGGCGTGACCACACGCGTGGCGATCGCACGCATGGCTGCGGAGCGCGGAGAGAGCGAGGAAGACATGTTTTTTCGCGGTCGAGGGCGGAGGTCGAAGACGGGCGGTTGCTGCACTGTGCCATGCAAATCGTGCAGATTCTGCAAATCTATCGACTCAATTTGCAAAATTCAATGCTGAAAATGCAAAATCGTTCCACTCCTGCTGTCATCGAGGCGAAGTCAAAGGGGCAGCGCGACAAGCGCTGCCCCTTTGACTTCGCCGTTGCCGGCCGAGCCGGCTATTGCGGGGGTCGACCGCCCCGTCCGCCGCCGCCCTGGATCGGGCCGAACACCGACTGCGGATGCTTCACCGTGTCCGGCAGCTTGGCCCACTGCTCCTTCGTCAGGATGATCTGGGCCTCTGCGATCGAGCGGGCACCGAGTTCCTGCGCGTCGGCGAAGATGCCGCGCAGCTGCACCTGCACCGCCGCCTGATCCGCGTTGTTGCCCATGCCGCGCATCTTCGCGGCGACCTTGAGGCCGAGCGTGTCGATCTGATGCACGAGCGAGTCGGCCAGCACGGTGAGCAGCGACTTCTGGTTTGCCGTCAGGTCGAGCTTGAGCGTATCCGCACGCGTGAGGATGGTCCGGAAGATGTTCGGGACGTAGCGCTGCACCATGCGCGTGTACTGCACCAATGTGTCCGTCGGTGCGGCGTTACCGCCGCGGGCCCGAGCCGCCGTTTGCGCGGCGAGCTGCGCCTGGCGCGCGTAGTCGGGGCCGATCGTGTACCGAGCCGTCAGCTGCACCTGGAACGGCCGCGTGATGATCAGCTGGTTCGAGCGCTGGTCACCGAACTTCTCGTTCACGGCGTAGGTGAAGTTGTTCGTCACCGGGTTGAAGCCCGTCACGTAGAGCAGCTGGCTGTTGGCACGCGCCGGCTGTCCCCACCCCTGAAGGTTGTTCTGGCCGTGCAGCAGGAGGTCCGCGCCGGCGATCGGATTGGTCAGCGCAAACGAAATCATCAGGTTGCGCTTGAGTCCCAAGCGGTCTGGGCGATAGTTGATCTGCATGCTGACGTTCGGCTGCCATGCCGTGGTGCACGAGTTGCGCCCGGCGATCTGGCCGAGCTGCGACTCCAGGCAGCTCCTGATGCGCGACGGCGCGGCCGACAGCAGACGGTTCAAGCCGTTTGCAAGTGCCGTGTCGCCGGTCGCCGCGGGATTGTAGATGAACGCCCGGTCGTTGGATGTTCCGTCGCCGTTGATGTCACCGCCGACGAGCGGAGTGTATGGACTGCCGGACGTATACTGGACCACGGCCGTCAACTCGACGGACGGGTGCACGGGCCATGTCGCGGTCAACTGAATGTTGTGGCGTCGTTCGTTGTCGCTCGTTCCCCACGGCGTGATGTTCGGGTTGCCAGCGGTCGTTGGCGAGCGGAACAGGCCGCCGGCGGAGCCGCCGGTGGCGGTGCTCTGGTCGCGAGAGCGCGAATAGGTGTACGAAAGCGACATGTTGATGCCCTGCGGCGTGAATCCGTTGATCGACGCCGTTACCTGCTTCGCCTCGGAGCCGAGGTTCGAGTTTACGCTGTACACGTCACCGTACGCACTCTGCACGCGCGAGTTGAGCGACTGCAGTGCGCCCGTGGCGGGCACGATCGCCAACGGCGTGACGTACACCGGGCGGTTGGATTCGTTGGACAGCATGAACTGCGGCGCCGTCGTGTTCAGGTTGAGGTCCGTGACGCCGTAGTAGTTGGTGCCGCGCGCATACGTCGCATCGACGTTCACGGTGTAGCGCTGGAGGATTCGACGCTGCACGCCGAGCGAACCGCGCCACGCGCGGGGCGCCTGGAAATCCGGGGCGAACGTCGTGACGTTCGGCTTGTTCGCCGACAGCACCGACGGGCCGGAGTTCACGCCACCGAGACACTGATTGGGGATCGCAGCCGGATCGTTGATCATCGCCGACCAGTTGGGAATCGGCGTCGCCGAACCGATGCAGACGAGCTGCGACTCGGAACCCGCGAGGCCGGTGGCGTCGAGCGCGTTCGTGAACAGGCCGGTGGGGGCCTTGCCACGGAACTCGCCGATGCCGCCGCGAATGACGGTGGTCGAGAGGCCCTGGAACATGTTCGGTCCGCCGCCGCCACCGGCGCCACCACGACCACCACCGCCGCCACGACCACCACCGCCGCCGAATCCGCCGCCGAATCCGCCGCCCTGACCTTGTGTGACGCCCTGCTGGCCGTTGTTGCGGTTGGTGGTGTCGCCGGGCGCGCGCACCGGCACCGGCGGCAAGCCCTCCGTCCACGTGAATCCGATCCGCGGGCTGAGGTGCGTTTCCGACGGGAAGTTGCTGGTGCTTCGACCAAACAGCGTCTCGATATCCGGGTTGTACGCGGGCCGTCCGTCGAAACGCGTCCCTTCCGCGCGCAGGCCGTACACCATCTGGAACGCACGCGACACGCGCCATGCGTCGCCGAGATAGACCGCCGCGTTCTCCGTGTCACCGATGTGGACCCTCGGCGTCAGCGTCCGCGTGAACTGGCTCGGCAGGTTGTTATCGAAATCCGAAAGCGAGTTGTAGCTCCACGATCCGAGCTGGTTCGTGGTCTGGTTGTTGTCGAAGGTCGTGATGTTGCCGAAGAATCCGAGCTTGAAGCGGTGCGCGCTTCCGGCCTTGAAGTAGCTGGCTTCGTCCGTCAACTCGAACTGCTTCGTCTCGGTGGACGTCGGCATTCCGGCGTTGCCGCCGAATACGAAGTTGCTGATGCCGGTCAGGCTGTCCGGCAGGGCTGAGGTGACGCGAACCGAGCCCTGCGGCATGGTCAGGAACGGCTGCGCGTTGTTCTTCGAGTCGTTGAAGTAGAGGCGGGCTTCGTTGATGATGCCGATATCGAACTGCGAGCTGAGCGACGTCATCAGTCCGCCGCCGAGCGATCTCGTGTCGCCGCCGTGCGCCGGCACCGAGAGCGTGCTCAGTCGCGTCGCGTCGAGCGACGTCCAGTTCCAGTCGCCGCGCACGGTCAGCGTGTGACGATCGCCGAGCGCGAAGTCCATGCGCGTCAGCGCGGTCGAGCGGTCCGTGAGGGCGTCGTTCGGGACGATGAGCGACGAAGTCGGAATTCCGTAATGACTCAGGCTGCCGAGGAAATGCGCCACCGAGTCCGGCGCGGCGTTCGAACGCTCGAGCAACAGGTTGTTGGCGTTGAGCAGTGTGTTGATGTCGCTCGTCCGCGCGCTCCCGTTGGCGGAGACGAACCAGAACGACTGGTCCTGCACGAACGGGCCGCCGACTCCGAAGCTGAGCTGGTTGGATGTGAACCGTGCGGTCGCCTGCGACGACGTATCCGGAAACTCGAAATCCGGCTGGTTCATGACGTAGCCGGCCGAGCCCTGGATGACGTTCGTGCCGCTGCGCGTCGTGCTCGCCACCTGGCCGCCGGTGAATTGCCCGCGGGCGACATCGTAGGTGTTGGTGATGACGCGGGTATTGCGTACCGCTTCCGACGGTACGCTCCCCGAGCCGAACGACAAGCCGTCGAGGGTGATCTGGTTCTGGTCCGCGCGCTGTCCGGCGATCACGAACGAATTCGCCGTGGAGTCCGATCCGCCGAGCAGGATCACCCCGGGCGCCAGCGAGGCGACGAGCGCGGGATCCGACGCGTCGACCGGCAGGCGATAGAGTTGCTCGCCACTGAGCACCTTCTCGGTACTGCCCGCCGTCGGCCGCTCGTTTCCGTTGGGGTTCGGCGCCGCGCGAACAACGATCTGGCCGAGCCGCTGGCTCGTCGGGCTCATCTTCGCGTTGGCCTCGAGGCGATCCTCGTCGGCCTGACGATTCAGGTTGAGAACGAACGGCGCCATCCCGATCGCCTTGAACGTCACGCGGTACTGCCCGCCGCCGTCCGGATAGAGCAGCGTGTACTGCCCCTTCTCGTTCGTGGTGCGGAATCGCGTGACCTGCGTCTCGATGGACATCACCTCGACACGCGCTCCAGCGATGGGCTCGTCGTTCGGACCGGTGACTTTACCGGTGATGATGTCGGTGGTCGATCCAACTTGAGCGCGGACAAGGGCCGGCACGCCGAGCGCCACTATGCAAAGGGCGACGGCAAGAAGTAGTCGTTTCATGTCGTATAAGACGCATGAGACAACATCCGCGTTCATTCGCGCTCAACTCCGTGCTACCCTACCACCAGCCCAGGAGTTTCCACCATCCGAGACCGGTTACCGTCCAGATCGTGATCGTCGCGAACGACACGATCAGCCCCAGCCGCCACCAGTCACGCTGGGAAATGTAGTTGGCGCCAAAATAGATGGGCGCCGTCGTGGTGCCGTAGTGGGTGAGCGATGCGCTCAGGTTCGAGAAATAGGCAAGAAAAAGCACGGCCATCAGAGGGGGCGCCCCGGCCGCGACCACGACGAGCAGGAAGGGTGTGAACATGGCGGTTGCGTGCGCCGTGATGCTCGCGAACCCGTAATGCGCGTAGAAGTAGATCAGCAGCAGGACGGCGAGCGCGCCGCCCCAAGCCCACCCCACGGTCATCGCCGCCGAAACCTGCGCGAACCGCTGCGTCACGCCGCTCTGGCTCAGCGCCTCGGCCATGCCGAGCAGGCCGCCGTACCATATGAAGACGTCCCACGCGGGCCGCTCGCCCGTGATCTCGTCCCACGAGAGCACGCCGCTCAGGAAGAGCACGCTGATGCCGAGCAGCGCCACCACCGCGTAGTTGATGTGGTGCAGAGCCGTCGTCATCCAAAGTCCCGCGACGAGAGCGAAGACCCACAGCATGATCTTCTCTTCGCGGCGCATCGGGCCGATGCGCGCGAGCTCCTCCTGCGCGAGCCGCGCCGCGTCCGGCGTGTGCGTGATGCCGGGCGGATAGATCTTGAAGAGCAGCCACGGAATGAACGCGAACGAGACCAGCGCCGGCACCGAGGCGCCGAGCAGCCACTTCGAATACGTCAGATCGACGGCGACGGTGTCCTTCGCGAACTTCGCGATCAGCACGTTCGACGCCTGGCCCGTGAGGAACGTGGCGCACGCGACGACGTCGCATTGGTAGATCGTGAACAGGAGGTACGCGCCCAGGCGCCTCGCCGTCGGCCCGGGCTGCGAGTCGTACGCCTCGGCCAGGCTTCGCGCGACGGGAAACACGACGCCGCCGGCGCGCGCGCTGTTGGACGGCAGGAACGCGGCAAGGAGCGTGTCCGTCGACACCAGCGCGTACGCGAGCCCGAGCGAGCTGCGCCCGAGCGCGCGAATGAACAGGAACGCGATGCGCCGTCCGAGGCCCGTCTTGAGCACCCCGCGCGCCAGAAAGAAGGCGCAGAGCACGAGCCACACGATCGGGTCGGAGTAGCCGCTCAGCGCCTTGGCCGTCGGCAGCGTGTTGGTGAGCGCGATCGTCGAGACGCCGAGGAAGACGATCGCGCCCGCCGGCACGGGCCGCACGATGGAGCCGACGATGGTCGCGGTGAAGATCGCGAGGAGGCGCCATGACTCGGCGGAGATCCCCGCCGGCGCCGGAAACCAGAGCACGACGAGCGCGGATCCGACGACCGCGAGCCAGCGAGTGAGAATGGACATGCGCGCCGAATATACGGCGTTCACCCGAATGCGGAATGCGGGATGCGGAAATTCGACCCGATGCGGGGTGCGGAAGGGGAATTCGGGATGCGGAAGTATTCGGAATGCGCAATTCGACTTGAGTACGACTCGCGCGAGGACTAGTTTCCTCTCTGAGATGAGAGCGGCGCCGTAGCCAAGTGGTAAGGCAGGAGACTGCAAATCTCCCATTCGTCGGTTCGATTCCGACCGGCGCCTCGTGAAGAAAAGTGTTGCATGATGGTGGCAAGTGGTGGTACCGTATTGCCGTCGGCTTGGAGACGCGTCCGGGCGCACCGGGACGACGGAAGTACAGAAGGCCGGAAACTCGAGAGAGTTTCCGGCCTTCTGCGTCGATCGACCCTTCAGCGTGAATCCGTACTTCGCGCCGCTATGACTCGCGCAAGGTCCACTGCGTCGTCCACGCCTCGAGCCCTTCCTCGCTCATCGGCCGCGCGATGAAATAGCCCTGCACCACGTCGCATCCGAGCCGGCCGAGCAGATCCCAGTCGGGACGATCCTGAACTCCCTCGGCGACGGAGACCATCTTGAGGCTCCGCGCGAGCGCGAGACTCGCCTCGACGACCGAGCGCTGCGTGGTGGACTGCGAGCATCCGTTCACGAACTGCCGGTCGATCTTGAGTTCGTTGAACGGCAGCCTCTGAAGCTTCGACAGACCCGACTGACCCGTGCCGAAGTCGTCGATGGAAAGCGTGAATCCCTTGAGCCGGAGCCGCGTTGCGACGTCGATCAACCGCACGGCGTCCCGCGCCACGTGGGTCTCCGTGAGCTCGAGTGTGATGCAGTCGGGCTCGACGCGATGTTCGAGACACATCGCGTTCACCCGCTCGGGAAGATCCAGCCGGTCGAAGGCGCGCGCCGAGAGGTTGATTGCCACGCGGAGTTCACGCCCCGCCTTGCGCCACCGGCCCACGCACGCGATCGACTCGCGCAGCGAAAACTCGGTGAGGGACGCGCTGAGATCCTCGGAGCCCTCCATCAAGGGAACGAACGACCCCGGGTGGAAGAGTCCCAGCGCCGGATGCTTCCACCGAACGAGCGACTCGACGCCGGCGAATCTTCCGGTGCGCAGCCAGAGCTTCGGCTGGTAGACGAGCTGGAGTTCGTCATGGATGAACGCGTTCATCAGGTCGCTTTCGGGCGCCATCCCGGCGTCGTCGGGACGATGCGGCGCGACCTCACGCATCTTGCTGAAGAGCGACTCGAGCTTCTCGCGCGTCAGCGGCTTCGCGACGGTCCCGAGGATGCGCAGCCCCTGCAACTCCGCCAGCAGTCCGGCGGTCTCGACCACGCGCTCTTCCTCGCCGCTCATGATCGCGATTGCCGACTCGAGCCCGAGCGCTGCGAACGCGCGAATCGTCTCGATGCCGTCGCGTTCCGGCATGCGCAGGTCGCAGAGAATGAGGTCGAACCAGGCTCCCGGCCGCGTCACGGCCGCGAACGCCTGCCCGCCATCTGCGGCCTCGGTCACCTGGACGACGCCGACGTTCGCCAGCACCGTGCGAACCCAGTTTCGCACATGGCTCTGATCGTCGATGACCAGGACCTTCAGCGACCCCGCATCGAAATCCGCCGCCGCCTCGTTCAGGATCGGTCCGTCAGCCATGCGGAGATTCCCTCGTAGTGACAAATCCACTCATTCCGGAAGTAACAATACTGGGGTGCTTCCGCGAATGTCGAGGCGCCGCCCCGCCATTGAGACACAGGTGGCGCGCCATCGCGGAACACGATACATAAGAGGCCACGCGAGGAGACTAAGCGATGCCGCCATGCCTGCGTAATGCCTCTGTGCTTGCCGCGCTGCTAGGCGCGGGACTGCTGCCGCCGTGGTCCGGCGCGTTCGCGCAGCAGCGGACGATTCGGATCATGGGCGACGATGGCCAGCCGGTCGCCTTCGCGAACGTCACCCTCGCCGGCGAACGGCCGAAGATCACGAATGAGAAGGGAGAGGTGGAAATCGGCTCGGCGTCACGGGCCACGCTGACCGCCGACGTGCGCCGCCTTGGTTACGAACCGTGGTACGGCAAGCTCGCGATGGGCGACACGGTGATGAGCGCACAGGTCACGCTGCATCGCATCTCGCGCCGAATGTTCACCGTGACGATCACCGACAGCTCGTACAGTGCGAACGGCGTCCCGGCCTACCTGCGCGGGTTCTACGAACGAATGCTCGCGCGCCAGCGGGGCATTGGCAGCGGCATCTACCTCACGCCGGAAGAGGTCGACAAGCGCAATTCCAATATGGTGAGCGCGCTGCTGCAGGGAGTCAACGGCGTCTTGCTGCAGCGTACGTCCACCGGCAAGACCATCGCGATGAGTTCCGGCGGCACATGCCAGATGACGGTGCTGATCGACGGTCGTCGCGCCTGTCCCGACAACGGATGCGACGCCGGACCCCCTCCATCCCCGGCCGCGCCGGGTGGTGCGTCGCGCCGCGGGCGAAGTGTGGTTACGCCGCCTCGCGACGAGCAATTCGTCCTGCTCGACAACCTCCTCAGTGTGAACGCGGTCGCCGCGGTCGAGGTGTATCCTCGTGGCGCATCGATCCCGCCGTCACTGCCGACCCCGGATGCTTCGTGCGGACTCATCGCGTTCTGGACCGGCGGCAGGAAGGCGCCCTAAGCTACCCCCCGACAACCCCGCCGCGGCGCGGCCGCTCAGTCGTGCACGATCGGGAGCGCCTCTCGACTCCACTCATCGTAGCCGCCGCGGAGATCGATGACGTCGGGCACGCCGTGACTGAGCAGGATGCTCGACGCGATCGCCGAGCGGGTGCCGCCCTGACACTGCACGATTACCGGCCGGCCGCGCGGAATTTCGGCCAGACGCTGCGTGAGATGACCCACCGGAATGTGCAGCGCGCCGGGCAGGTGGCCGTGCGCCCATTCCGACGCGCTCCGCACGTCGACGACGGTCACCTCGCCGCTCATCACGCGCGCGGCGATCGCCGCCGGTGATGTCTGCGCGACCCGCTCGACCGCGCCGCCGGTGTCCGACCAGGCAGCGAGCGCCTCGGCCGGAAACCATCCGGCCACGCGATCGAGCCCAATTTTCGCCATCTCGCCAGCACCGCGCGCCGCGTCGCCCTGCGTCGCAGCGATCAGGTACGCGTCGCGGTCGTAGGGCAGGAGCCAGCCGGCCCACGTCGAGAACGACTTGCCTAGCGGAATGTTGAGCGTGCCGGGCGCATGTCCACCGGCGAACGACTCGGCGGATCGCGTGTCGACCACGACGCCGCGCTCCGCCAGCACCGAGCGCAGGCGGCGCGCCTCGAGACGCTCCGGCTGCGGCCACTCGCGGAGGAGCGGCGGGCCGTCGCGATTGATGCGCTTCATCTCCGCGAAGTACGCGGGCGGCTCAGGCTGTCCGGCGAGCACCTCGCGCACGAACGCATCCTCGTCGAGCGTCGTCAGTCCCCAATTGGCGACGCGCTCGTATCCGATGGTGGACTGCGGCAGCGCACCGAGTGCCTTGCCGCACGCAGAGCCGGCGCCGTGACCGGGCCAGAGTTGGACGAAGTCGGGGAGGTCGCGGACGCGCGTCAGCGAGTGGAAGAGTGTGTGCGCGGATGCTTCCATGGTGTTGGTGACCTTCGCCGCGCGCTCGAGCAGGTCGGGGCGGCCGACGTCGCCGACGAACACGCAGTCTCCCGACAGGAGGCCGACCGGACGGTCGGAGGTTGCGAGATCCGTCACGAGGAATGCGAGATGTTCCGGCGTGTGGCCGGGCGTGTGCAGCACGTCGAAGCGAACGCGGCCCGCGTGGAACGCGTCGCCGTCGTGGAGGAGCGTGGCGCCGTCGCTCGCGGCGAATCCGTACTGCCAGTCGCGCCCGCCTTCCGCGGAGAGGAGCAGCGTCGCGCTGGTGAGCCTGGCGAGCTCGCGGCTTCCCGATACGAAATCGGCGTGGATGTGCGTTTCGGTCACGTGCGTGATGCGGAGCCGCTCCGCCGCCGCCGCGGACAGATACTGCGTGATGTCACGGTTCGCGTCGATGACGACGGCTTCGCCGCTCCCGTCGCAGCCGATCAGGTAGCTCGCCTGCGCGAGGCCTTCGTCGTAGAAACGCCTGAGGAACATCGGTCGATCTCTCCTGGGCGATTACAGCTTTGCGTGGTTTTGCAGGAGCATCAGCACCGCGATCACGAGCAGCAGCGCGGCGAAGCCTTTTTTCAGCGTACGCTGTGGCACGAACCGGGCGAGCGACGTGCCGGCGAGGATTCCCGCGATCGCAACCGCACTGAAGGTACACACGAATAACCACGGAATCGCGCGAACGTCGCGCTGTCCGGCGTATCCCGCTACGCAGTTCATCGCGATGACCAGCAACGACGTGCCCACCGCCTCGCGCATCGGCACCTGTCCGAACACGACGAGCGCGGGAACGATGAGGAACCCGCCGCCGATGCCGATCACGCCCGTGAGCGCTCCGACCGAAAGCGCGACGAGATACAGCGCGCGAGACGGCACGTTCGGGACGCGGACATCCGCCGAGTCGCGCCCCGCGGAGCGCAGCATCATCACGGCGGCCGCAGCCATGACGACGCCGAGAATCAGGAGCTGCGCGCGTCCATCGAGCAGCCCGGACGCGCGTGCGCCGCCGAACGCGCCCGCCATGGCGATCAAACCGAAAAGGAGCGCGCTCGAGAGCCGCACGTTTCCGGCGCGCCAATGCCCGATTGCGCCCACGAGACTCGTGGCGCCCACGACGGGAAAGCTCATCGCGATCGCGAGCTTGGGATCGAAGCCGAGCACGTACACGAAGACGGGCACGGTGAGAATCGATCCGCCGCCGCCGAACAGGCCCAGCGTGAGTCCGATGACGAGTGCGAGGGCCAGTCCGACCATGATCATGTCAGAGGTCCAGCAGGGGATACCATCGGCGCGGCGCCTTCCGTTCGACGATGAGTTCGGCGGCGGCCGCGATGCGAAGCAGCATGCGCTCACCCCACGGCCGGCCGATCGCCTGCAGTCCGATGGGGAGTCCGCCCGAGTCGTAGCCGGCAGGGAAGCTGATTGCCGGATGTCCGGTGAAGTTCGACGGAAAGGCGAACCGCATGATCTCGGTGGTGGTCGAGAGATCCGACTCGCCATACGGTTGCGCGGCGGGGTTGATGCGCGGCGCCACGACTCCCGTGGCCGGCGTGACGATCGCGTCCACGTTCGCGAGCGCGCGCTGAAATGCCGCGATGGCCCGGGTGCGAATGCGCTGCGCCCTCACGTACTCCGCCGCCGACGAGCCGCGCGCGCTCGCCAGGTTCGCGCGCGCGTCGAGACCGAAGTCGTGCCGGTGATCGCGGTCGTAGGGCATCATCGCGGCCACCATCTCGCTCGTGATGGTCACGATGTGCGCGACGCGCATCATATCGAGCTCGGGGATCTCCACCTCGCGCAGTGCGGCGCCGCGTTCGACCAGCGCACGCAGGAGCGACTCGCAGCGCTGCACGATGTCCGGCGTTGCGTGGCGGAACCAGGGCCAATAGACGCCGAGCGTCACGCCGCGAAGGTCGGACGGCGGAGCGTCGTCGATCTCGACCGTGGGATGCGCGAGACTGAGGTCGTCGAGAGGATCGGGGCCGGCGATCAGCTGGTACGTTCGGGCGCAGTCCCGCACCGACGCGGCCATCGGGCCGATGTGCGCAAGGCTCCAGCAGAGCGGAAACGCGCCGTGTTCGCTGACGCGGCCGAACGTGGCCTTGAGCCCGACGATCCCGCACATCGCCGCCGGCATGCGAATCGACCCGCCGCCGTCCGCGCCGATCGCCACCGGCGCCAGACCGGACGCGACCACCGTGGCGGGGCCGCTCGACGATCCGCCCGTGTGGAACCGGTCGTCGTACGGATTGCGCGTCGTGCCGTGATGGGGATTGAGGCCGGTGACGTTGATGCCAAGCTCGTGCATGTTCGCCTTCCCGACGAGCAGCGCTCCGGCGGCGCGCAGGCGCGCGACGACGGTCGCATCGTGCCCGGCGCGCGAGGATCCGATGAAGCTGGTGCCCGCGGTCGTCGGATAACCGGCCTGGTCGAGTTCGTCCTTGATGGCGACGGGTACACCATCGAACGGGCCGAGTGGCGCCCCGGCACGCCAGCGGGCACCCGATGCCTTCGCTTGAGCCATCACATCGTCATGATCGACGGCGATGAACGCCTTCAGCGACGGCGCGTCGCGCTCGCTCTGGTCGCGTTGCGCGAGGAACCGTTCGGCGACCAGCTCTGGTGTGGCGCGCCCCTCGCGATACGACCGCGTGAAGTCATCGACGCCCGGAAACCGGAATCCGGGCGGTTCGCCGGGCGGGGCGGAGCGTGCGAGCGGCGGAGTCGCACGCTCGTCGGCGGCGAGCATTGGCAAGAAGGTCGGCGCTTCGTCGACGTCGTCGGTGCCGATGCGGGAGAGCCCGGCGTCGTTCTTCAGCCGGTGCACAAGCATCGGGCCGACGAGCGGATTTTCGAGGGCCGACACGAACAGGCGCAGTGCACCCGTGCCGAGGCGCGGAAGCTTGAGCGAGCGGAGGTCGTATGTCATTTCGGGCTGCCCGTGAATTTTGCGATGCGACCGCGCGGGCCAGCCACCCAGCCCGTGCCGGGTCCTGCGAAGCCCACGCCCCACGAGGTGAGCGTGTCGCCGAAGATCCACGTGGCGCCGAAGTCGCGCGTGAACGCCGTGCCGTGGGCACCCACCGCGACAAAAGCAGGCGGCGAGCTGGCCGGGATCAGCGTGAGTCCCTGCGTGACGCCGTCCGGCCGCTGGGAGCCCGCGCTGGTCCACGTCACGCCGCCGTCGTTCGTGCGAAGCGCGTAATCCGTCGGGCCGCGCGCGATTGCGTAATCACCGCCGACCGCGAGGCCGTGTTTCGCATCGGAAAACGCGATGCCGAACAGGCCCGCGCTCGCGCCACCCGGAACACCGCTGGACGACACGCTCCACGTCCGTCCGCGATCGGTGGAGCGAAAGACACGCGCCTCGGCCCCGCCGCCCGTCGCAATCCACGCGTTGGATGAACCTTGCACCGTCAGCTGCGTGTTGCTCGCGGCGAACGCGGCCTCACGTTGCAGCACTGGCGGAATGTTCACGGTGGGGGTTCGTTGCCAGCTCGAGCCGCCGTCATCGGTCGTGAGGATCACGAGCCGACCGCCGACCGGATCGCTGAACGTGAATCCATGCCGGGCATCCCAGAACGCGATCCCATCCAGAAAAATTCCCTTGGTCGTGTCACTCCACGCGAGCGACCACTGCTTTCCGCCGTCGACCGTGCGATAGATGTGCGCCTGTCCCAGCTCGGCGGGCCCGGCGCTGGCGATCACGGCCGTGTTCGCGTCGAAGGCCTTGATGCCGCGAAAATCGAGGCGCGCCGCGCCGGACACCGTGTAGGCCGTCCACGTGACGCCGCCGTCGACGGTGCGGAACACGCGGCCGGCGCTGCAGCCGGCCCATGCGATGAGCGCGCTGACGGCGGAGACGCTGCGGCAGCTCGACGTGGAGGGAACGGACTGGCGCTGCCATCGCGCAGGACCGCCCGCGTACGGGTCGGCGAGCGGACCACCGGAGCCGGATGCCGATCGGCTCATGCCGGAACATGCGGCGACGGCGAGAAGCGCTATCAGCGTCACGCACCGCATCGGAACGGTCATGCGGTGTATCCTCCATCCGCCATGTGGATCCCGCCGGTGCAGAATCGCCCGGCATCGCTGCACAAGAATAGCGCGAGCCCCGCGATGTCGTCGGGCTCGCCCAGGGTCGGGATGGCCTGGCGGTTCATCATATGCGCGAGAATTCGTTCGTTCTGCCAGAGCGTGCTGCTGAAATCCGTCCTGATGAGACCGGGACAGATCGCGTTCGCGCGAATCTTGTCCTTGCCCCATTCCTTCGCCAGGACCTGCGTCAGCGAGACGAGGGCGGCTTTGCTCACGCTGTAGATGCCAAGTCCGGCATCGGGTGTGATGGCGCCGATGCTCGCGATGTTCAGCACCACTCCACCGCCGCGCGAGATGAAATGCGGGCGCGCCGCCTTGGCGAGATCGAACGGGGCGCGAACGTTCACGGCGATGATCTTGTCGAATGCGTCGGTTTCGGTGTTCTCGACCGGCCCGAAGACGGGATTCACGGCCGCGTTGTTCACGAGGATGCCGATGTCGCCGAACGCGGAGACGGTTGCGTCCACGAGCCGTTTCGCTTCGCCGGGCTTCCCGACGTTCGCCGCGATGCCCTCGGCGTTCGCGCCGGCGGCCTGCAGTTCCTTCACCGTGGATTCGACCGCTTCCGGTTTGCGGCTCGCGACCATGACGCGTGCGCCCGCCTCGGCGAACGCGAGCGCGATGGCCTTGCCGATTCCGCGCGTCCCGCCGGTCACGAGCGCCACGTTGCCATCGAGTGAAAAGCGATTCGCCGTCATGCGCACTCCGAAGCTGGAGACTGCCACGTTACATTTGGCTTTATGATGATGCCTGCGCACTCCGTTCGCACCCTCACGGCCGCCGCCGCCGTCGTCCTGATCCTGGCGTGCCGGGCAAAACCGCCCGAGCACGGCACGCTCATCGACGATCCACTGCCCGCGCCGGCGCTTCACCTCGCCGACGCGCAGGGCCGCGCGTTCGATCTCGCCGCGCAGCACGGACAGCTCACGTTCGTCTATTTCGGCTACACGCATTGCCCCGACGCGTGCCCGACGACGCTGGGCGACTGGGCCCGTGCGAGGGGGCTACTCGGATCGAAGGGCGCCGCGGTGCACTTCGTCTTCGTGAGTGTCGATCCCGAACGCGACACGCCGCAGGTCGCGCAGCGCTACGCCCGGCAGTTCGACTCGACGTTCACGGGCCTCGTCGCGTCGGCGGCGCAGCTCGACAGCATCAAGACCGCGTGGGGTTTCGCGGTCGAGCGCGAGGAGATGCCGGGAATGAAGATGGGCGAGTACGGCGTGTCGCATCCGGCGGGCGTGTATTTCGTGGACGGCGACGGCAGGATGAAGTTCGTTTTCGCGCCCGGGTCGAAGCCGGATGAGATCGCGTCGGATCTGAAGCGGCTGATGTGATGCAGCCGCGCGCCATGTCGCGCCTATGCATCCTCGCGGCGGTCGTGTGCCTCGGCGGCACGCCGCCGGTGCTCCTCTCGCAGCCGGTTGCGCATTCGGTTCCGCTGCCGCCGGCGCCGGTGGTTCCCTGTCCGCAAGCCGATACAGCCTGCGTGCCGCCTCCGGTCATGCGAGAGTTTCGCGGCGTATGGGTCGCGAGCGTGCGCAACCTCGACTGGCCGTCGAAACCGGGCCTGCCGCCCTCGCTCGCGAAGGCCGAGCTCATCGCGCTGATGGATCGCGCGGCGGCGCTCGGGCTCAATGCGGTGCTCCTGCAGGTGCGGCCGGCGGGCGACGCACTCTACGCATCGAAGATCGAACCATGGTCGGAGTATCTGACGGGCAGGCAAGGGGTCCCGCCGGCGCCGCTTTGGGATCCGCTGCAGTTTGCGGTGGCGCAGGCGCACGCGCGCGGGCTCGAGCTGCACGCGTGGTTCAATCCGTACCGCGCGAAGGAACCGTCGGCAAAAGGGCCGCTCGCGTCGACGCACATCGCGCGGCGTCATCCCGAACTCGTGAAGAAGTACGGCACGCAGCTCTGGATGGATCCGGGCGAGCCGGCGGTGCGCGCGCAGACGCTGCGCGTGGTGCTCGACGTGGTAAAGCGCTACGACATCGATGGCGTGCATCTCGACGACTACTTCTATCCGTATCCCGAGCGCCGTCCGAACGGTTCCACGGATTTTCCCGACGACCGGAGCTGGAAGGCGTACAAGAGGCATGGCGGCAAGCTCGCGCGCGACGACTGGCGACGGGCCAACGTCGACGGACTGATCGAGACGCTGCACAAGGAGATCGCGAAGGAGAAACCGTGGGTAAAGTTCGGAATCTCGCCGTTCCAGCTCTGGCGACCGGGATATCCGGAGTCGGTCACCACCGGACTCGACGCGTACGCCACGCTCTATGCGGATTCGCGAAAGTGGTTCACGAACGGATGGGTGGACTATCTCTCGCCGCAGCTCTACCGGCGCGTGGACGAGGAGCGCAGCTACGGCCTGTTGATGCGGTGGTGGGCGGCGCAGAACGCGCGGCAGCGCCACCTGTGGCCGGGACTCTACACGTCGGGCGTGCGAACGGGCGCGGCCACCGAGTGGCGCAGCGGGGAGATCGTCGCACAGGTGCTCGCCACACGCGACCAGCCCGCGGCCGATGGCGAGGTGTACTTCTCGATGGAATCGTTCCTCTCCGATCGCGACAGCGTGGGAACGGTGCTCCGGCGCACGGTGTACGCCCAGCCGGCGCTGGTGCCCGAGTCGTCCTGGATGATGGCCGGCACTCCCGCGGACCCGGTGACCGGACTCAAGCGGGGCGCGGAAGCCGACACGCTGCTCATCGCGCCCGGGTCGGCCGCGGCGGTGCGCTGGTGGATGATTCAGCTTCGCACGGCTGGCTCGTGGGAGACGCACGTGATCGACGGCGCCATGCACGTGTTCTGCATTCCACCGTCCAGTGGCACTGCGTTGCGTCCCGACCTGATCGCGGTGACCGCGGTGGACCGCGTGGGGAAGGCGAGCGGCGCGTCGGCATTGCGCCTGCCCTGACCGGCGCCTTTCTTCTTCCGTCGTGAAACGCCTCTCGCGCAATCTCACCGCGCAAGTGCTGTTCGCCGTCGCCTGCGGCGTCGCGCTCGGCGTGCTCGATCCGGCGCTCGCGAAGCAGATGCGCCCGCTCGGCGACACGTTCGTGAAGCTCGTGAAGATGGTGATCGGGCCGATCATCTTCCTCACGATCGTGCTGGGCATCGCGCGCATCGCCGACGTGAAGAAGATCGGCCGCGTGGGCGGGAAGGCCCTCCTCTACTTCGAGATCGTGTCGACGGTCGCGCTCGCGATCGGGCTCACCGTGGTGAACGTCACGAAGCCCGGCGCGGGGCTTGACGTAAGCGCGATGCCCAAGGGCGACGTGTCCGCGTACGCGGCGCAGGGGCAGGGAATGACGTTCGTCGATTTCGTGACGCACATCGTGCCGTCGAGCGCCGTGGACGCGTTCGCGCAGGGCGACATCCTGCAGATCGTGTTCTTCGCCGTCCTCTTCGGGTTCGCGATGGTGATGCTCCGCGGGAGCGCCGCGCCGCTCACCAGCGTGCTCGAGACGACGCTCGACGTCTTCTTCCGGATCGTGGCGCTCATTATGAAGGTCGCGCCGCTCGGCGCGTTCGGCGCGATGGCGTTCACGGTCGGGAACTTCGGGCTGCAGACGCTGTTGCCGCTCGGGCGGCTGATGCTCGACGTCTACCTCACGATGTTCCTGTTCGTCTTCGTGGTGCTGAACCTGATCATGCGGTGGTACGGGTTCAGCCTGTGGGCGTACCTAAAATATATTCGTGAAGAGATACTAATTGTCCTCGGGACGAGCTCGTCCGAAGCCGCGCTGCCAAGCATGATGGCCAAGCTCGAGCGGTACGGCTGCGCGCGGCCCGTGGTGGGGCTCGTGGTGCCTACGGGATACTCGTTCAACCTCGACGGTACGAGCATCTATCTCTCGATGGCGACGGTCTTCATCGCGCAGGTGTACGGCGTGCCGCTCACGCTCGTGCAGCAGATCGGGATCCTCGCGGTTCTCATGATCACGTCGAAGGGCGCCGCCGGCGTCACCGGCTCCGGCTTCATCGTACTTGCGAGCACCCTCGCCGCGATGAAGGTGGTGCCGATCGAGGGGATCGCGCTGCTCCTTGGCGTCGACCGCTTCATGAGCGAGGCGCGCGCGATCACGAACCTCATCGGCAACGGCGTTGCGACGCTCGTGATCTCGCGCAGCGAAAACGAGTTCGACGAAAACATGCGCGCCTCGGCGACCACCGAACTCGCCGAGGCGCGCATGAACCTGAACCGCTGACGCTATTTCTTGATCTTGCGCAGCAGCTCCTCGAATCCGCCGCCGCCGCCGCCCGTTCCGCTCGCGCGCTCGACGTGCAGCACCTGCTTCTGCGTCTGCCCGTTGATCGTGATTGACACGAGGTAGTCGCCCGTCCCGACTACCGGCGGCGGACCGCCGCGGCCGCCGCCACCGCCGAAGATCAGCGCGAGCGCCGAACCGCGTCCGCCGCCGCCGAGCGCGGCGAACATCGCCTGCGGGTCGATCGGAGCGTCAGCGCCGGGCGCGCCGCCCGGCGCGGCACCTGCCGGAACCGCACCTGCCGGAACCGCGCCCGCCGGAACGCCTGCGCCGCGTCCGCCGCCAGCGCCGCGGGCGCCGGGTGCCGGCGTCATGTTCTCGCCGGGTCGCTCGTTGAATCCGCCGCGGCCGCCGCCACCACCGCCGCCGAATCCGCCCGGGAACAATCCCTGGAGTCCCTCACCGCTTGCCATCACCGCGCGAATGCGGTCGACCGTCGACTTCGGGAGCGTGCCTTCCTTCTCGACCGTGTCGAGCAGCGTCGCGAGCTTGCGCGCGTTCGTGATCGAATCGCGCTTGCCGGCTGGCGAGAGCGCGATGGACGGCGCCGCCTTGCCGCGATAGTTCCAGACCACGCGCTGGATGCCGGCGCGGCCGGGGCCGTTGAGCGTGGCGAGCGTGTCGCCGCGCGCGTCCTGCACGATCACCTTCACCTGACCCGTCACCGGCTGCGTCACGCGGTAGACGATTTCCGCGCCATACGTCGGGCTCTGCACCTCGAACAGCTTCTGGCCCACCGACTGCCCGTCGAACGCGTGCTCACCCCACTGGAATGCGGGTTTCGGCGTGAAGAGATGCACCGCCTTGTCGGCCATCTGTGCGTTCCACTGCTGCAGCGGCGCGATGTCCGCGATCCAGAAGCCCCTGCCGTGCGTGGCGGCGATGAGCTCGCCATCGCGCGGATGAATCTGCAAGTCCATCACCGGCGTGGTCGGGAGCCCGGCCATGAACTTTTGCCAGCTCTGTCCCCTGTTCGTCGAGACGTATGCGCCCACGTCCGTTCCCACGAAGAGCAGGTCCTGGTTCTTGAGATCCTCGCGAATCACGTACGCGAAGTCGGGGCCGCCCGTCGGCAGGTTGCTCGCGACCGATTTGAAGGTCTTGCCACCGTCGTTCGTGGCGAGCACGTACGGCGTGAAGTCATTGCGGCGGTGGTTGTCGTACGTCACATAGAACGTGAGCGAATCGAAGTGCGAGGGCTCGATGCGCGACACGTAGGTGCCCGCCGGAATGGATGTCACGTTCTTCGTGACCTCGTTCCAGCTGCCGCCGTCGTTCCATGACGTCCAGAGGCGGCCGTCGTCGGTGCCGGCGAACAGGATTCCCGCGCGGACCGGCGACTCGTTCAGCGAGACGATCGTGCCGAACGTCTCCGCGCCCGTCGCGTCCGTCGTGATGCCACCCGTCGTCTGCGTCGAGATGCGGATCTTCGTCGTGTCCGCGTAGGAAAGGTCCGGCGAGATCGGGTACATGTCGTCGCCCATCTTCGTCGACTTCAGCACGCGGTTCGCGCCGAAGTACAGCACCTGCGGATTGTGCTTCGAAATGAGGAACGGCGTGTTCCAGTTCCAGCGCATGTCGAGATCGACCGAGTCGCGCTTCTGCGTCGCGCGGAATCCGTCCACGCGCTTCTTCTCGTCCTTCGACAGCGGCTTGGTCGTGTCGGGCCACTGCACGACGACCGAATCCTCCCACTGGATGTACTTGGGGCGCCACTGCGGCTTCACGAGGCCGAAACGCTCGCCCGTCGAGACCACGTAGCGACCGATGTTTCCGCCCTGCGACTCGCCGTAGATGATGTCGGGGTTGGTCGGGTCCTGCGCGGTGACGAATCCGTCGCCGCCGTTGAACGTGAACCACATCGAGTTCGTGATCGTGCCCGTGCGGCGGCGGCTCGGCCCGCACCACGCGCCGTTGTCCTGCGCGCCGCCGCAGACGTGGTACGGCACCGCCATGTCGAACGAGACGTTGTAATATTGGCCGATCGGGAGCTGGTTCATCGAGTCCCAGTTGCCGCCGGAATCCCACGTCTGCGCCACGCCGCCGTCGTCACCGACGATGATGTGCGACGGATCCTTCGGATCGATCCACATCGCGTGATGGTCGACGTGCACGCTGTTCGTGGTGTTGCCGGTGGTCTTGCCCCCGTCGAGCGAAAACTTGATCGGCGTGCTCGACCAGAACACGTGGTTCGTATTCGTCGGGTCCACGCGGACCTGCGAGTAGTAGAACGGACGCGTGTTCTCGTCGTTCACCTTCTCCCACGTCTTGCCGCCGTCCGCGGATCGATAGAGCCCTGTCGGCGACTTCTGCGCCTTCACCTTGGGATCCTTCTTCGGATTCGCCGTCGTGTCCGCCTCGACCTGCGTGTACATGACGTTCGGATCCGACGCCGCGATGGCGATGCTGATGCGCCCCTTCATCGTCTCGGGGAATCCGCCGCCCTTCACCTCGGTCCACGTTTCGCCGGCGTCCGTGCTCTTCCACAACGCGGAACCCGGCCCGCCGGACTGCAGGAAGTACGGCCCGCGCACGCGCTCGTAACTCGATGCCCACACGACGTTCGGATCGCGCGGATCGAGCGCCACGTCGACGAAGCCGGCCTTGTCGCTGATGAACTTTTTCAGTGCCCAGGTCTTGCCGCCGTCGGTGCTCTTGTAGAGGCCGCGCTCCTTGTTGGGCCCCCACGCGTGGCCGAGCGCGGCGATATACACCGTGTTCGGATCGTGGGGATGCACGACGATGCGGCCGATCTGTTCGGTCTCCTTGAGGCCGATGAACTCCCAGCTTTTGCCGCCATTCGTCGTCTTGTAGACGCCGGCGCCGGGAGAGATGGAGTTGCGCGAGTTCGGCTCGCCCGTGCCGTAATACACGACGTTCGTGTCGCTCGGCGCGATCGCGAGCATCCCTCCGGAGGAGACGTGCTCGTTCTCGAACACCGGACGGAACGTCGTGCCGGCATTCGTAGACTTCCATACTCCGCCGCCCGCGCTCGCGACGTAGAACGTGCGCGAAGGCCACGGAATTCCCTGCACGTCCGTGACGCGGCCCTGATGGTTGGCGGGTCCGATGTTGCGCCAGCGCATGCCGGCGATCGTGAGCGAGTCGGGCTGCTGCGCCGCGAGTGGTACGGCGGAGGCGAATGCCAGCAGTGCCAGCAGCGGCAGCAGCGGCAGCGTGCGAACTGTGCGCATGGGGTAGGGAGCTATGGGGTTACGGACGGTACAACTCGGGATATCTGGTCTTCAGGTTCTCGACCTTCGGAAGGTCGTTGTAGACGATGTAGGGCTGCGTGAGATGATGAGCATGGCGGCCTGCGCGGCGCGCTGCTGATCGGCGTTGGCGTAGAAAATCGCCGACCGGTACTGCGTGCCTTCGTCCGGACCCTGCCGGTTGAGTTCGGTTGAGTCGTGCGCGACGGAGAAGAAGACCTCATGTGGAAGACGTCTTACGAAGCGGGCGTGACGCGGTCGTCGGGCGGCACGAAGTTCGAGAGAAACTGCTTCTCTTGCGGCGTGAGGCTGCCGAGCCCCGACGCGCTGATCTTGTCGAGAATGCGGTTTACCTCGTCGCGGTTCAACTCGTGCACCGACTGCATGTTGACGCGCTTCCAGTTCGAGAGCTGCCGGTCGGGTGGCGCGGTCACCGCGAGCTCCCTGAACCGCTTGCTTCCCTTCGTCTCTTCGAGCCAGCGCAGGTACAAATAGGCGCCCACATATCCTCCCAGGTGCGCGAAATCGGCGACGCCGCCGGTGGAGCCGTTGAGTCCGCTGTAGATCGCCATGACGACGGTGATGCCCACCAGCCAGCGAGCCTCGAGCGGAAGGACGCCCCAGATGTAGATCTTGTCGGTGGGCCAGAAGCGCGCGAACGCCAGCACGACGCCGTAGATCGCCGCCGACGCGCCGATGATCGGAGAGTGCGGCGCCAGCCAGAGGTGGAGGAGCGCTCCCGAAATGCCGCTCAGAAAGTAGAGCCAGAGGAACCGGCTCGCACCGAGCCGCTGCTCCACGCGCGGGCCGAAGAAAAAGAGCCCGATCATGTTGAACAGGATGTGCGTGATGCTCCCGTGCAGGAACATGTACGTGATGATCGACCACGGTCGCGCGAGCGCGAGAACCGGGACGAACATCAAGCTGTCGGTCACGCCGGGCATCGTCTGCTGGACGAAGTACATCCCGACGTTGGCGATCAGCAGGCGCTGCACCCAGCGCGTCATAAGCGGGTCCTGTTCACCCGCTCAATATATCATCGGCGGGTTTCGATTCGTCTCGTCGCGTCCCGGATTCGAATTCAGGCGCTGACGGGATGCGCGGACCCGACCTCGATGGGCGCACCTTCCTTCACGCGCTTCCGGCGCAGCCAGGTCTGCAGCTCGTCCAGATAGGTGTAGAACACCGGCGTCACGTAGAGCGTGACGAGCTGCGAGAATGCCAGGCCGCCCACCACCGCCACGCCGAGCGGCCGCCGCGTCTCCGCGCCCGCACCCCATCCGAACGCAATCGGCAGCGCGCCCATCAGCGCCGCCATCGTCGTCATCATGATCGGCCGGAAACGCACGCTCGCCGCCTGCAGGATTGCCTCGGCCGGCGCCTTGTGCTCCTTGCGCTCCGTCTCGATCGCGAAGTCGATCATCATGATCGCGTTCTTCTCCACGATGCCGACGAGCATGATGATGCCGACGAATCCGTAGATGTCGAGATCGAGCCCGAAGAGGAGGAGCGTGACGAGCGCGCCGAACGCCGCGAACGGCAACCCGGTGAGGATCGTGATCGGATGGATGAAGCTTTCGTAGAGGACGCCGAGGATCATGTAGATGACGAACACCGCCAGCACGAGGAGGAGCGCGAGCCCCTGCTGCGTTGCCATGAACGCCTGCGCCGTGCCGGCAAAGCGCGCCGAGACGTTGGCCGGCAGCAGCAGCGCGGACTCCTTCGTGATGGCGTCCACCGCGGTCCCGAGTGACGCCGTCGGCGCGAGGTTGAACGAGATGGTCACGGACGGCAGCTGTCCCGAGTGATTCACCGTCACGGGTCCGACCGAATACGTGAATTTCGCGACGGCGCTGAGCGGCACGAGCGGGCCGCGGGTCGAGCGCACCCAGAGCTTGCCGAGCGCGTCCACGTCCTGCTGGTACTTCGGCAGCAGCTCCATCACGACCCAGTACTCGTTCGTCGCGGTGTAGATGGTGGACACCTGCCGCTGGCCGAACGCGTCGTAGAGGTTGTTCTCGATCTCGCTCGCGGACACGCCGAGCTGGCCCGCCGATTCGCGGTCGATCTCCACCGTGACCTGCGGATTCTCGATCAGCAGGTCGCTCGTGACGTCCGCGAGCATCGGCAGCTGGCGCAAACGCGCCTCGAGCTGCGCGGCGGCGCTGTTGAGCGTGGTGATGTCGCCGCCCTGCAGCGTGTACTGGTACAGACTCTTCGACGCGAGCCCGCCGATTGATATGGCCGGCGGATTCTGGACGAACACGGCGATGTCCTGCACCTGCAGCAGCGTCTTCGAGAGGTCGCGCCCGATCTGGTCCGCGCTGCGCTTGCGCTCCGTGATGGGCTTGAGGTCGATCGTCAGCTGTCCCTGATTGGCCGCCGCCGTGGTCCCCACGGACGACGTCACGGACTTGACGTCGGGATCCTTCGCGACCATCGCGGCCACTTCCTGCTGGTGCAGCACGAGCGCGTCGAAGCCCACGCCTTCGGCCGCTTCCGTCGTCGCGAGCAGCTGGCCCGTGTCGTCGGTGGGGAAGAGTCCCTTGGGCGTGGACCAGAACAGGTAGCCCGTCGCGACGAGGATCACGAACGAGAACACGAGCGTCGCGGGGCGGTGCCGCATCACGGTGGCGAGCGTCCGCTCGTACAGGCCGAGCCACGCGTCGAAGAAGCGCTCGCTCATCTGGTAGAGCCTGCCGTGCTGGTCGGCATGCGACGACCGCAGGAACCGGCTGGAGAGCATCGGCGTGAGCGTCAGCGACACGAAGCCGGAGACGAGAATCGCCACGCCGATCGTCACCGCGAACTCGTGGAAGAGCTTGCCGATGATGCCGCCCATGAACAGGAACGGAATGAACACGGCCGCGAGCGAGAAGGTCATCGAGAGGATCGTGAAGCCGACCTCCGAGGCGCCGTCGATCGCGGCCTCCAGCTTCGGCTTTCCCATCTCGAGGTGGCGCACGATGTTCTCGAGCATCACGATCGCGTCGTCCACCACGAAGCCCACGGCGAGGGTCAGCGCCATGAGCGAGAGATTGTCCAGGCTGTAGTTCAGGAGGTACATCACCGAGAACGTGCCGATGATGGACATCGGCAGCGCGAGGCTCGGGATGAACGTCGCCGAGAAATTGCGCAGGAACAGGAAGATCACCAGCACCACCAGCGCCAGCGTCAGCTCGAGCGTGAAGGTGACGTCCTGAACCGAGGCCTGGATCGTCGCCGAACGGTCGTAGAGGATGTCGACCTTCACCGACGGGGGAATCTCGGTCTGGATCCGCGCGAGCGCCGCCTTCACGCGCGCGGAGACATCCACGGTGTTCGTGCCCGGCTGACGCTGGATGGCGAGGACGATCGAGCGCGCTCCGTTGTACCAGCTCGCCGTCTTGTTGTTCTGCACGTCGTCGGTGATGTGCCCGACTTCGCTGAGGTGAACGGGCGCGCCGTTGCGATATGCGACGATGATGTCGCCGAACGCGCTTGCGCTGTCGAGCTGGCCCGTGGCCTGCACGGTCAGCGCGGTCTTGGGCCCCCAGAGCACGCCCGTCGGCAGGTTGACGTTCTGGTTCGTCACGGCGGTCACGACGTCCTCGAGCGCGATGCCACGCGTCGCGAGCGCCGACGGATCCATCTGCAGCCGCACCGCGTACTTCTGCGCGCCGTACACGAGCACCTGCGCCACGCCGCCGACCATCGAGAGCCGCTGGGCGATGGTCGTCTCACCGTACTCGTCGAGCGTCGAGAGCGGCACCTCCGTGGACGTGAGCGCGAGCGTCATGATCGGCGCGTCGGCCGGATTCGTCTTCTGGTACGACGGGGGAATGATCCCCTGCGGAAGCTGCCGGAGCGTCTGGGCGATGGAGGCCTGCACGTCCTGCGCGGCGGCGTCCACGTTGCGGTCGAGGGCGAACTGCACGACGATCTGCGACTGCCCGAGGCTCGACGTGGACGTCATGTTGTCGATGCCGGCGATCGTCGAGAACGATTTCTCCAGCGGCGTCGCGACGGTGGCGGCCATCGTCTGCGGGCTCGTGCCCGGCAGCATCGCGGTCACCGTGATCGTCGGAAAGTCCACGTTCGGCAGGTCGCTCACCGGCAGCTGCCGGTACGCCACGATGCCGAAGACGAGGATGCCGATCATGACGAGCGTCGTCATGACCGGACGCTTGATGAAGAGGGTCGTGAAATTCATCGGTCAGTTACCCGCGGACGTGGAAGCGTGCGCGAGGCCGGGAGCGAGTGCACCTCCCTCGGCGGAGCGCCTGCTCGTGCGGCCGAACCACGTCTGTAGCTCGTCCAGGTACGTGTAGAACACCGGCGTGACGAAGAGCGTCACGACCTGCGAGAAGACCAGGCCGCCGACGACGGCGATGCCCAGCGGACGGCGCGACGCGGCGCTCGCGCCGACGCCGATCGCGATCGGGAGCGTGCCCATGATCGCGGAGAACGTCGTCATCATGATCGGCCTGAAGCGGACGACCGCCGCCCGCATGATCGCCTCGGCGGGAAGCGAATGCTCGGCCCGCTCGGTGGCGATCGCGAAGTCGATCATCATGATCGCGTTCTTCTGTACGATGCCGATCAGCATGATGATCCCGACGTACCCGTATACGCCGAGCTCCACCTTCGTCACGTACAGAGCGGCCAGCGCGCCGAACGCCGCGAACGGCAATCCGGTGAGGATCGTGATCGGATGGATGAAGCTCTCGTACAGCACGCCGAGAATCAGGTAGATGATGAACACGGTGATCAGCAGCAGGAGGCCGAGCCCCTTCTGCGATTGCTCGAAGGCCTGCGCCGTGCCGTTGAATGCGGCCGTGATGCTCGCGGGCAGGGTCTGCGCCGCGACCTGCTTCACGTGATCGACCGCCCCGCCGAGCGCGATGCCGGGCGCGAGGTTGAACGAAATCGTCACCGACGCCATTTGCCCGGAATGCGGAATGCTCAGCGGTCCCACGACGTTCTCGAACGTGGCGAGATCGGCGAGCGGCACCAGCCGCCCGCCCGTGCCGGGCATGTAGAAGCGCTGCAGCGCGGTTGCATCGAGCTGTGCTTCCGGCACCGTTTCCATCACCACCCAGTACTCGTTCGTGGGGGTGTAGATCGTGGAGACCTGCTGCTGGTTGTACGCGTTCGCGAGCGCGTTCTCGATGCTCGCGGGCGTGACGCCGAGCGAAAGCGCGCGATGGCGGTCGATGCGCACCCGGATAATCGGGCTGCGGTTCAGCAGGTCCGACGTCACGCCGCTGAGCATCGGCTCGGCCTGCAGCTTCGTGAGAAACTTGGCCGACTCCGAGTAGAGCTGGGTGATGTCGGGTCCGCGCAGTGTGAACTGGTAGAGCGTCTTCGCCGACCGACCGCCGATGCGAATCACGGGCGGGTTCTGGAAGTACACCGCCAGTCCGGGAATGCCGCTGAGCCGGCGCGTGAGCTCGCCGACCATCGCGTCGGCCGACGGGCGCTGTCCCTGCGGCTTGAGCGTGACGTTCAAATTTCCCTGATTTCCACCGCCGTATCCACCGATCGACGAGGTGAAGGAAACGATGTTCGTGTCCTTCGCCAGTCGTCCCATCGCGATCTTCTGCAGCCGCACCATGTCGACGTACGATGTTCCCTGCGCCGCTTCCGTCGTGCCGTTGAGCGATCCGGTGTCGTCGGGCGGGAACAGTCCCTTGGGAATGATCGTCCAGAGCGTCCCGATCAGGGCGAGGATCACGGCGGAAAAAACGAGCGTGAGCGGGCGGTGGCGCATCACCCAGCCGAGGGCGCGCGCGTATCCGCGCTTCGCCCCCTCGAAGATCCGCTCGGTCGACTCGAACAGTTTTCCGTGTGTCACCGTGCCGTGCGCCTTGAGCAGCCGGCTGCAGAGCATCGGCGTCAGCGTGAGCGACACGAATCCGGATACGAGCACCGCCACCATGATGGTGATCGCGAACTCGCGGAACAGCCGGCCGATGATGCCGCCCATGAACATCAGCGGAATGAAGACGGAGGCGAGCGAGAGCGTCATCGAGAGGATCGTGTAGCCGATCTCCCGCGCGCCGTCGAGCGCCGCCTGCATCGGCGGTTTCCCCATCTCGAGATGCCGGTAGATGTTCTCGAGCATCACGATCGCGTCGTCCACGAGGAACCCGACCGCGAGCGTGAGGGCCATCAGCGACAGGTTGTCGATGCTGAAGTTCAGCAGCGCCATGACGGAGAACGTCCCCACGATCGCCATCGGCAGCGTGAAGCTCGGGATCAGCGTCGCGACGATGTTGCGCAGGAAGACGAAGATCACCATCACCACGAGGCCGAGCGCCAGGAACAGCGAGAACTTCACGTCGTTCACGGAATGCTGGATCGAGACGGAGCGGTCGTACTGGATGTGCACGCTCAGCGTCTTCGGCAGCCCCTTCTCGATTTCGGCGAGCATCGCCTTGGCCTTGCTCGCGATCTCCACCGTGTTGGTGCCCGGCTGGCGGTTGATCATCAGGAAGACGGTCCGGTCGTTGCCGAACCAGGCGCCTCCCTTGTTGTTCTGCACGTCGTCCAGCACGTTGCCGAGGTCGCCCAGCCTTACGGGCGCGCCGTTCTTCCAGGAAACGATCAACCGCTTAAACTCGGCGGCATTCGACAGCTGCCCCGTGGCCTGAATCGTGAGCGTCCGGTCCTTGCCGTAGAGCACGCCCGTCGGGAGCAGGACGTTGTTGTTCCTGATCGCCGCGGCGACCTGCGAGACGCCGATCCCCAGGCTCGCGAGCTTGGCCGGATCGAGCTGCACGCGCACCGCGTATTTGCTCGCGCCCATCACGTTCACCTGCGCCACGCCCTCCACCATCGAGAGCTGCTGGCCGATGGTCGTCTCGGCGAACTCATCGATCTGCTGCATCGACAGCACGCTCGACGTCAGCGTGATGTTCAGGATCGGCGATGCCGCCGGATTCTGCTTGTGATAATTCGGCGGGAGGATATTCGGCGGGAGGAATGCGAGCGTCTTGGAGATCGCCGCGTTGACGTCCTGCGCCGCCGACTCGATGTCTCGGTCGAGTGCGAACGTCAGCGTAATGTTCGTCGATCCGAGACTGCTGTTGGACGTGATCTCGTCGATGCCGGCGATGGCCGAGAATGACTTCTCGAGCGGTGTCGCGACGGTGGCGGCCATCGTCTCCGGGCTGGCGCCTGGAAGATTCGCGCTCACGCTGATCGTCGGATAATCGACCGTCGGGAGGTCGCTCACCGGCAGCTGCCGGTAGCCGATGATCCCGAACACCAGAATCCCGATCATGACGAGCATCGTCATGACCGGGCGCCTGATGAAGAGTCCGGTGAGGTTCATGTCCCGCTCATCCCCGCATCAAGGCGTCGGTGCCTTGCCGCGTCCCCTTCCGCCACGACCACCGCCGCGGCCACCGCGACCCGTCGCGCCGGCTGAATCCATCGCGCTCCGGAGATCAACGGGCGCGCCCGGCGTCAGGCGCGACTGACCATCCGAAACGACCCGTTCCCCCTCGCTCAGGCCCGACGAAATCACCGAGAGGCCGTTCGCCGTACGCTCGACATTCACCATGCGCAGCGACGCGGTGCTCGCCGAATCGACTACGTATACGTAGGTGCCGCGCTGTCCCGTGACGACGCACTGCGACGGGACGACGAGCGCGCCCTCCTCGTCGAACAGTCGCATCGAGACAGCCATGAATTGTCCCGCCCAGAGCGTGCCGCCCGCGTTCGCGAACTTCGCCCTGAGCTGCACCGTGCCGGTCGTCGTGTCCACCGCGTTATCGATGAACGTCTGTGTGCCGTGTCCGTCCGGATTGCTCGCGGCCGGATCGACCTTCACCGTCTGGAGACTCGACTTCTGTCCGGCGTCCATCGAGGAGCTCGATGTGTCCTTGGGCGTTGTGGGCGACGACGCGGCGCTGGCCGTTGCCGTCACGGGCAAGCCGCCCTTGGCGCCGTATTGCAGGACGAGCGGCAGCAACGATCCCGGAACGGCGAATCGAACGTAGATCGGCCGCACCTGGTTGATCACGACGAGCGGTGTCGATGCACCCGCACGCACGAGGTTCCCGGTGCGCACCAGCAGGCTGCCGGTTCGGCCCGAAATGGGCGCACGCACCGTGGTGTTGTCGAGGTTGAACTTCGCGTTGGAAACGGCGGCGAGATCGGCCTCGACCGTGGCCTGGGTCGACCCAGCGGTAGCGGCCTTGAGCTCCGCGTCCGCCGACGACACGACGTTCTCCTTGCGCAACGTTTCGAAGCGTGCGTAGTCCCTCTTCGCGTTCTCCGCCGTGGCGCGGTCGCGGGCGAGCTGCGCCAGCGCCATGTCGTACGCCGCCTGGTACTGGTGCGGTTCGATCTTGAAGAGCACCTGTCCCTTTGTCACCTCCGATCCCTCGGCGAAGGGAACATCGAGGATGATGCCGTCGACCTGCGAGGCGACCGCGGCCGTCTGAATCGGCGTGACGATGCCGTTCGCCTCAAGGGTGTAGGGCAGCGTCACCTTCTTTACGGGAACGACCGCCACGGAAATGGCGGGTCGTGCCGGTTTCGCAGGCGCCTTTGAACAGGCACCTGCAGCGAGGATCGCTCCGAGAGCCGCGACGAGCTTGAAGCTGCCGTGTCCGGAGAGTGGAGGACGTATCATCTTGAATGGTCGCTCGAAAGTTGGGCGGTGCTGTTGAATTCCTTCGGGGCCGCAGCATCGCGAATTAGCTCTACGCACCAGGGCCCGAAGTCGCTTGCGACCACCATCAGCCACCTTTCGGGCGGTTACGGATGCAGGGTCAGCTTCTGCATCCGCCAGTTGAGCAGCTCGGCCACGTACAGGGAGTTCTCCGACGGGCACGAAATCTCGTGAATCCAGCCGAATTGCTTCAATTGCTTGCCGGCTTCGCCGATGGTCCCGAGCACCTTTCCGTCGAGCGTGACCTTGTAAATCCGCCCGGGCACAGCGTCGGCGACGTAGAGGAACTGGTTGGCGCCCGGATTGATGCAAATGGCCCAAGGAGCGCCGGAGGCCATGGTCGCCCCGCCACCTGCGGTACCCGCAGCAGCAGGCATGGATCCGAGCATGATGTTCGGCTCTCCGGCGAACGGAACATCGATAGTGAACTGACGGAGGAACCCTCCGTCGCTGTCAAATACCTGAATGCGGCGGTTGCCGCGGTCGGCGACGTAGATGTTGCCCTTCGCGTCGGCGGCAATCGAGTGCGGCGTGTTCAGTTGGCCCTGTCCCGATCCGCGTTCGCCCCACGTCTTCACCCATCGGCCGTTCTTGTCCACCTTCACGACGCGCGAGTTGGCGTATCCATCGCTGATGAAGACGTTCCCCTGCGGGTCCCACGCGACGTCGGTCGGGCGGTTGAACGACCCCCATCCCGGAGCGGGCGTTGGCGCATTCGCCGGGCGTGGAGCGGCGGGTTCCGCGGCTTCCTCGCGCCGCCCGAGCACCATGGTCACGCGTCCGGCAGGATTGAACTTGATGATCATGTTCGTGCCTTCGTCCGTCACCCAGATGTTGTCCTCGCGGTCGATGCGAACGGTGTGGGCGAAGGCGAATCCGTACAGGTCCTTCCCGATCTCGCGAATGAACGCGCCGTCAGGTCGGAACTCGAACAGCTGCGCGGCGGTGGCCCCGTGGACCGTCGAGCGTTCGCCCGTGCGGCTGTACACGAACACGTGTCCTTTCGAGTTCACCGCCACTCCCGCGACTTCACCGAGGTACAGGTTCGCGGGGAGCTTGAGGAAGTCGATACTCGCGTCGAACCGGATGGCGGGCACCGGCTGCGCCGGCGCGTTGGTGGCGGCGAGAGCGAGTGCGGCGAGCAGGACGGCCTGGAAGCGTCTCACGAGATGGACTCCTTGGCAAAGCGCGGTGAACGGTCAACCTATGCGGGCCGGTGTGTTGCCGCGAGTCGTGCCCGTGTTGACATGTTCGCTTTCGGGCCGCCGATTCCCGAATTCGAACGCCCGGTCCCGTAAGCGCATCGGCGGATCGAACGCAACCCTGTGCAGGGGATGGAGTTGGGCCAAGTCGTTCGCGGCACACAAGTTGCCATTCAGCAGAGCGGTCCTTCATCGCATCGAGAAAGGAGAAGCAGCATGAGACTGTTCCGAAATCGCATGGCCGTTCTTGCCCTGCTGGCCGCGCCCGCGCTTCTGGCAGCGCAGCAGGGCGGCGACGGCGCGCGTCCGATTACTCTCGACGAGGCGGTGCGACTCGCGCAGATGAATTCGCCGCTGACGGTAAGCGCTCGAAATGCGCTTCGCACCGGCAAGCTCACCGAGTTGAACGCTCTCGGTCAGTACTTGCCGAACCTCAGCGTCAATTACGGTGCCTCGAATTTTTCCGGTGGCATCTATCAACAGGGTCAGTTGCTCCCATACAAGGGCGATCCTTGGAACTACGGAAAGGGATACAGCGCCAGCATGGTGCTGTTCGATGGAGGTCAGCGGTACTTCGGATATCGGCAGGCGTTGGCAAGTCAGCGGGCGAACGAGGAGAACGAAACGCTTCAGCGCTATGGCGTGGCGGCTACCGTGAAGCAGCAATACTTCGCCATACTGCAGGCGCGCGAGCTGGAAGCTGCCGGTGCGAGCGCGCTCGAGCAGGCGCAGGTCGCGCTGAATGCGTCGGCGGCGAAAGTGAAGGTGGGTCAGGTCGTTCGAACTGATTCGCTGAAGGCGGCGATCCAGGTCGGCAGCGCGCAACTCTCGTTGCTCAATGCGCGTGCGCAGCTGCGTGACGCGAACGCGGCGCTAACTCGTCTCGTGGCATCGAATGTTCCAGTGACTACGGTCGCATCCGATACCAGCGACGTTCCCCGCCTGGACGTGGACGACGCCTCGCTTGCGCGCATGGCCGAAGACGGCCCGAGCGTCAGGCAGGCGGTCGCGGCTTTGGATGCGGCCAAGCAAGGGCGCCGCTCGACGCTCACATCCCAGTACATCCCGCAGGTGCGCGCCAGCTACATCTACAACGCGAGTGGGTTCACTTCTCCCACGTTCAACTGGGGTGGCGGTCCGGCGGCGTCGACTCAGACGCAGTACACGTTCTCCGTGGGCTACACCATCTTCAACAACTTCAGCCGTGAATTGAGCAGCATGCAGGCCACGGTCGCCGCGGACAATGCTGAGGCCGTACTTCGTGACGCGCGATTCAATGCGACGGCCCAGCTCGCCCAGTTGATCGATCAGTTCCGCACGGCCGCGCAAACGGTCGAGCTGCAGACGCTGCAGATCGCCGCGGCTCAGGAGGATCTTTCGGCACAGCAGTCGCGCTACGCGCTCGGCGCGTCCTCGTATCTCGACCTGCTCACGTCGCAGACGGCGCTCGACTCTCAGCGAATTCTTCTCATCAACGCGCGCTTCACTGCGCGCACGGCCAAGGCGGCGATCGAAGCGTTCATCGGGCGCGACTTGAAATAGCGGCGGAGGGGGCGCAAGTTGGTGACCTG
>JADGQS010000034.1 GCA_017881585.1 Gemmatimonadaceae bacterium | reverse complement strand
GCGATACATCGACGAGCACGGCGAGGACATGCCGGAAATTCGGAACTGGACATGGGGTGAGACACGCCCGTGACGGTGAACGTGAATCCCGACACGGGGCTCACGCGCGCCGAGGTGGAGAGCCGCCGCGCGGAGAGTGGCTACAACGAAGTGGCGGAGAAGAAGAAGCACCCGCTCCTCGGCTTCCTTCGCAAATTCTGGGGACTCTCGGCGTGGATGCTCGAGCTGATCATGGTGCTTTCCGCAGTGCTCGGAAAGTATTCGGACGTGATCCTCGTGGGCGCGCTGCTCGTCATCAACGCCGTCCTGAGTTTCCTGCAGGAGCGCCGCGCCGCCGGCGTTGTCGAGGCGCTGCGGAAACGACTGCAGGTCGGTGCCCGCGTCCGCCGCGACTCGACCTGGCAGGTGATTCCGGCCCGCGAGCTCGTCCCCGGAGACGTCGTCCGCGTGCGGCCCGGTGACATCGTCCCGGCGGACGTGAAGCTGCTAACGGGAACGCTGAGCGTGGACCAGTCGGCGCTCACCGGCGAGTCGAAGGACGTGGACAAGCCCCCCGCCTCCGTGCTCTCATCGGGATCCGTCGTCCGCCGCGGCGAAGGGAACGGCGTGGTCGTGCTGACGGGGGCGAAGACTTCCTTTGGACGCACCACCGAACTGGTGCAGCAGGCGAGACCCAAGCTGCACATCGAAGCGGTCGTGACCAAGGTCGTCCGCTGGCTCTTCGTCATCGTCGGCGCGCTCCTCGCCGTGGTGGTCGTCCTGTCGCTGATCCGCAGCGTGCCGCTCGCGGAGATGGTTCCCCTGGTGCTGGTGTTGCTGATGAGCGCCGTGCCGGTCGCCCTGCCGGTGATGTTCACGATCAGCATGGCGGTCGGGTCGAAGGAGCTTGCCAAGCGCGGTGTGCTGGTCACGCGTCTCAGCGCGGCGGAAGACGCCGCGACGATGGACGTGCTCTGCGTGGACAAGACCGGCACGATCACGATGAATCAGCTGGCGGTCACGGAAGTGATTCCGCAGGAGCACTCGACGGAGACGGACGTACTCATCGCCGGCGCCCTGGCGTCGCAGGAAGCCAATCAGGACCCCATCGACCTCGCATTCCTCGCCGCGGCAAAGGAGCGGAAGATCTTCGACAACGCGCCGACGTTCACGCCCGTTTCCTTCGCGCCATTCGACGCGAAGAACCGGCGGACGGAAGCGGTCGTCGAGCAGAACGGCACGAGGATGCGCGTAATGAAAGGCGCCGTGCGCACGATTGCCGAGACGTGCGGCCTCCAGGCGCCGGCCATCGAGGCGCTGGAGGTTCGCGTGAACGCATCCGCCGCGAAGGGCTATCGCACCCTGGCGGTGGCACGGGGCCCCGAGACGGGCACGCCGTCGCTGATCGGATTGGTGTCGCTGTTCGATCCGCCTCGACCCGACGCCATGCAGTTGATCGCCGCCCTTCGCGGCCTCGGCGTTTCGGTGAAGATGCTCACCGGCGACGCATTGCCGGTCGCGACGGAACTCGCGCGCGGTGTGGGCCTGCCGAACATCAGGCCCATGGCGGAGCTGAAGGCCGCGATTGCGGCTCCTGGCAGTACTTCGGTCGACCTTCTCGCCGGCGTCGATGGCTACGCCGAAGTGTTTCCGGAGGACAAGTACATCGTAGTGCAGCACCTGCAAGCTTCCGGGCACGTGACGGGCATGACAGGCGACGGCGTCAACGACGCGCCCGCGCTCCGTCAGGCCGAAGTCGGCATCGCGGTGAGCACGGCGACCGACGTGGCGAAGGGTGCCGCGAGCGTCGTGCTGACCGCGCCGGGCTTAACGAACATCATTGCGCTCGTGGAGCAGGGCCGGACGATCTATCAGCGCATCCTGACCTGGATCGTCAACAAGATCAGCCGGACGATCCTGAAGGCGTCCTTCGTGTCGATCGCTTTCGTGCTGACGGGAAAATTCGTCGTCTCAGTGTTCGCGATGCTGCTGCTGACATTCATGACGGACTTCGCCAAGATTTCCCTGTCCACCGATCACGTGCGGTGGTCGAAGCGGCCGGAGACGTGGCAGATCGGCGGCTTCGTCACGGTGTCCGTGGTCCTGGGAATCGCGATGGTGGCGGAGGCTCTGGCGTTCCTGTGGATCTGCTGGTCGCGTTTCGGTTTGACGACGAGCGACAGTGCGCTCTACACTTTCAGCTTTCTGCTGCTGCTCTACTTTGCCGTGTTCTCCGTGGTGTCGGCTCGCGAGCGCCGGGCGTTCTGGTCGACGATGCCGGGCAAAGCCCTCATCGTCGCGCTCGCGGCCGATGTGCTCGTGGGGACGATCCTCACACGCGTGGGTGTTCCGGGACTCATGCCCCTGCCCTGGTCGCAGACACTCGCGATTCTTGCGTATGCCGCGGTCTCGTGCCTGATCGTGAACGACGCCATCAAGGTCGTGATCATCAAATGGCGCGTACCCGCCGCCGTGGCGTAGCTTTCGCGGCGCATGATCAAGACTTTTCGCGAATCGCTCAGCCTCCTCGCGACGCGGCGATTCGGGACCTTCTGGTTCGCCAGCCTGCTTTCCAGCATCGGCACCTGGGCCCAGCAGGTCGCGGAGCCGTGGCTGCTGCTGACGCTGGGAGCGTCTTCGTTCCTGATCGGCCTCGACTCGTTCGCGATGAACGCGCCGGTGTGGCTGCTCACGCTGGCCGGCGGCGCGCTCGCCGATCGCTCCGATCGCCGGCGCGTGATCGCGCTGTTCCAGTCGATCCAGATGCTCTGCCCGGCCGCCATCGTCGTGCTGCTCATCACCGGCACGGTCAAGCCGTGGATGATCATCGTCCTGTCGATCGTGGTCGGCGTCACGGACGCGCTCTCGATGCCGTCGTTCCAGTCGATCGTGCCGTCGATCGTCAGGCGCGACCAGATCGGCGCCGGCCTTGCGCTCAACTCCACCCAGTTCAATCTCTCGCGCATTCTCGGTCCGTCGATTGCCGGCGTCCTGATGTCCAGCGTCGGCGCGATGGCATGCTTCGTGGTCAGCGCGGTGTCGTACGTGCCTTTCATCGGCGTGGCCCTGTGGATCCTGCCACGCTGGACTCCTCCGCCGCCGCGCGCGGATGCGCCGCCACGGCGTCATCTGTTTGCCGGCATAGGCAACATTCTCCGGCAGCCGCACCTCCGCGGAGCGCTGCTCAGCGTTCTCGCCAGCGGTGTTCTCTGCGGGCCCCTCATTACGTTCACGCCCGTGCTGGTGAAGGCGGCGTTCCACGGAAACGCCGCTCATTTCTCCGCGGCGGTCGTATCGTTCGGTGCGGGAGGCCTGCTTGGCGCCGCGGGTCTGCTCAGCGTCGCGTCGAGCGTCGATCGTCGACGTTTGAGCTCGGGATTCGCCATCGCGCTGGGTGCGGTACTCGTGCTCACGGCGCTCAACCCATGGTTCTGGGGGTTGCTTGCACTGCTCGCGCTCGCTGGCGCGTCGATGACTGTGAGCAATACCGCGGCGAATTCGATTCTGCAGGTCACGTCGGGTCCTCGCCTGCTCGGTCAGACGGTCAGCCTGTACATGCTCGCGATGCGCGGAGGGATCTCAATCGGCGCGTTGCTCACCGGCGCCGCGGTCACCTTTCTCGGCGTGCGGCACGCGCTCCTGCTCAACGGACTCGCGGCCGTGGCGATTCAGGTTGCGGTTGCACGCGTGTGGTTACGGGCGCCACTGCCGAACACCGGCCCCCAAATCAGGGAGTAGGCCCTGTGAACTAGCCTGAGCGTCCCTCCCTTGAGCGATAGCAATGCCCCGGGGCGTGGCGTAACGTGCGCCTAACGGGAGTACACCATGAAGACCGAAAAAAAGACCGATGACGCGACGCATGCCGCGACGGTGAGCAAGCACGTCGCCGTCTGGCTCGATCACAAGGAGGCCCGCGTCATCGAGTTCCATCCTGACAGTGCCGATGAAGCCACGGTCTCCGCGCCGCCACACAACGACCATCACAAGCATACGAGAGGCCAGGAAGGCCTCAAGGAACACCCGGAGGATGCCAAGCGGTTCTACCATGACCTGGTAGGCGCCCTCCAGGGAACGGAGGAACTCCTCATCGTTGGGCCGGGTGCGGCGAAGCTCGAGTTTTCCAGATACCTGCACACGCACGACGCGCCGCTCGAGGCGAAGGTGGTGGGGATCGAGACCGTGGATCATCCCAGCGACGCACAACTCGCGGCATACGCGAAGACGTACTTCAAGGGGGCCGATCGGATGCGCTGAGCGGCGACGAACGCTCACGCGTCCCCGACCCTGTGAGTCTTACTGAACGCATACCGGCCACACAGGTTGCTCGATACAATGACCATTGCATTTTCCGACGTCCTCGCCGCGCACGAACGAATCAAGCCGTATCTCGTTCCCACACCGCTCCGCAACTATCCGGAGCTGGATGAACTCGTGGGCCACGGGATTCAGGTGTGGGTCAAGCACGAGAACCACCAGCCCACGCAGAGCTTCAAGATCCGCAACGGCCTATCCGCGATCACCGCGCTCTCCGCGGAAGCGCGGGCGAGGGGCGTGATCGGCGCGAGCACCGGTAACCACGGGCTCGGGCTCGCGTACGCCGGCCGGCTGCTTCGCGTCCACGCAGTCGTTTGCGTGCCGATGAACAACAATCCCGACAAGAACGCGGCGATCCGCGCGCTCGGCGCGGAGCTCGTCGAATCGGGATCGAACTACGACGAGAGCGCCGCGGCGTGCGCGCGCATCTGCGAGGAGCGCGGAATGACGCTCGTGCACTCCACCAACAACAAGGACGTGATCGCGGGCGCGGGGACGATGACGATCGAGATTCTCGAGCAGCGCCCCGGCCTCGATTCGCTCGTGATTGCGACGGGCGGCGGTTCGCAGGCCGTCGGGGCGCTCACGGTGGCGGCGGCGAAGAAGCCGTCGTTGACGGTCTGCGCGGTGGGGGCGGCGGGCGCGCCCGCGCAATACGAATCGTGGAAGGCGGGAAGGGTGCTGAGCGGCCTGCCGGTGAAGACCATGGCGGAGGGCGTCGCCACCGGCTCCGCGTATGCGATGACGTTCGACACCCTCAAGACCGGGCTGTCCGAGTTCGTGCTGGTGAGCGAGGACGAGATGTACCAGGGAATTCGTGACCTCATCCGCTTCACTCACAACATCGCCGAGGGAGCGGGAGCGGCGGGACTCGCTGCGCTGAAGAAGCTCGCGCCGCGGCTCGCGGGCCAGCACGTGGCGATCGTGTTGTGCGGGGGGAATCTCTCGAACCTCTCGCTGCGGCGGGCGATCTGTGTGTAGCTGCGATGGAAGATCGAAGATGGAAGACCGACGCGCACCGTCGTCTTCCATCTTCCATCTTCCATCTTCCATCTTCCATCGCTGTCAGGCCCGCGGATGGCTCTGTTTGTAAACCTGTTTCAGGCGTTCGACCGAGGTGTGGGTATAGATCTGCGTCGTTGAAATCGACGCGTGGCCCAACAGCTCCTGCACTGCGCGCAGGTCGGCGCCTGCATCCAGCAGGTGCGTCGCGAAGGTGTGGCGCAGCGAGTGCGTGGACAGCCCGGCTCCCTCGTCGACCTGTTTGAGCCAGCCCACCACCGCGTTCTGGATCGCCTTCACGCTCATGCGCTTCCCGCGATTGCTCAGGAAGCACGCGGTTCGATCGGCGGCGATTCCAAGATTTCGACACAGCTCGTCGCGCGAGCGCTCGTAGTTCCGCAGCGCCCGCTGCGCGTGCTGGCCCACCGGCACGATGCGCTCCTTCCTCCCCTTCCCTCGGACCTTCACGAGCCCCGCAAGCAGGTCGAGGTCGGGACGGTTGATGCCGCGCAGTTCACTCAGGCGCAGCCCGGCCGAATAGAACAGCTCGAGGATCGCGAGGTTGCGCACGTCGCCGTAGTGCCCTCCGCCCGCTCGCGTGGCCGCCGCCTGGAAGAGCGTCTCGACTTGCGAGCGATCGAGATACCCGGGGAGATACTTGTCCGTCTTCGGCGATCCCACGGAGCGCGCGGGATTCACTTCCACGACGTCGTTGCGGTGCAGAAAGGCGTAAAACGTCCGAACTGCTGAAAGTGTCCGGGCGATACTGCGTTTGCCCAGTCCGCGGCGCGTGAGATGCGCGAGGAACGAGCGCATCGCGAGCCGGTCCACTTTCCCCCAGTCCAGGCGTTCGGTGCCGTAGTAGGGCCCGAGAAAGGCGCAGAACTCGTCGAGATCGCGCGAGTACGCCTTCACCGTGTTCGGCGACACGTCCCGCTCGCGCGCGAGATGTGTCAGGAAAACCGTGACGAGCGGCGGACGTTCAGCCTGAGTCCGTTCCGGGGGTTCCTGCTTGGCCGGTGGCATCCTATGGAAGCTAGCGTGAAAGCGCATAGTATTCTTCCCATGATACTTGGCGTCGCCGGAATGGTGGGTTCGGGGAAGACGACGCTCGCGCATGCGCTGGCGTCGCGCTTCGGCCTCCAGCTCGCGCTCGAGAGCGTGGACGACGAGAACCCGTGGCTCGAGCGTTTCTACGGCGGCGGACCGGAGGCCATGCGCTCGTGCGGAATGCACCTGCAGCTCCACTTCCTCGCGACGCGCTTCGCCGCGATGCGCCGCATGCGCTCCATGGGCGGAAGCTGGGTGCTCGACCGGACGTGGTACGAGGACGCCGAGGTCTTCGCGCGCGGCCTGTACGATCAGGGCTACATGAGCGTGGACGACTGGCAACTGTACCAGCAGCTGTACGCCGAGCTGCTCTTCGCTCCCGCCGCGCGGCCGCCGCGGCTCATGCTGTACCTGCACGGCCCGCTCGACGTGATCCTCGAGCGCATCGCCACGCGCGGCCGTCCACGCGAGCGCGATGCGGACCCCGAGTACTTCGCGAACCTGCACGGACGCTACGAGCGATGGATCGCGGGATTCAACAAGTGCCCGCTGATCAAGCTCGACGTGCGCGAATACGACCTCTTCGCGGATCCTGCGGCCGCTGCCGAGGACATCGCGGCGCGCGTCCGCACGGAGCTCGAAGGAGAGATTCCGCAGACCGAACTGTGGCCCGGCATCAAGAAAGCGAGCGACGAGTTAGAGGCGAGATAAGGCAACGACGTCAGACGATAGCGGTCAGCCTGTAGCTGTCGGACAACGGCCTCTTTACCGATCGGTGCGGCGATAGCGTTTGATCAACGCGTTCGTCGAGCTGTCGTGCGCCAGCTTCGCGCCCGCGGGCTCTTCGAGTTCGCCGACGATGCGCTGGGCGAGGGCCTTCCCCAACTCGACGCCCCACTGGTCGAATGAATCGACGCCCCAGATCGTGCCCTGCGTGAACACGCTGTGCTCGTACAGCGCGACGAGCGCACCGAGCGTGGCGGGCGTGAGCTGATCCGCGAGGATCGTCGACGTGGGCCTGTTGCCCGCGAAGACGCGGTGCGGCACGAGCCAGTCGGGCGTGCCCTCGGCCTTCACCTGCTCCGCGGTCTTGCCGAACGCGAGTGCCTCCGTCTGCGCGAAGACATTCGCCATCAGGAGATCGTGATGCCGGCCGAGCGCGTTCAGCGGCTTGCGGAACGCGATGAAGTCGCAGGGAACGGCCTGCGTGCCCTGATGGATCAACTGATAAAACGAGTGCTGCCCGTTCGTGCCGGGCTCGCCCCAGTACACGGGGCCGGTCTGGTAGTCCACCGTCGAGCCGTCGAGTGTGACGTGCTTGCCATTCGACTCCATCGTGAGCTGCTGCAGGTACGCCGGGAATCGCTTGAGATACTGATCGTACGGAAGCACCGCGACGGTCCTCGCGCCGAGAAAGTTCGTGTTCCAGACGCCGAGCAGGCCCATGAGCACCGGGAGATTGCGCTCGAGGGGCGCGGTGCGGAAATGCTCGTCCATCGCGTGGAAGCCTTCCAGCATCGCGCGAAAGTGCTGCGATCCGATGGCGAGCATGGTCGAGAGCCCGATCGCCGAGTCCATCGAGTAGCGGCCGCCGACCCAGTCCCAGAATCCGAACATGTTCGCAGTGTCGATACCGAACTTCGCGACGCCCTCGGCGTTCGTCGACACCGCGACGAAGTGCTTCGCGACGGTCGTGTCGCTGCCGAGCGCCGCGAGCGTCCACGCGCGCGCACTCTGCGCGTTGGTCATCGTCTCCAGCGTGGTGAACGTCTTCGACGACACGATGAACAGCGTCTCAGCCGGGTCGAGATCGCGCGTGGCCTCGACGAAATCGGTGCCGTCCACATTCGACACGAATCGCAGGGTGAGATCGCGCTCGCTGTACCAGCGCAGCGCCTCGTACGCCATCACGGGGCCGAGATCGGAGCCGCCGATACCGATATTCACGATGTTGCGAATGCGCCTGCCGGTATGGCCCTTCCAGTCGCCCGAGCGAATTCGGCGGGTGAACTCTTCCATGCGGCCGAGGACGGCCTGCACCTGGGGAACGACGTTCAGTCCATCGAGCGTGAGCGAGCTGCCGGCCGGCGCGCGCAGCGCCACGTGAAGCACCGCGCGCTTTTCGGACACGTTGATCCTGTCGCCGCGGAACATCGCGTCGATTCGCTCGCGCAGCCCGCATTCGGCCGCGAGCGCGAGGAGAAGCCCGAGCGTCCCGTCGGTGACGCGCTGCTTGGAGTAGTCGAGGTACAGTCCCGCCGCCTCCGCGGCGAGGCGTTCGCCGCGATGCTCGTCGTTCGCGAACAGGTCGCGCAGGTGCACGCCGCGCAGCGCGTCCCAATGCGCGTGCAGCGCCTTCCATGCAGGACGCGCGGTGAGTGCCGGTGCCTTCTCGTTCATGATTCGCTCCTCATTCCTTCCTTACACTGACGACGCCGGGCGGCGGGTTGTGCGCAAGCAGGTCTGCGATGTGATCGATAGTGAAGTCCGGCTTCGGATACCCCGCGACGTCCGGGTCCGCCGCGTAGTGGCCCTGCTTCGGAAACACGGTGGTCACGCGAGTCCCCCAGATGGCTTTCACGTCGGTGAGGATCCGGATCTTGTCGTCCACGAGCACGTATTCGTCGGCGGGAAAGCGCCGTTCGACTTCGGCGAGTTCCCGTTCCTTGTGCACGTAGAGCAGCACCCGTCGGCCGACCGCTTCCGAGAGTCCGGAGCGTTCGATCTTCAGCGGCTGAAACACGACGTCGCCGTCCGTGAGAATGACCGTGCTGCCCCATTGACTGAGGTGCCGGATGACGTCGAGCGCGCCCGGAAACAGCCGCTCCCGGAACGGATAGTTCACGAGCATCGACGAAATCGCGAGCAGGTTCGGATCGTGCGGATCCTCGGTCCGGAAGCGCTGGAGCGATCCCAGGTAATCGGCATAGCCAAGCTCCCGCCGGTGCTCCTCGAAGATCGACCAGTACCGCCGCGCCTTGTCGACGCCGACTTCGCGTGTGAGCGCGTCCCTCAGATCCGCGATGATGCGGTCGTTGTCGAGGAGCGTGTTGTCGACGTCGAGAAGGAAGACGACGCGTTCTCGGGCGGTTTGCCGGGAAATCATCGGGCAGTTGGCTCGTTCAGTGTGCGGGAAGTTCCGCCGCCGCCGCGGCATCCACCAGCCAGCGCAGGCGGCCGTCCGCCGGCGCGATCGCCTGCGCGGGAAGGTCGTCCGTCTCGCGGGCGCCGTACAGCACGCGCCGCAGGATCGCGGCCTTCTCCCTTCCCGAGACGACAAAAAGTACTTCAGAGGCCTGGTTCAGGATCACCGGCGTAAGAGTGATCCTCCACATCTGCAGCATTTCGACGTTCTGCGCCATCGCCCACCGCGTCCGCTCGCGCACGGCCTGCAGATGCGGAAAGAGCGACGCCGTGTGGCCGTTGGTACCGAGACCCAAAAGTACCAGATCGAAGCGCAGGCCGGGCGCGCGGCGCGGAGGTCCGGTGGGCGTTTCGAACGCCGTTCGCAGGTCGCGCTCGTACCGCTCGGCGGCGGCCTCGGGATCGTCCTCGCCGCGAATGCGATGGACGTTGGCCGCGCGGACCGGCACGTGATCGAGCAGCATCTCGCGTGCCATGCGATAGTTGCTCGCCTCGTCGTCCGGCGGAACGCAGCGCTCGTCGCCCCAGAACACGTGAACGCTCGGCCACCGCACGCGGGACGAGTACTCGGCCGACGCGAGCGCGGCGAAGAGCGCCTGCGGCGTGGTACCGCCGGAAAGCGCGACGGAAAAAGTCTCCGTGACCGCGATCGCGGCGTCCGCCGCCGCAACGAATCGCTCGGCAGCCGCGACCGTCAACTCCGCGCTCGTAGGATGGATCTCGAGGTTTCCGCGAACGGCTGGACTCATCTCACGACTCCATCTCGCAGGAGCGTGTCGACCCGGCCATCGGGGTAGCCCACCAGCACCCGTTCCGCCGTGCCGAGGAAGAGGCCCGTATCGACGACGCCCGGCATCGCCAGCAACGAAGCCTCGAGCGCGCGCGCCGCGTGCGCATCAGCGAGCGGCGCCGGGAGCGCACAGTCGAGCGTCAGGTTCCCGTTCTCGTTGACGAGCTCGCGGCCGCCCGTCGCGTCCATTCGTACGCCAGGACGGAGACCGGCGGCCCTGATCGCGCGAGTGACGGGGCCCGCCGCGAACGGCATCACTTCGACGGGCACGGCGAAGCGCTCGCCGAGTCGTCGCACGAGCTTGTCCGCTCCGACGAGAATGACCTGCCGGCGCGAGGCGCTGGCGATGATACGCTCGCGCACCAGAGCGCCCCCGTGTCCCTTCATGAGATCCAGGTTGGGCGCGACTTCGTCCGCGCCGTCCACGGTGATGTCGAGAAGTTCGATCTCGGAGAGCGACACGAGCGGAATGCCCGCTTCGCGTGCCAACGCCGCGGTTGCGCCCGAGGCCGGCACTCCGGTCACGCTAAATCCGTCCCGCACGCGCGTACCGAGCATGCGGACGAACACCGATGCGGTGCGCCCCGAGCCGAGCCCGACCAGCGCGCCGCCGCCGATGAGGTCGAGCGCACGCGCCGCGACCGCGCGCATGGCGGGATCGTCGCGCTCGGGCTGCATCTCGCGCGTGCTCATCGGCCGGCGCCAAGCACGCGATACACGGAGCGCGCGATCATCAGCTCTTCGTCGGTGCGAATGACACGGACGGTTACGCGGCTGGCATGCGTTGATATCACGGCCTCATTTCGACCGTTCGCCGCGGCATCGACCTCGACCCCGAGGAATCGCAGCCCGTCGCAGATGCGCGAGCGGATAACCGGCGCGTTCTCGCCGATGCCGCCCGCGAACACGAGCGTGTCGAGTCCGTCGAGGGCGGCGGCGAACGCGCCGACCCACTTCTTCACCTGATAGCAGAAGAGCGCGACCGCCTCCGCCGCCCGCACGTCGGTCGCCTCGCGCGCGAGCAGCTCGCGCATGTCCGCGCTGATTTCGGAAACGCCGAGCAGTCCGGACTCGCGGTTGGCCATGCCCTCGAACTGTTCGGCGGTCATTCGCTCGGTGCGCGCGAGGAACGCGACGAGCCCCGGATCAACGTCTCCGGCACGCGTGCCCATCACGAGTCCCGACGCCGGGGTGAAGCCCATGCTCGTGTCCATGCTCTTCCCGTCACGGACGGCGGCGAGGCTCGCGCCGCTGCCGAGATGTGCGAGGATCACGCGGCCGCGCGCCGGGCCGGCGCCGGCCGTGCGCGCGAGCTCCTCCATGAGGAACGAATACGAGAGGCCGTGGAATCCGTAGCGCTGCACGCCCTTCGCCTCGAGCCGCCGCGGAATGGCGAGCAGCTTCGCGACCCGCGGCATGCCGTGGTGGAACGCCGTGTCGAAACAGGCAACCTGCGGCAACGCCGGATGCCGGTCGCGAATCGCCTCGATGAGCGCAATCTCGCGGGGCAGATGCTCGGGGACGAACGCACGAATCGAGCGCAGCTCACCGAGCAACTGCTCCGTGATCAGCTCGGGCTCGACGTGCTGCATGCCGTGCACCACGCGATGTCCGATTGCGCCGACCGACGCGAACGCGGGCTGTCGCTCGAGCCAGTCGAGCAGCGACGACGCGGCGTCGCCCTCCACCGTCTCGTGAAGCACCCTCTCCGGCGGGTCGCCCGGCCGGAAGATCGCGCACTTGATGCTCGACGATCCGCCATTGATGGTGAGCACGCTCGCCGGGGCGGATGGCATCGCCGGTATCGACCGCGAGTCGGCGCTCACGCCGGTGGATTGCGCCAGCCGCCGACGTCGCCCGCGAGCGCCGCCGCCTCGACCGGACCCCACGTTTGGTGCTCGTACGCATGCAACGGCGTGACATCGCCGAGCACCGGATCGACGACGGACCACGCCGCCTCCACGCAGTCCTCGCGCGCAAAGAGCATCGGATCGCCGTCCAGCGCGTCGCCGAGAAGGCGCTCGTACGCGTCCATCTCGTCTCCATCGGGATGATGCACGACCGTAAACTCCGCCGGCTCGCTGAGCATCGCCTCGCCCGCACGCTTCACCTGCGCGCCGATGGTGATCAGCACGTCGGGGCTGAGCCGGAGGCGCACGTAGTTCGATGCGCCGCCGGACGCGAACATCATGGGCTTCTTGAACGTGACGATCACTTCGCAGACGGTCGCCGGGAGATACTTCCCCGCGCGAATGAGGAACGGCACGCCGTTCCATCGGGGCGAGTCGATGCTCAGCCGCACGGCCGCATAAGTCTCCACGGTGGACCCGAGCGCGACGTCCTTTTCATCGAGATAGCTGCGGCACTGGCCGCGCACCACGTCGTCGGGTCTCAGCGGGCGAATGGACTTGCACAGCGTCACCTGCGCGTCGTTCACCGCCGCGGCGTGAAAGGGAACCGGCGCCTCCATCGTGAGCAGGCCAAGCACGAGCAGCAGATGGTTCTGGATCACGTCACGAATCGTCCCGGCCTCCTCGTAAAACCGTCCGCGACCCTCGACGCCGAAATTCTCGGCCATCAGGATTTGCACGCTTTCGACGAACTGATTGTTCCAGACGGGCTCGAGCAACGTGTTCGCGAAGCGGAACACGAGGAGATTCTGCACCGCTTCCTTGCCGAGGAAGTGGTCGATGCGGTAGATGCTCGATTCGTCGAACTCGCGGTGCAGCGTCTCGTTGAGCGCCCGCGCCGACGCGAGATCGCGCCCGAACGGCTTCTCGACGACGATTCGGGAACCTTGGGCACACCCCGACCGTCCGAGTCCGTCGGCCACGGCGGCAAACGCGTCGGGCGGGATCGCGAGATAGTGCAGCGGATGCTTCGCCGTGCCGAGCGCCGTGCGGAGCGCGGTGAAGGTCTCAACGTCGCGGTAGTCACCCTGGAGGTACGAGAGGCGGGAGAGCAGCATTTCGAGCGCGGCGGGATCGTAGCCGGGGCGCGGCGCCAACTCCTCGCGGATGCGGTTCCTCAGGAGCTCGATCGACCATTCCGAGTGGGCGATGCCGATGACCGGCATGTCAAGCCGGCCATGGCGCGTGAGCGCCTGCAATGCCAGGTAGACCTTCTTGCGTGCGAGATCGCCCGTCGCGCCGAAGAACACGAGTGCGTCGGCGTGCGTATCGCTCACGCGCCCTTCTCGGCGTGACCGCCGAACTCGAATCGCATCGCGGAGAGGAGGCGGTTCTGGAAGTCCGCCTCGCCGCGCGAGCTGAAGCGTTCGAACAGCGCGGCGGCGAGCACGTTCGCGGGAACGGCCTCGTCGATCGCCGCATCGATCGTCCAGCGGCCCTCGCCGGAATCGGAGACGCGGCCGGCGAACTTCTCGAGTGAAGGATCGCCGGCCAGCGCGGAGGCCGTGAGATCGAGGAGCCACGATGCGACCACGCTGCCGCGCCGCCACACCTCGGTCACATCGGCGAGATTGAAATCGTACTGATAGAACTCGGGATTGCGCAGCGGCGTCGTTTCGGCGTCGGCACGTTGCTGTTGCGTTCCAATGTTCGCGTGCCGGAGGATGTTCAGCCCTTCCGCGTACGCGGCCATCATGCCGTATTCGATGCCGTTGTGCACCATCTTCACGAAGTGGCCGGCGCCGGTCGGGCCGCAGTGGAGGTAGCCGCGCTCGCTCGTTCCGCCGAGTTTCTCGCGACCGGGGGTTCGCGGGATCGTGCCGGCGCCCGGCGCGAGCGTCGCGAAGAGCGGATCCAGCCGGTTCACTACCTGCTGTTCGCCGCCAATCATGAGACAGTAGCCACGGTCGAGGCCCAACACGCCGCCGCTCGTGCCGCAGTCCACATAGTGCACGCCGCTCGGCGCCAGCCGCGCCGCGCGCGCGATGTCGTCGCGATAGTACGAGTTGCCGCCGTCGATCACAGTGTCACCAGCGGCGAGCTTGGGGAGCAGCGCCTCGATCGTGGAGTCGACGACGGCTGCGGGAACCATGAGCCAGATCGTGCGCGGCTTCTGCAGCTTCTCGACGAAATCGTCGAGCGTCGACGCCCCACGGGCGCCCTCGGCGGCGATCGCCTGCACCGCCGCCCCGGTCACGTCGTGCGCCACGCACTCGTGTCCGCCGCGCATGAGGCGGCGCACCATGTTCGCGCCCATGCGTCCCAAGCCGATCATGCCAACTTGCATCGTGCCCTCCAAAGGCTCACCCAGGGCTCACACCGCCGCGCGCCTGTTGCTTCAGGCGCGCGGGCGGTCGTCGTGGCGGTCGCTCAGCGCGTGACCACGCCGCACGCGATGCGCGGGCCCGCGTTGCCGGCCGGATCGCTCTTGTAGTCGTCGGCGCCCCCGTGGAGCACGATTGCCGTTCCGCCGTCCTTGAACAGGCTGTTCGCGCCGGCCTTCAGCGTCACGTGAGGATCCAGCACGTCGAAGGTGAGATTGCCGTCAGCGGGCACCTGCACGTTCGGCATGTCGCCTGCGTGCATTCCCATGTCGTTGGACATCCCGTGCTGCTTCGAGTCCGGATTGAAGTGACCGCCCGCCGTGGTGAACGGCGCCTCGCACTTGCCGGTCGCGTGCACGTGGAACGCGTGGGTTCCCGCGGGAACGCCCATCAGCATCGCGTGAATGAGGACGCCGTGCGGCGTCTCGGTGAGCGTCACCATTCCAACCGATTTCCCCGCGGCGTCCTTCAACTCGGCCTTTCCCGTTTCAGGGGATTGCGCCAAGGCAACCGTGGAACAAGCGACGAGCATGATCGCGAGACGTTTCATCTGACCTCTCCTGGTGAGCGAGCGCGGAGCAGCGAGCCGCACCCAAGTTACTGCGCGGCCGTCGCTCCGTCCAAGGCGGTCGCGTCGATCCACGATTGCATCTCTCCGAGAGCGCGCGCCGCGTACTGTTCGCGCTTCTTCGCCTTGTCCCGTGGAACGACCGCCAATTCTTCCAGCAGGCCGAAGTTCGCGTTCATGGGCTGAAAGTGCGCGGGATCGGCCTCGCGGAGGTAGCGATAGAGCGCGCCGAGCATGGTGGTGGGCGGCGGCAGCACCGGATCGGCGCCGCGCAGCATCCGGTCGAGGTTGATCGCGGCGAGGAGTCCCGTTGCGGTGCTCTCGGTGTACCCCTCGACGCCGGTAAGCTGGCCGGCGAAGAGCGTCAACGGATCGCCGCGCAGGGAGAGGTACGGCGTCAGCGATGCGGGCGAGTTCACGTACGAGTTGCGGTGGATCGAGCCGAATCGGAGGAACTCGGCGTTCGCGAGCGCGGGAATCGTGCGGAACACGCGCTGCTGTTCGGGAATCTTCAGCCGCGTCTGGAGGCCGACGAGGTTCCACATCCGGCCAGCGCGATCCTCGCGCCTGAGTTGCACTACCGCATACGGCCTGCGCTGCGTTTTCGGATCTTCGATGCCCACCGGCTTCAGGGGACCGAAACGAAGCGATTCCCTTCCGCGCCGCGCCATCTCCTCGACCGGCATGCACCCCTCGAAATACGGCACCTTGTCGAACTCGTGCGCGGTGAACACGTCGGCCAAGGTGAGCGCGTCGATGAACGCCTCATACTGCTCCTTGTTCATCGCGCAATTCAGGTAGGCGTTCTCCTCGCCCGCCATCGTCTCCTTGTCGTAGCGCGACGCGCGAAAGGCGACGTCCATATCGATCGATTCGACGGACACGATCGGCGCTATGGCGTCGTAGAACGCGAGCGCTGCAATTCCAAGTGACCGGGCGATTTGATCGGCGAGCGCTTTGCTCGTGAGAGGACCCGTCGCGACGATCCCCGGAGACGGCAACGCCACGAACTCGCCGCGCTCGACCGTCACCCGCGGATGCGCCATGAGCCGATCGTGCACGCCCGCGGAAAACATGTCACGATCCACGGCGAGCGCCGTTCCGGCGGGCACGCGCGCCTCGTCGGCCGCCTGCAGCACGATCGAGCCGAGGAGGCGCATCTCCGCCTTGAGGAGGCCGTGCGCGTTCGTGATCTCGGTGCTCTTGAACGTGTTGGAGCAGACGAGCTCGGCGAGCCGGTCCGTCTTGTGCGCCTCCGTCGTCTTCACGGGGCGCATCTCGTGCAAGACCACGCGGTGGCCGCGCTCCGCGAGCTGCCACGCGGCCTCGCTCCCCGCGAGGCCGCCACCGACGATGTGGATGGGACTGATACCGGGGCGGGAATCCATACCGGAACTATATATTGTGGAGCCCGGCAGACCCAAAACGCGCCTTTTTTGCGGCACGCACACGGGAGAGACCGCAGCCTCATGAGTGATATTGCGACACGTCAGGTCTCGGCCCAGGAATCGCCTCGCGGCGGGCGCTGGTGGCAGCTGATCGTCGGCGTCATCTGCATGTCGATGATCGCCAACCTCCAGTACGGATGGACGCTGTTCGTCAACCCGATCGCCGACAAGCACGGCTGGACGAAGCCGGCGATCCAGGTGGCCTTCACCATCTTCGTGCTCGTCGAGACCTGGCTGATCCCGATCGAGGGATGGTTCGTCGACAAGTACGGCCCGCGCATCGTGGTGCTCGGCGCGTCGTTCCTCGTGGCGGCGAGCTGGGTGCTGGACGCGAATGCGAACTCGCTCGCCATGCTCTACGCCGCGGCGGCGGTGGGCGGCATCGGCGCGGGTGCCGTGTACGGCACATGCGTGGGGAACGCGCTCAAGTGGTTTCCCGATCGGCGCGGTCTCGCGGCGGGGCTCACGGCGATGGGATTCGGGGGCGGATCGGCGCTCACCGTGATTCCGATCGTCGCGATGATCAGGTCGGCCGGTTATGAGTCGACGCTCATCCGATACGGGATCGGACAGGGCCTCGTGGTGTTCGCGCTCGCGTGGTTCCTGCGGGCGCCCGGTGCCGGATTCATGGCGACAACCAAGCCATCGAGCCGTCAGACGAGCACGTCGATTCGGGAGTACTCGCCGGTGCAGATGCTGAAGACGCCGGTGTTCTGGGTGATGTACGTGATGTTCACGCTGATGGCGACGGGCGGACTGCTCGCCACCGCGCAGATGGCGCCGATCGCAAAGGACTATGGCATTGCCGACATCCCCACGTCGATCCTCGGCTTCACCCTTCCTGCGCTGACCTTCGCGCTCTCGCTCGACCGCGTGCTCAACGGCATCGCGCGTCCATTCTTCGGCTGGATCTCGGACTACATCGGCCGCGAGAACACGATGTTCATCGCGTTCGTTCTCGAAGGAACGGGGATTCTCGCGCTCGATCAGTATGGACGGAATCCGGTCGCATTCGTCCTGCTGAGCGCGCTGGTGTTCTTCGCATGGGGCGAGATTTACAGCCTCTTCCCCGTGACCTGCGCCGATACGTATGGACGGAAGTTCGCGACGGCGAACGCCGGCTTTCTCTACACGGCCAAGGGAACTGCGGCGCTGCTCGTGCCGCTGAGCAGCGTGATCGCGGCATCCGGCGGCGGATGGCGCGCCGTGTTCGTCGCCGCGGGATCGATGAATCTCGTGGCGGCGGCGATGGCGCTCTTCGTGCTCAAGCCGCTTCGCAATCGCATGAGGGGAGCCGGCGACCGCGGCGCCGTGGCGGCCGCACCGGTGGTGGCGGCGTGAGGATTGCAGTCGTCGGCGCCGGATCGATCGGCGGATACCTCGGTGCCCTGCTCTCCGCGGCCGGCGACGACGTGACGTTCATTGCGCGCGGCGCGAACCTCGAGGCGATTCGCAGCCGCGGGATGAAGGTCGTGACCGAAGATGGACGCGAAGTGATCGCGAAGAACGTCCGCGTGTTCAGCAAGATGAGCGAAGCGGGACCGCACGATACGGTCTTGCTGACGGTGAAGGCGCATCAGGTGTCGGCCGTCGCGGGCGACCTGCACCATCTCTGTGACGCGAACACAAGCATCGTGACGATGCAGAACGGAATCCCGTGGTGGTATTTCCAGCGGCACGGCGGCCAGTACGAGGGAACGCCGGTTCTCGCGGCGGATCCGGATGGGTCGATCGCCCGTGCCGTGGATCCGGCGCGGATCATCGGCACGGTGGTATATCCCGCCGCGGTGCTCGAGGCGCCGGGCGTCGTGAGAGTGGTGGAGGGGAAGCGATTCGCACTCGGCGAACTCGACGGATCGACGACGCCGCGCGTGCAGGCGATCGCCACGCGATTCACCGCGGCGGGGTTCAAGGCGCCGATCTCGGACAATCTCCGCGCCGAAATCTGGCTGAAGCTGCTGGGGAATCTCGCGTTCAACCCGATCAGCGCGCTCACGCACGCGACGCTCCAGGATCTTTGCCGCTATCCACTCACGCGCGAACTCTGCGTGCAGATGATGACGGAAGCCGAGACGATCGCGACGAAGCTTGGCATCGCGATGCGCGTGGGAATCGAGCGGCGCATTGCCGGCGCAGAGAAGGTCGGCGCGCATAAGACCTCGATGCTGCAGGACATCGAACACGGACGACCGCTCGAGATCGAGGCGCTCGTCGGCGCCGTGATCGAGCTCGGAAGACTTACCGGAACGCCAACACCACACATCGATTCGGTGTACGCGTGCACGCGGCTGCTCGCGCAGACGATCGTGGATGCGAAGGGGCCGGCGTAGGACCGAAGACCGAGGATGGAAGATGGAAGATGGAAGATGGAGAGGACCACCTGACGAATTCGAGGACATTGCAATGACCGATGCAGCGCGGACCATCGCGCAGTTGTTGGAGGCGGGCGCGGAGAACGACACGGCGATCACGTCACCCGGTGGCGTGCCGCTCACGTACGGCGCGTTGCGCATGCTGGTCGCACATACCGTATCGACACTCAACCAACGCGGGATCGCCCGGAACGATCGCGTGGCGATCGTCCTCGACAACGGACCCGAGATGGCCGCGGCGTTCCTCGCAATCGGCGCGGGCGCGACGGCGGCCCCGCTCAATCCGTCGTACCGCGCCGACGAGTTTGGGTTCTACCTCACGGATCTCAAGGCGAAGCTGCTCGTCATCGCCGCCGGGAAGGACACGCCGGCCGAAGCCGTCGCGATGAAGCTCGGCGTCCCGATTGCACGGCTCGTCGCGCTCGCCGACAAGGGCGCGGGGAGCTTCACGCTCGAGTTCCCGGATTCCATGACCGCCAAGCCGGTGCAGGCGCCGCGCATGGCGTCGCCCGACGACATCGCGCTCGTCCTGCACACGTCGGGCACCACGTCGCGTCCAAAGATCGTGCCGCTCGCGCAGCGCAATGTGTGCGCGTCGGCGAACAACATCCGGCGCACGCTCTCGCTCACGAAGAACGACATCGGGCTCTGCGTGATGCCGCTGTTCCACATTCACGGGCTGATGGCCGCGCTGCTCGCGCCGCTTTCCGCGGGCGGAGCGGTCAGCTGCACGAGCGGCTTCAACGCGCTGAAGTTCTTCGGCTGGCTCAGCGAGGTGAGACCCACCTGGTACACGGCGGTGCCGACGATGCACCAGGCGATCCTGCTGCGCGCGCCGAAGAACGCCGATGCGATCGCGACGAGCCGGCTGCGCTTCATCCGGTCGTCGTCGTCGGCGCTTCCGCCGACAGTGCTCGCCGAACTCGAGCGCGTGTTTCGGGCACCGCTCGTCGAGGCGTACGGCATGACCGAGGCCGCGCACCAGATGGCGAGCAATCCCCTGCCGCCGGCCGCGCGGAAGCCGGGCACCGTCGGGCTTCCGGCCGGCCCCGAGATCCGGGTGGCGGACGAGCAAGGGGACACCGCTCCCGCCGGCTCGAAGGGCGAGATCGTCATTCGGGGCGGCAACGTGATGGCCGCGTACGAGAACAATCCGGACGCGAATGCGACCGGCTTCATCGACGGCTGGTTCCGCACCGGCGACGTCGGCACGATGGACGACGATGGCTACCTCTCGATCGTCGGCCGCCTCAAGGAGATCATCAATCGCGGCGGCGAAAAGATCTCGCCGCGCGAAGTGGACGAGATCATCATGGAGCATCCAGCCGTGCACCAGTGTGTGACGTTCGCGGTGCCGCACGACATGCTCGGCGAGGACGTCGGGGCGGCGGTCGTGCTGCGGGAGGGACACACCGCGGACGAGCGCGAGCTGCGTGCGTTCGCGGCGGTGCGGCTGGCCGATTTCAAGGTGCCAAGAAAGATCCTGATCGTGACGGAGATTCCGGTCGGCGCGACGGGAAAACTCCAGAGGATCGGGCTCGCGGCGAAGCTGGGGCTGGCGTAGGGCCAGGATCCTCCATCACAGCCGTGAGTTTCGAGCCTTGAGGTCGAAGCCGGGAGCGATCGCTTCCACCGGTGCGTAGTTCGGCCGTGCGCGCAGTCACCGCGCGCGCCACCGCAGCACGTGAAGGTCCGCGTCGGGAAAGGCGCTATTCAACGCCCGAGCGGATCCGACGACGGCCCCGCTGCGGCGGAGCAACTCGAGCGAAGTCGAGGTCTCCGGGCGCAGGAGCGCGTACGCGCCCACGTGTGCCGCCCCGCACGCGGGAAACTCGAGCACGCGAAGCTTGAGCCGCGTCTCCAACGCGTAGTACTCGAGCGGCAAGCCCAGGTACGGCTCGTTCACGCATACCGTGGCCGGCGCGCCGCCGGCCAGAGCGCGGACGACGAGCGACCACGCCGGCTTGTGCACTCGCGCGAGCTCAGCCAAGGGACCTGCGAAACACGCCCACGTTGCGAGCGCCGTGATCGCAGCGGTCCGCGCCGCGCCCGACGCCACCTCGACTGCGTCCGCCGCCAGAAGCCACAAGGGCGGGAGCGTCACGATCAGATACCGCGCGACCCATATCGAGCGCGGCGCCAGCTCGCTGATGAAGAACACGGTCGTCACGGGCATCAGCGCCGCGACCAGTAACCAGCGCGCGCGAACGCGTGCGATGTCCACTTCTCCCAGCGTTGCCGCATTGCGCGGCGCACGTTCGCCACGGGCGTGCCACGCCGCGACCAGTACCGCGACGAGCATCGTCGCATTCACGAAGAGTGAGCCCCACCCGGTGCCGAAGGTACCGATCGCGTTCGCACTGAACGTGCGGAGCTCGCCGGGTCCCGGCGGCCGGATCCACGCGGTGTTCGCTCCGACGCGTCGACCCGCGTACGCGACGACGACGACACCGATCCAGCCGAGGATCGCCGCGCCGGCGGGAAGCGCGGCCAGGAATGTCGCGCGCGCGCGGCTGCGGTTCGTCCACCACGTGGCGACGACACCCGCTACGACGACGAGCGCGCCGAAATAGTGAAGAGACACCAGGGCGAGGTTCGCGACCGCGAGTCCGGCGACGGCCCACCGCGACGGATCATCGCGGCGCGCGAGGCGGACGCCGAGCGTGAGGGAGAGCGTGCTGACGAGCGCCAGCAGAGCGTAGGCGCGCACCTCGAGACTCATCGCGAGGAGGAGCGGGCTGACGGCCGCCAGCAGCGCGGCGAGGAGCGCCGGTGCCCACCGCATTCCGAGCGCGCGCGCCAGCCAAGCCACGGCCGGTACGGTGAGCGTTCCCGCCAGCGCAGGGAGCGCGCGTAGCCATGCGGGATGGACGCCGCCGAGGTGTGTCCAGCCCCAGAGCGCAAGATAGAAGCCCGGGGGATTGGTTTGGTCGGCCAGTGCGCGCCTGATCAGCTCCGCGAGGTCCTGCGAGGCGAGGACCACACTGAAGACTTCGTCGAACCAGAGGTCTTCAGCCGAAAGAAAAGGAAAGCGCAGCAGCGCGGCAAGCAGCGTGATCCCTGCGATGGCCAGCAGCGCCAATCGCAGCTGTCGACTCGGCGAAAAGCTCTGATCTCGCAGCTCAGCTGACGACTGCTTTGTCGTCGTCAGACCGCCACAACCTCAGCCTCCGCCGGCTCCGCCACGCTCCACTCGTTCGCACACTTGAGACATCTCCGGTAGCTGCCCCGCGTCTTGCTCGACTTGGCCTCGGCGCCCACGTTGCCGCACTCCGGGCAGACTTCGGCGACCGGCTTGTCCCAGCAGACGAAATCACACTTCGGATAGTTCTCGCAGCCGTAGAACGCCTTCCCGCGCTTCTTCGAGCGACGCGCGGCGATGTCGCCGCCGTCCTTCGGGCATTTGACACCGGTCGGCATCGAGCGGGTGCCGCGGCACTTCGGGAAGCCGCTGCAGCCGAGGAACTCGCCCGAACGGCCGCGGCGCACGACCATCATCTTGCCGCACACCGGGCAGGGGAACGTGGTGAGCACCGGCGGCACGCGCTCGCCACTAACCGGCCGCGTGTACTTGCACGTCTTCGGATGGTTCTCGCACGCGATGAACGGGCCGAAGAATCCGCCCTTCGCGACGAGTTTGCCGCCGCAGAGCGGACACTTCTCGTTCCCGAGCGCGGAGAGATCGTGCGCTTCGTGGATCAGCGCCTCGTAGTCCACCGCGCCGAGTGCCTTCTCGAACGGGCCATAGAACGTCTTGAGCACGCGCTGCCAGGGGAGATCTCCCTCCTCGACCTTGTCGAGTTCCCGTTCCATGGCGGCGGTGAAGCCGACGTTGAACTCGTTCGGGAACTGCTTGACCATCACCTTCTCCACGCTCTCGCCGAGCGGCGTGGGGAAGAAGCGCCGCTGCTCGAGTTCGGCGTAGTGCCGCTCGGTGAGTGTCGAGATGATGGACGCGTACGTGGACGGGCGCCCGATGCCGAGACGCTCGAGTTCCTTCACGAGACTCGCTTCCGAGAAACGCGGTGGCGGCTCGGTGAAATGCTGCGTGGGCTTGATCTCGCGCACCGGCACGTGCTCGCCGGGTTCGATGGCGGGGAGCGCCTGCTCGTCCTCGAGCGCCTTTCCCTCGCCTTCCTCGCGCGCCTCCTTGTAGAGCGAGAGGAATCCCTTGAACTTGATCACCGAGCCCGTGGCGCGGAACAGGTACTGGTGCTGCGCGGTCTTGATGTTGAAGTCGACGGTCGTCGTGTCGAACACCGCCGGCGCCATCTGGCTCGCCATGAAGCGGTGCCAGATGAGCTGATAGAGCTTGAACTGCTCCGGCGAGAGGTACTTCTGCACGGAATCGGGTGTGCGCTCGGGATCGGTCGGACGGATGCCCTCGTGCGCGTCCTGCGCGTTGCTGTCGCCGGCGGCGCCGTAGAACATCGGCGTCTTGGCGAGAAACTCCTCGGCGAACTGCGAGCGGAGGTAATCGCGCGCCTGCGTCACCGCGCTCTCCGCGATGCGCGTGGAGTCGGTGCGCATGTACGTGATGAGACCAACCTGGCCCTCGACTTTCCCGAGCTCGATGCCTTCGTAGAGATTCTGCGCGAGCCGCATCGTGCGCTTCGAACCGAAGCCGAGCTTCTTGGCGGCCTCCTGCTGGAGCGTGCTCGTCTTGAACGGCTCCGCCGGATTCTTGCGGCGCTCGCGGCGCTTGATGTCGGTGACGTCGAACGTCTTCAGTCCCGAAACGTCGCCGACGATCGCCTGCGCGCTCGCCTCGCTCGGGATGACGGGCTTGTTGCCGTCCATGTGATGGAGCTTCGCGGTGAACGCCTGGCTCTCGTGCTCGAGCGCCGCCGCGATGGTCCAGTATTCCGTGGCCGTGAACGCGCGGATCTCGCGCTCGCGTTCCACCAGCATGCGCAGCGCCACGGTCTGCACGCGCCCCGCCGAGAGACCCTTCTTCACGGTCTTCCAGAGCACGGGGCTCGCCTTGTAGCCGACGAGGCGGTCGAGCACTCGGCGTGCCTGCTGCGCATCGACTTTTTTCTGGTTGATGTGCCCCGCGTGCTCGATGGCACGCGTCACCGCTTCCTTCGTGATTTCGTGAAAGAGCACGCGCCGGATGGGCGGCGCGGACTTTCCCTTGATCTGGCTCTGCACGTGCCACGCGATCGCCTCGCCCTCACGGTCAGGGTCGGTCGCGATGAACACGGCGCGCGCGGACTTCGCCGCCGTTTTCAGATCGGCAACGGTCTTTTCCTTGCCCGGGATGGTGACGTACTCGGGCTCGAATCCATCGTCGAGATCGATGCCGAGCGTCTTGGTGGGGAGATCGCGGATGTGTCCCACGGTCGCCTTCACGCTGTAGCCGGAGCCGAGGTACTTGCCGATCGTCTTCGCCTTCGCGGGCGACTCGACGATCACGAGCGCCTTTCCGGTGTGGGCCGCACCGTTCCCGTTTTCGTGCGACGTCTCGTCGTCGAGGACGTCGGCGACCTTCACAGCCTTGCTGCGCGCTTTTGCGGCGGCCGGCTTCTTGGCGGCCG
>JADGQS010000132.1 GCA_017881585.1 Gemmatimonadaceae bacterium | reverse complement strand
CCGGTCGTCGACTTGGCTCCTTCGGCGAACGAACCCCCTGTGCCAGCCGCGGAAGCCGTGCAAGCTCCCGCGTACGATGAAAGCATCGACATGCCCTTCGGCGATTCGCTGCCGGCCGAGCCCGCGCCGCCGTTCGTCACGGAGACGATGGCGGAACTGTACCTGCAGCAGGGCTTCACCGCCGAAGCGCTCGACGTCTATCGCCAGCTTTCGGCGGCGAGCCCCGACGACGAAGGCCTGAAGGAACGGGTGCGCAAGCTTGAACGCGGCGACCGCACCAGCGTTTCGCTCGAGGAAGTTCCCGAGCAGGCTGTCGTCGCGGTGGATGACTCGGCTCCGCTGAACGCCCGTTCCTATTTCGCCGGCCTCTCGGCTCGCCGCGCGGTGCAGGGGAACGGACGGGCTCGCGCCACGCCGAGTCCTGCTGCGCCGAGTGTCTCTTCTCCGGCCGTCACCGTGCCGGCGGTCACCGTGCCGGCATCGTCTGCCGCGAGCGTCACGTCGCTCGACGAACTGTTCGCGGGCGGAACGATCTCGCCCGAAGACGAGCACGTCGCGCTCGCGTTCGCGCAGGTCGCGGGCGCCGTCGAAATGGGCGTCGCGTCGGTGAAGGGAAAGCCGACCGCTCCCGCCGCGAGTGAACTGTCGCTCGACTCGGTCTTTCGCGAAGCCGACGCGCGCGTCACCGGCACGGTGCCGCGTCAGTCGCAGACGCTTCGCTTCGACCAGTTCTTCGCGACGGCCGGTGAGGACTCCGAACCGCCGCCGCCGCTGCCGGCCTCGTCGCCCGCAGGAGAACCCGGTAGTCCAGCGGAACTCCAGCAGTTCCAGTCGTGGCTGACGGGACTGAAGAAACCGTGAGGATCGCGGTCCTCAACGGCCCGAATCTCAACCTCCTCGGCACGCGCGAACCCGAGATCTACGGGTCCACGACACTCTCCGAGATCGAGGGGTGCGCACGCGAAGTGGCCGACGAGCTCGGCGTGCAGCTTGCCTTCGCGCAGTTCAATCACGAGGGCGACCTCATCGACGCGATCCACGCACTCGGCGGCCGCGGCACGGCGCCCGGAGTCGCGCCGGAACTGCGCGAGAAGGCCGACGGCGCGCTCGTGAACGCGGGCGCCTGGACGCACACGAGCCTCGCGCTCGCCGACGCGTTCAGCTCGGTGAAGCTGCCGTTCGTCGAGGTGCACCTCAGCAACATCTTCGCGCGCGAGCCGGAGCGCCGGCATTCGGTGCTCGCCTCAGGCGCGCGCGGACTGCTCTGCGGATTCGGCGCCTACGGATACGAGATGGCGCTGCGCGGGCTGGTGCACTCGCTGCGTACCGGCAAGCGATGACGGCCGGGCGCGAGCGACGTCTCGCCGCGCTGCGACTCGCGATAGACGCATCCCAGCTCGACGCGCTTCTGGTGAGCTCGTTGCCGAACATCCGCTACCTCAGCGGCTTCTCCGGGTCGAGTGCGCTGCTCCTCGTCACGACGGACGAGGCGCTGCTGCTGACCGATTTCCGCTATTCGATCCAGGCCAACGTCGAGGCCCGCGGAGTTTCTCGCGTGGTGATCGAGCCCACGTCGCTCTGGTCGCGGCTCTGGGCCGAACTGCCGGCGATGCCCGACGTGGAGTCGATCGCCTTCGAGTCGGCGCACATGACGCACGCGGATTTTCAGCGGATCGTCGAGCCGCCGCAGGGTGGCGCGCGGTGGCAGTGGCGCCCGTCGGTGAATCTCGTGGAGTCGCTGCGCGAACGAAAAGACGAGGCGGAGATTTCCCACATCCGCGAAGCCGCTCGCATCGCGGAGCAGGCACTCGAGCTCACCATAGAGAGGGTGAGGCCCGGGATGACCGAGCTCGCCATCTGCGGCATTCTCGAAGGCGAGCTTCGCGCCTGCGGCAGCCAGTCGCATCCGTTCGAGGCGATCATCGCCAGCGGGGAGCGCGCGGCGCTGCCGCACGCCCGCTCGTCGAGCCGGGTGGCCGCCTCCGGTGACCTGCTCCTGATCGACTTCGGCGCCGAGTTCAACGGCTACTGTTCCGACATCACGCGGACGTTCGTCGTGGGGAAGGCGACCGCGGAACAGCGGGAGGTCCATGACGTAGTTCGTGAAGCAAATGCCACCGCTTCGGGTGGCGTTCGGGCCGGAATGCGCGGAAGGGATGCCGATGCGCTTGCCCGGGGCTACATTGAGCGCCGCGGTTGGGGCGAGGCGTTCGGCCATTCGTTGGGCCATGGGATCGGCTTGGAAGTGCACGAAGCCCCCCGCCTTTCCAAGGCCGCCGATTCTCCACTGCCGGTGGGTGCGGTCGTCACAATTGAGCCAGGGATCTACCGGTCGGGGTGGGGTGGGGTTCGGATAGAAGACGATGTGCTGCTCACGTCAGAGGGGAGAGAAATACTCACGTCCTTTCCGCGTGAACTAATCGAACTTGGGTGATCTGGGGGCTTTCAACTGACACCCGTCAGCTGTTAGCTGCCAGACACATTCCGACAGCTAACAGCTGGCAGCTGTCGTCTGAGGGCTCCGAGAATTGATATTCAATCTGCCATCCAGAAATAGATGATAGATCTTCGCTACGTAAAGAAGCTGGTCGAGATGCTCGATGATTCGAGCGTCGACTCCATCGAGATCTCGTCGGACAAGGGCATGAAGATCCGCATCAGCAAGACGCCGTCTCAGCGCGGCACGATGCAGGTCGCAGCTCCGATGGCGATGCCCGCGATGATCATGGAGCCTCGTCTGAGCCCGCCGGGCGGCGTCGCGGCGGTGTCCGAGCCCGAGGCGGCGCGCGCGGCCGAACCGCCGAAGTCGTCGCTGCTCGACGTGAAGTCTCCGATGGTCGGCACCTTTTACGGCGCGCCCGAGCCGGGCGCGAAGCCGTACGTCTCCGTTGGGTCGACGGTCAAGAAGGGCGAGATCGTCTGCATCATCGAGGCCATGAAGATCATGAACGAGATCGAGTCCGAGTATTCGGGCGTCGTGAAGGAAATCGGTGCCACCGACGCACATCCGGTGGAATACGGCCAAGTCCTCTTCCGGATCGATCCCAATGCCTGACCAGACCCCCAGCCCGCCGCGCCCGAAGACGGCCGCCCCGGCCGCGCCCGCCGGCCCGCAGTCCCCGCCGTACGACTACAAGACGGTCTTGCAGAAGATGGTGCAGGACAATGCGTCCGACCTGCACTTCAAGGTGGGCCGCCCGCCGACGATGCGCGTGGACGGCGAGCTGAAGGCGCTCGAGACCGCGCCCCTCAAGCCGGAAGACCTTCGCTCGGTGGGTGACCAGATCCTTCCGCCGAAGCAGCGCCGCGAATTCGAGACCGAAAAGGAAGCCGACTTCGCGATCGGCGTGCCGGGCATCGGCCGCTTCCGCGTGAACATGTATCAGCAGCGCGGCTCGATCGCGTACGCGTTCCGCGCGATCGCGTTCCAGGCGATGACGATCAAAGAGCTGAACCTGCCGCCGGTGCTCGAGGAGATCGCGATGAAACCGCGCGGTCTCGTCCTCGTCACCGGCATCACGGGATCGGGCAAGTCCACGGCGCTCGCGTCGATGATCCAGTTCATCAACGAGCACCGGCACGCGAACATCATCACGATCGAGGACCCGATCGAGTTCCTCCATCGCGACATCAATTGCAACATCAACCAGCGCGAAGTGGGCACCGACACGGGCTCGTTCGGTCAGGCGCTGCGCCGCGTGCTGCGCCAGGACCCGGACATCATCATGATCGGCGAAATCCGCGACCTCGAGACGCTCGAGATCGCGCTGAAGGCCGCCGACACGGGACACCTCGTGCTCTCTACCCTGCACACGACCGACGCGACGCAGACGATCAACCGCGTGATGTCGTTCTATCCGCCGCACGAGCAGGCCGACGTGCGCTTCACGCTCTCGTCCGCGCTGCAGGCGATCATCTCGATGCGCCTCGTGCCGCGCTCCGACCGCGGAGGACGGATCCCGGCGTGCGAAGTGCTCATCAACACCGCGGCGGTGCGCGACAACATCCGCGACCTCGACAAGACGCTGAACATTCCCGCCCTCATTCGCGACGGCACCGTGCAGTACGGCATGCAGTCCTTCGACCAGTCGCTCATGAACTGGTACTCGAAGGGCGTGATCTCCTACGAGAGCGCGCTCTTCTACGCGACGAGCCCGAGCGAGTTCGCGCTGAAGGTGCAGGGCGTGGCCGGCGCGAGCGACACCAGCTGGGACAACTTCCAGCAGGACGTCTCGAAGTGATCCGTCCGTGAGTCTGGCGCGTACGGCCGACTGAATGTTCAAGAAGATCCTGATTGCCAACCGCGGCGAAATCGCGCTGCGCGTCATCCGCGCGTGCCGCGAGCTCGGCATCGAGACCGTCGCCGTCTACTCCGAGGCCGACCGCGAATCGCTGCACGTCCGCTTCGCCGACGACGACGTCTGCATCGGCCCCGCGCCGGCGCGCGAGAGCTACCTGAAGATCCCGCGCATCATCGCCGCCGCCGAGATCACCGGAGCCGACGCCATTCATCCCGGCTATGGCTTCCTCGCCGAAAATGCCGAGTTCGCCGAGATCTGCGCCGCGAGCAAGATCAAGTTCATCGGCCCCACGCCGGAACAGATCCGAACGATGGGAGACAAAGCTGCCGCGCGGGCGACAATGATCGCGAACGGAGTCCCCGTCGTGCCCGGCTCCCCGGGCCCCGTGGAGGACGTCGAGGACGCCCTTGCCTACGCAGTGAAGATCGGCTTCCCCGTAATCATCAAGGCCGCGGCCGGCGGCGGCGGGAAGGGAATGCGCGTCGCGCGCGACGCCGAGGAGTTCGCGCGGAGCTTCCAGGTGGCGCGCACCGAGGCGCTCTCCGCGTTCGGCAACGGCTCCGTGTACGTCGAGAAATACCTCGAGCGGCCGCGCCACATCGAGTTCCAGATCCTCGGCGACACCTTCGGCAACTGCATCCACCTCGGCGAGCGCGACTGCTCCGTCCAGCGGCGCCACCAGAAGCTGATCGAAGAGTCGCCCAGTCCGGCCATGACGCCGGCGCTGCGCAAGAAGATGGGCGACGCCGCCGTGCTCGGCGCGAAGTCGATCGGCTATGTCAGCGCGGGCACGATGGAGATGCTGCTCGACGAGGACGGCTCGTTCTACTTCATGGAGATGAACACGCGCATCCAGGTCGAACATCCGGTGACGGAAATGGCGACGGGCGTGGATCTCGTGAAGGAACAGGTCCGCATCGCGGCCGGCGAGAAGATGAGCCTGACGGAAACGCCGCGCCTGCGCGGCCACGTGATCGAGTGCCGCGTGAACGCCGAGGATCCCGCGAAGAACTTCCAGCCGTCACCGGGCCGGATCGACGTGTTCCACCCGCCCGGCGGCAACGGCGTTCGCGTGGATACGCACGTGTACGCCGGGTACACCGTGCCGCCGTACTACGACTCGATGATCGCCAAGGTGATCTGCCAGGGTCGCGATCGCGCCGAGGCCATCGCGAAGATGCGGCTGGCGCTGGATACGTTCGTGGTGCAGGGGATCACGACGACCATTCCGTTCCTCTCGAGGGTGATGACGGATCCGCACTTCATGAAGGGCGAGGTGCACACCAAGTTCCTGGAGAGTGAGGGGGCGCACCTCATGGCGGAGCCTAAGCTTTGAGAAAAGCGGGTTAATCCGTTTCTTGTTGGTTGGTTAACAGAGGTTTTTAGCAGCAACCAATTCTTTACCTCGGTTAACCAACCAACGGTTGGTGGTTAACAAGCCACTCGTAGTGCCGTCGTGGTACCGTCGCAGTACCGTGACCGGAGCCCCCTCTTAGCAGTCATTTTCTCGGTAGCCCTGCGCCCACAAACCGAGAACCGAATGCCCAAGAAACCGCGCGGAAAGGCAGTCGTCAAAACCGAGACCGCACCCGCGCCAACGCCCCAGCAAATCGCCGCCCAAGCCCGCCGCCGGCACCTCGGCCGCGAGCTCGGTGGCATCGCCCTGCTCCTCGCCTCGGTCTTCGTCGCCGGCTCGCTCCTCGCCGGTGGAGCCGCCGCCGGCCAGTCGTGCTCCAGCGCCGGCGGGATCTTCGGACCCGTGGGGGCCTGCCTGCGCTCGAGCGTCCTGCTCACCCTCGGCGCACTGTCCGCCATCATCGTCCCGTTCATCCCCGCCGTCCACGCCCTGCGACTCCTCGGCCGCATCGAAGAGAGCGAGGACCGTCGCTGGTTGTTCTTCACCATCGGACTCGCCGCCATCGTCCCGCTCGCCGCCGCCCTCGCGCGCGGCGCGACGATCGATGCATCGCAGGTCGATCCCTACGCCGGCCTGATCGGCAGCTTCGTCGCGTTCTACCTCGCCAAGGCGCTCGGACTCGGCGGCGCGTGGGTCGTCGTCGCGCTGGCGCTCTCCGCGCTGATGGCCGGGACGCTGGCGTGGAACCCGATCCGCATGCTCATCGGCGGCTCGGCCAGGCGCGCCGCGGTCGGCGCAACACTCGCGGATGCACGGGGCGCAGCGGTCGCCGGCGCGTTCGGTGCAAACAAGGCGACCGGTGAAAAGACCGACGGCCTCACGCCGGCCGAGCGTCTCGAGCCGGATTCGAAGGAAATGCCCGCGCTCGATCTCGCGCTGATGGACGTCGCGACGTTCGTCGCGCAGGACGAGGACGTCGTTGAGCAGGCCGAGCTTCCCCTCGACGATCACGCCGAGCGGAAGTCCGGCCGGAAGAAGAAGGCCACGAAGGCCGAGAAGGTCGCCGAGCACGCCGAGGCCGTCGCCGCGGCGATCAACGCCGGTACAGATCCATTGGACGCGATGGCCGACGAGCTGCCGCCGGCCGATCTCCTCACGCCAGCGCCGCCGCGCAACGTGGACCAGAGCCGCGCGCACCTCGATGCCATGGGACAAAAACTCATGGACGCGCTGAGAACGTTCAAGGTCGACGGCCAGCTCGTGGGCCGCACGACGGGCCCCACCGTCACACAATATGAGATCGAGCCGTCACCGGGCGTGAAGGTCCGCCAGTTCGCGAACCTCGCGAACGACCTCGCGCTCGCCATGCGCGCGCAGTCGATCCGCATCGTCGCGCCGATTCCGGGGAAGGGCGCCGTCGGCGTCGAGGTGCCGAATCCGTCCGCGGAGATCGTTGCGTTCCGCGACATGATCGAAAGCAAGGACTACCAG
>JADGQS010000131.1 GCA_017881585.1 Gemmatimonadaceae bacterium | reverse complement strand
TGATCCACGATCGTCTTCACCGAGACGTAGCCCCACATGTAGCACGGCTGCGCGAGCAGGACGGGCGCGAGGCCCAGCTCAACGTACGGCAGCTCGTCGGGGAGCGCGTCGACCGAGACGATCTTGACCTTCGCGGGATTGAGGTCGGTCAGCAGCGCCTTGGTGAACAGCGCCCAGCCACCGATCATCGCCCACCCCTGGATGTCGGGATACGCATTCTGCGCGCGCAGCACTTCGGCGGCCGCGTCCTGCGGCGTCTCGGCGTGATAGAACGTGTTGAGGATCGTGATACCGGGATACTTCGCGGCCTCCTCCTTCACGCCCTTCACGCGGTTCTGGAGGTTCGGCGCGTTCTGGTTGCCGGCGAGGATCGCGATCTTTCCCTTGCCGCCCATCTGCGTGGCGAGCTCGGCCATCACCTGGTGGCCCATGGCGACATCGTCGCCACCGTAGAAGGAGAACCGTTTCGAATTCGGCGCGTCGCTGTCGAACATCATGACCGGCACGCCGCGCGCCACGGCTTCGTCGATTGCACCCGTCACCTTTCCTGCGTCGCTCGTCGAGACGAGCAGCGCCTGCACGCCGTCGTTCACCGCCTCGGCGATGCGCTGCGCCTGAACCGTTCCGTCTTCGCTCGGCGGCGTGCGCCAGTCGATCTTCACGTCGATGCCGAGTTGCTTCGACAGCTCAGTCGCGGCCGTCTCGGCCCCCGTGCGCGCGGAGAGGAACACCGGGTTCGTCGAACTCTTCGCGATCATCGTGATCACGAACGGCTTGCCCGGAGCAGCCGCGCCGCCGGCGGCCTTGTCCTTCGAACCACCGCACGCGGCGAGGAGTGAGGCGGTGAGGAGTATCGATACGGACTGGATCCTGAGGCGCATCAACGGGACTCCGGTGCGGGGTTCGGGTCGGTCGGTGAAGATGGACGGCGGCCGGCCGCGGCCGCCACGCGGCGCGCGACCAGCTTCGTGCCGCCCTGGTCGAGTACGACGGCGATGATCATCGCGCCGCCGATGATGATCCACTCGTAGTTCTGGTCCAGATGCAAGGTACGGATTGCCTGCCGGATCAGCACGATCAGCAGCGCGCCGAGCATCGCGCTCACGGCGCTCCCTTTTCCGCCGGTGAGGCTCGCGCCGCCGACCACCGCAGATGCGATGACGTACAACTCGTAGCCGTTCGCGTCGGACGAACTGGCCGATCCGTAGAAACTCGCGCCGAGGAATGCCGCGGCGCCCGCCGTGAGGCTCGATAGCACGAACACGCCGAGCCGGATGCGCTGCACGGCGAGACCGGCGAACCGGCTCGCCTCGGGATTGCCGCCGACCGCGAAGATGTGCCGTCCCATCACGGTCCGAGAGAGATAGACCGACCCGGTTAAGGTGACAGCGAGCATCGAGAGCAGGGGGACGGGCGAGAGCGTCGCGCCGAGTCCGAGCGACGCCTTCGCGACGTGCGTGAGCGCCGCCGGCACGGGAATGCTCTCGGCGTGGCTCGCGACGAACGCGATCCCGCGCAGCATCCACATGGTGCCGAGCGTGATGATGAAGGGGTGGACCTGAAGGCCCACGACCATCACGCCGTTCGCGACGCCGCAGGCGAGGCTGACCGCGATGCACGTGCCGAGCCCGAGCGCCACGGCGACGATGGGATCGAGCGGTCCCGCCGCGCGAAGCACCATGGCCATGACGACGCCTGCCAGCGCGTACACGGCGCCGGCCGAGAGATCGATGCCGCCGGCGATGATGACGATGGTCGCGCCGACGCCCATGATCGCGAACCCGCTCGCGTCGGTCGCCATCTGGAAGAGCGTGTGCGCGTTGAGAAAGTTGTTGATCGTCGCGCCGCTGGCGGGGTCGGTGTGCGAGCCGCCGGCGATCGCGAGGCCGGCGCCCGCGACGAGGATGACCAAGGCGAGGCCGGCTTGCGGCGAGCGCGCGAGCGCGCTTGCGGCGCGGCGCAGGCGGTCGGCTAGTGGCGGCAAGAGGGCGGGGCGGTCACGAGAGCAAGAGTAGAGTCCGTGAGATGGGGAGTCAACGCAGACGAACGGCGACGAGCGACGGGTGAGGGGCGATCTGGCGAAGAGCAATGAGCGACGGGTGAGGGGCGACTTCGTGAGGAGCGACGCGTGAGGAGCGCGGAGACATTCTCCTCACTTCTCGCACGTCGCTCTTCGCCAGATCGCCCCTCACGCGTCGCTCGTCCCTCTTCGCCAGATCGCCCCTCACCCGTCACTCGTCGCTGTTTGGGAGTTCCGCACCTATGTTTTAGCTCCGGCACCCACCCAACTTATCGCACTCGCATGCCCCTCCATCAGATCCAGTCCAAGGCCGCGGCAAAAGCCGCCAAGGCAAAACGCGCGAAGCCCGCGCCGCCTCCGCGTCCGAGGGAGCGGCTGACGCTCGGGCTGCTCGTGGGCAGCAGGGGGTTCTTCCCCGGTCATCTCGCCAGCACCGGTCGCGAGGAGATGACGACGCGTCTCACGAACGCGGGATACGACGTGGTCGTGCTCGGCCCCGGTGACACCACGCATGGCGCCGTTCAGACGCGTGCCGACGCAAAGAAATGTGCGGAACTGTTCAAGGTGAACCGAGGCAAAATCGCCGGCGTGATCGTGACGCTGCCGAACTTCGGTGACGAGGCCGCGATCGGAGACACGCTTCGGCTTGCCGGCCTCGACGTGCCGGTGCTCGTCCACGCCTGGGCCGACGAGACGAAGAAGATGGACATCGCGCATCGCCGCGATTCGTTCTGCGGCAAGATGTCGGCGTGCAACGTGCTTACGCAGTACGGAATTCGATACTCGCTGACGTCGCTGCATACCGAGCACCCGAACTCCGCCGCCTTCGCGCGCGACCTCGAGTGGTTCGCGGGCGTCTGCCGCGTGGTGCGCGGGCTGCGCACCGCGCGCATCGGAGCGATCGGCGCGCGACCCGCGGCGTTCAAGACGGTGCGCTACAGCGAGAAGATCCTCGAAGCGAGCGGGATCTCGGTCGAGCCGATCGACCTGTCGGAAATTCTCGGGCGAGTCGACCGGCTGAAAGACAACGACGCCGCGACGAAGCACAAGCTCGAGCAGATGCTGGAGTACGTCCTCACGGAGGGGATTCCGCAGTCGGCGCTGCTCAAGATGGCCAAGCTCGGCGCCGTCATCGACGGCTGGATGGCCGAGGCCGACGTGACGATCAGCGCGGTGCAATGCTGGACGTCGCTGGAGGAGTTCTTCGGCGTGGTGCCGTGCACGATCATGTCGATGATGAGCAACGAGCTGCTGCCGAGCGCGTGCGAAGTGGACGTGTGCGGCACGGTGAGCATGTATGCGCTGACGCTCGCGTCGGGAACGCCGAGTGCGCTGCTCGACTGGAATAACAATTACGGTGAAGATCCCGACAAGGCCGTCTGTTTCCACTGCAGCAACCTGCCGAAGGCGTTCTTCGAAGACGTGAAGATGGACTATCAGGCGATCATCGCGGGAACGGTGGGGAAGGAGAATACGTTCGGCACGATGGTCGGACGCGTGAAAGCCGGCCCGATGAGCTTCGCGCGATTCTCGACCGACGATCGCACCGGACGGATCCGTGGATATGTGGGCGAGGGGCGGTTCACCAACGATCCGCTCTCGACGTTCGGCGGTGCCGGCGTCGTCGAGATCCCGCGGTTGCAGGACCTCCTCCACCACATCTGCGCGAACGGCTTCGAGCATCACGTCGCCGGCAACCTCACGTTGGTCGCCGACTCGGTGCACGAGGCGACGACGCGCTATCTCGGCTGGGACGTGCTGCGGCACCGATGAAGCAAGACGGCAGACCGCAGACGGCGGACGGCAGACGAGCAGCATCCTGCAGATGGCGATAGTCGCGGGAGTCGATTTCGGCACGCAGAGCGTGCGCGTGTCCATCGTGGACAGCGTGCGCGGCTCGCTCGGGTGGGGCGTCTCCGAGTATCCGGTGAAGCGCGACCGCGGCGACCCGGATTTCGCGACGCAGTCGCACGACGCGCACATGAACGCGCTCGTGGCGGCAATGAAAACGGCGCTCGACGTCTCGAAGGTCGCCGGCCCGAGCGTGGAGGCGATCGCCCTCGACACCACCGGTTCGACCGTGATCCCGGTGGGGAAGGGCTTCGTCCCGCTCGACGACTACTATCTCTGGTGCGATCATCGCGCGCACGAAGAGGCGGCGCTGATCACCCGTGTCGCCAAGTCAGAATGTCTGGCTGCCATAGACGCGTGCGGCGGCGTCTATTCGTCGGAGTGGGGGTTCGCGAAGCTGCTGCACTGGTTGCGGCACAATCCGGACAAGCGGGGATCGCTCGTCGCGGCGCTCGAGCATTGCGACATGGTCGCGGCGGTGCTCTGCGGCATCACCGATCCCGATGAGGTGCCGCGCAGCATCTGCGCGATGGGCCACAAATGGCTCTGGGACGGCGATCTGCCCTCGAAGGAATTCCTCGCGAAGGTGGATCCGCTCCTCTCGAACTCGCGCGACGCGCTGCGCGGCCGATATCTCACGAGCGATCACCTCGCCGGGCGGCTCACGTCCGAGTGGGCGAAGAAGCTCGGCCTTCGCGAAGGGATTCCGATTCCCGTCGGCGCGTTCGATGCGCACTGGGACGCGATCGGCGCCGGCATAGCCGTGGGTGACGTCGTGAACGTGGTCGGCACGGCGACGTGCATCATGGCGATCGCGAAGGAGACCGGCCGCATTCCGGGGCTGTGCGGCGTGGTGAAGGGATCGATCCATCCGGCGTACGTCGGCATCGAAGCCGGTCTCTCGGCCACCGGATATCTGTTCGAGGCGCTCGCCGCGCGCAGCGGGAAAAGTGTTGCCGAGCTCTCAGTGGGAATGGAGTTGTTCCGCGCGGGCCAGACGGGACTGCTGCACCTCTCGTGGGACAACGGCGACCGCACGGTGCTCGTGAACCCGAACCTCGGCGGCGTGACCCTTGGCTGGAATCTGAACTCAACGGCACAGGACCACCTGTTCGCCGCGATCGAAGGCACGGCGTTTCACACGCGCGTGATTCTCGAGCGCATGGCCGAGCACGGCGTGCCGATCCGCCGGGTGATTCACGGCGGCGGAATCCCGCAGAGGAACGACGTGCTGAACCAAGTCTACGCGAACGTGCTCGACAAGCCGGTGCTCGTGCCGGAACGGTCGATCACGAGTCTGGGATCGGCGATCTTCGCGTTTCTGGCGGCGGGAACGTTCAAGACCATCGAAGAGGCGCAGAAGGCGCTGTGCCCGCCGTATCGCACGGTGCAGCCGGATCGCGCGGAGCAGGCGCGCTACGACCGGCTGTTCGCGCATTGGCGGTCGCTCTATTTCTCACTCGGTGCTCCGGAATCAGATCCGGTCGCGATCGGTGGAATCCTCCCGGACCTGCGCGCGATCGCGGCCGAGGCGCGGCGCTAGAACGTCGGTCAGGTGAGCTTCGGGCGCGCGTCCTGTATCTTTTCCAGCATGGCGACCCCCCGCAGGCGCCGCCGTCCATCCCGCCACGGCGGCGCCCACGAGCAGGAGACATCCGTGCCCACCGGCCGAGCGGCGTATGCCGAGACCCGGCGGTGGCTGCTCGACACGCACGGCCCGGTGTGCGCCTACTGCGGCCGCACCTTCACCGCTCGCACGTTGACGCTCGACCACGTGACGCCGCGCCGAGGCCAGTCCGCGTATGATCGCCGCGACAATCTCGTGCTGGCGTGCAAGACGTGCAACACCGCGAAGGCCGACAAATCGTTCCTCGCCTGGGTGCTGGGGCACAAGACGCGGGCTCGTCATCTCTACGTGTACGGACAGCACCTCAGCGCCGGAATCCTCGACATCCTCCGGCCCATGGCAGGGAATGCGACCGCGCTCCCGCCGGTTCCCGCGCCGGTGCCGCGCCGGAAGGCGCGTCACGTATTCCGGCCCGACGAACATTTCGGCGCGTCGCCGTACAGCGACGAGCCTTCACCGTATCTGGACGGCGCGCCGGAACCCGAGCCGGCGCGCCGTCCGCGTGCGCGCGGCGGAAGGAAGAAGCGCTAGGCGTTCTGCGAGAATCCGCGTTAGCTACGCTGCCCGCAGCGTCGCCTTCGCGCATGAATTCGACCTCGCATATGCCTCGCATGCAGTACGTCTCTTCTCACCCCTTCGACCGATACTCGCTGCACGAAATCGGGTGTAATCTGTTGCTGTTGCGGCCGATGGAGGCCGGCCGCGGCCTGGAATCAAACGGATGAACTCCTTGAAACGCAGCATGAGCTGACTGACAACCACCCGAACTCACGGAGATCCACACATGCACACGCACAATCTTCCAATGCATCTATTTCGGGCTCTTGGTCAGGCCAGATTCGCCGCCGGGGCCCTCGTCACCCTGGCGCTGCTCTCCGCGGCGAGCGGCGACTCCGCGTCCCCAGTCAATTCGTCAACGCTCCGCTCCGGCATGAGCGGCAGCCCGTCGGCAGCGGCGTCGACTTTCGTGGTGCTCGCCAACGCGAGTGTGACCTGCACGAACGGGACGATCACCGGAGACGTGGGCACCTTCCTCGCCGCCCCCACCGGCTCGGTCACAAAGAGCAGTTGCCCCATCACGGGGACGGTTCACGTGGGGGATGCGGCCGCGAAGCAGGCTTTCAATGACTTCCTGAACACGTACGCCGCGCTCGCGCCCAAGGCGGGGAACGTCTGCAAGACGTTGACGGGTACCCTCGCTGGCATCACGCTGTCGCCCGGCGCCTACTGCTTCACTGGCGCGGCTACGGTGACGGGCGTGTTGACGCTCAACGGCAAGGGGAGCTGGACTTTCAACATCGGGACCGGCGGGACCGGCGCACTCACGGGCACCAATTTCTCGGTGGTCATGGCCGGCGGCGCTCAGGCATGCAACGTAACGTGGCGGGTCGCTCAAGCAGCGGCCATGACGACCTCGACCTTTCACGGGAATATCCTTGCCGGGGCCGGCATCACGCTGACCGGTGGCACGTTCAACGGGCACGCTTCATCGAAAGCCGACGTGACGATCACGGGCACTGCCGTTACCGGCTGCTAGGACGCTGTGCGGGGCTGCGGGTGCGGAGGGTCTGCCGCACCCGCAGTCCGAAGTGTGATCTGCGAATGCCTTTTCGCCGCCTACCGAAGTGAGTCGGTCGAACGGCCGGGGCGCGCAGTTCCCTCAGGAATCATCCTGGAGAATCTGCGGATCAATCCG
>JADGQS010000130.1 GCA_017881585.1 Gemmatimonadaceae bacterium | reverse complement strand
GCGCCGATGTCTTCACCATGATCGATCAGCGGTCGGCGGCGAGCCGGAGCAGCGGCCACGCGCTCGCCGCGGCGCGAATCACGACGAGCTGGATGCAGCACATTCCCGCGATCAAGCGGCACTACCGAGCGTGGCTGCCGATCATGCCGCTCGCGTTGAGGTCGTTGGATGTTTCGACGTACGACATCGTGATCTCGAACTCGCACGCGGTGGCGAAGGGGGTTCGCACGCACTCGCGGCAGCTGCACCTGTGCTACTGTCTCTCGCCCATGCGCTACGCGTGGGATCTCAAGGCGCAGTATCTGCGCGAGGCGGGGCTCGATCACGGGGTGAAGGGATCGCTCGCGAGCGCGATGCTCGAGCGGATGCGCCGGTGGGATCTCGCGAATACGCCGGGAGTGGACGCGTTCGCGACGCTTTCGCGGTACATCGCCGAGCGGATCGAGCGGGCGTACGGGCGGCCGGCGACGGTGATTTATCCGCCGGTTGATACTGAGTACTTCACTCCGGCAACTCCGGCAACTCCGGCAGTGAGGGGTGAGGAGGTCAACCCTCACGAGGTCAAGCGTGAGGAGTTTTATGTGACGGCGAGCCGGTTCGTGCCGTACAAGCGCGTCGACATGATCGCGACCGCGTTTCGGTCGTTGGCGGATCGAAAGCTCGTGATCATCGGCGACGGGCCGGACGCGGGGAAAGTGCGTGCGGCGGCGGGGCCGAACGTGGAACTGGTGGGGCGGCTGAGTCGCGAGGAAGTGCGCTCGTATCTGCGGCGCGCGCGGGCGTTCGTGTTCGCGGCTGAAGAAGACTTCGGCATCGCGCCCGTGGAGGCGCAGGCGTGCGGGACGCCGGTGATCGCGTTCGGGCGGGGAGGTGTGACGGAGACGGTGCGTGGTCTCGACTCTGCGGCGCCGACGGGCGTTTTCTATGCTGAACAGACGGCGGAGGCGCTGGCAGAGGCGGTGCGGAGATTCGAGAGTTTGAGTCCCGCTATCTCGGCGTCGGCCTGCAGAGAGAACTCGCTTCGATTCCGCGCGGAACTCTTTCGCGCGAACTTTCGGTCGTTTGTGGAGCGGGAGATCGAGAGGGCGTAGAAAGGTTATTGGTCGTTGGTCATTGGTGCTTGGTCAACTGCCGGCTGCGCCCGCACCCTTCGATCTTCCATCTTCGGTCTTCCATCGCCTGCATGGGCCCTGAAGGGGTCGAACCTTCGCGCGTCGGATTATGAGTGACCCCAGAGCCATTAGAAGATTTCCACTCCCTGTGAGCGACAGAAATGTGATCGCCTGATTCGGTGAACGTTCGGGGCGCGTAATTGTGAGAGTCCCACGTTTTGCCACACTGTTTTGTTCGCGGCCGAACGATGCCGCTCGGACGTGTTTGGTGGTGCTGCGGCATGCGCCATGTTGCATCGTCGGAGCCTCTGTCATCCCGAGGTCTCCGTGTCCCGCGAGAACGCTCTGCTCAAGTCGCTACCGGTCGGCATATCGGCGCCGCGAGACCGCGGCCGTCTGCTGTTTCCCGAAGACGTCAAAGAGAAGTATTTCAAGCCGCGACACTCGATCGCATGGATAAAGCGCAACGTCGCGCCGCATCACCGCATTCAGATCGGACGCACCGCCGCGTGGTTCGAGCGTGATGTCGAGGTTTGGCTCGAAACGCTGCGTCCGCGGGACTGATGCCGAGACGTCGGGACGCGCCGACGCTTCGCTTCGACCGGATCTTCCGAGGGGTCGGGCGCGTCGCTCGCAGCAGCGGCACGTCCTCGCCGAAGGAGTTTGCTCGGCGCGATGCGCTCCTCACGGAGCTCGCCGACGCCGGCCAGCTCGAAGCACTCCGCGCATTTCAGGCCGGCGATCTCCTCATCGAGCACTTGATAGAGGCGAAGCGATCAGGCGAGCTCTCGTCGACCTACCTGCTGCGCGACGTGAAGCTTGACCAGAACCTCTGGGACGCTCTCGACGAGCTTTACGGCGCGAGCAAAGACCGCAGCACGTATCACCGCTACCACTCCGCCGCGCGCAAGTTCGCGCGCGTGGCCCTGCACACCCTCGGTCGCAACGCGCGTGTTCGCGATCTGCGGCGAGTCGACTGGCAGCTGCTGCGGCGCCAGTGGGGCGCGTCCGCAGCCGACTGGAATCACCTCCGTCGCATGATCTCGCGATCGCTTACACACTGGATGGGCGACGTGTACGATCCGTTCCGTCGCGAGGTGGTGAAGCGAATTCCGCGCGAGAAGGAGATGCCGCGGATTCCGGACATCACGATCGCGCTCTTCTGGGACATACTCGCGCGCACACCGGACTTCGCGCAGCCGTGCTACGTCACGCTCGTTGCCACGGGCATGCGACTCGGTGAGTACCTGCGCTGCGATAAGGCGCACCTGAGCCGGGTGACATGCTCGATTGATGTACCGGGAACGAAGACGGCGGAGAGCAAGGCGCGAATTTTTGTCGACGAGGCGCTCTGGCCCTGGATCGAGGCCGGGATCCCAGCGCCGCTGAACGAGACATGGATTCGGCATTACTGGAAGCGCGCCGCGCGCGAGATGGGGAAGGGGGAGCTAAGACTTCACGACCTGCGCCACGCCTACGCGATCTTTGCCAGCGACGCGGGCGTGCCCACGGCTCAAATCCAGGCGGCCCTCCGACACGCAGGCCCGGAGATGACGCGGCGATACGAAATGCAGCGATCGCGGCGGTCCGTCGCGGTGATCGTCGGGCAAGCGCTGCTCGATGCGAAACGAACGCCGACGGATCCCCATGTCATTGCGTTGCCGCGTGGCGCTCAGCCGCCGGAGCCGCGCCCCGACCACAGGCGTGGCAAACGACGGGCACGGCTTCTCGCCGATCACGCCAACAATCGGGGCGACGGGGCGGCTTCTGGAAATATGTCTGCCGAGGCATTATGATTCGGAGAGCATGGGAGGTCGAGTACACCGACGAGTTCATGCAGTGGTGGATGAGCCTCGACGGCCGCGAGCAAGAGGCGGTCGGCTCGAAGGTGGATCTGCTGGTGGAGGAGGGCACGGCCCTTGGATTTCCGTTCTCGTCGCAGATCAAGAGTTCGAGGCACGGTCGCCTGCGGGAGTTGCGTGTGCAGCGCGCCGGACGGCCGCTTCGGGTTCTCTATGCGTTTGACCCACGCAGGTTCGTCATCTTGCTCATCGGCGGCGACAAGACGGGCGATGCGCGGTTCTATCAACGGATCGTTGCGATTGCCGATCGACTGTACGACGAGCACCTCGATGCCCTGAAAAAGGAGGGATTGATCTGATGGCAAGAAAATTTCAGGAGCTGATCGACCAGATGTCGCCCGAGCGGCGGGCCGAATACGATCGGAACGTGAAGCAACTTCGGGCGCAAATGCGCCTCGACGAGATGCGCCTCCACGAGTTGCGCCGTGCGCTCAGGCTCTCTCAGCAGACCTTGGCTCGACGACTGAAGACCGACCAGGCGCAGATTTCCAGGTTGGAGCAGCGCACGGATCTGTTCGTGTCCACGCTGCGTCGATACGTCGAGGCGCTGGGCGGTCAGCTCGAGATCGTCGCGACGTTTCCCGACGGCGCCTCGGTGAGGATAGAGAACTTCTCTGACCTGAGGCCGGAGAAATCGCGGCCCGTAAGGCGCGCAATCCGGGCAAAGTCGGCGAGACGAAAAGCCGTGGGGATCGCGTGACATCGGCGTGCGAGTCCCACGAAATGTCACACTGTCTTCGAAATTCCGTCCCACGCAAACGAGCTAAGTCGTTATGGGCCCTGAAGGGGTCGAACCTTCGCGCGTCGGATTATGAGTCCGCTGCTCTACCGCTGAGCTAAGGGCCCCGCTAGTCGGTCTTCCATCTTCCATCTTCCATCTTCGGTCGCTTTCGCCCTTCAACATAATGCCTTCAACCCATTGGCACGATTGCGTCTACCGGCTCTCGCATCTATTGACATTCTGCGGCGCGCAGAGAACATTACGCTCTGATGGAAATAGTGCCGGTCATCGCTGGTCGTGACGCAGCTCACGCCGCGAATCGTGCGGACTCGATATCATCGGTTCACGTCATTCGGAGAGCACACACATGGGTTCGATCCGTAAGTCGCTCGGTATCGCGGCGGTCCTCGGAGTGGCGATGGCTTCCTCGGCGCTCGCACAGGGCGACGACGCTCGCGAGAGGTTGCTTATCAAGGATGAGGGCATCGCCACCGAAGTCGGCCATTTCCCGCGCGGCGCACCGGGCACGACCACGGGCTCACCCATCGCGTACGGCGCGAACTGGGGTGATGTGTACGTGGGCGCCGGCCTTCAGGCCCCGATCCGCTACAGCAACGCCTCCGATGGAAGCGTGACCGTCGGCATGGGATTCGGCAACGACGCGAACATCGTCGGTCTCGACGTCGGGCTCACGGCACTCTCCACGGTGCGCTCCGGCGTCGGGAATCGCATGGGACTGAGTGGCAAAGTGCACAAGCTTTTCGGCGACAACTGGGGCGTCGCGCTCGGCGTCGAGAACATCTATCTGAACAACAAGCCGGTGGACGGAAACGCGTCGGTGTACGGTGTGCTTTCGAAGGTGTACGATCTCTCCGGCACATGGCTTTCCGACTTCAAGGCACTCACGCTCTCCGCGGGCGTCGGGAACGAGGATTTCCGTCTCGAGAGGGATGTTCGCGCCGGCAACAAGACTGTCGCCGTGTTCGGGTCGGCCGCGCTTCGTATCCTGGATCAGGTCTCGGTCATCGTTGACTGGCCGGGCCAGGATCTCAACGTGGGACTCTCCATCGTTCCGTTCAAGGATTTCTCGCTCGTGTTCACACCGACGATCGTCGACGTGACCGGAACGGCCGGGACGTATCAGAGACCGGAAGCAGTCAGGCCGCGGTTTTCGCTCGGTGTCGGCATGGCGTTCAGGTTCTAGGCTCTACTCACGCGATCAACGATCAGGAGATCTTCGAATATGCATAAGACTTTCCGGGCACTCGGAGCCGCCGGCGCACTCCTGTGCCTCACCGCGACCGTCGCGGCCGCGCAGAACAACTCCGATCACATCGCGACCTTGATCAGTCAGGCTCCTAATTCGGGTGGTTACGGGGTCGGCGCCTCTGGCCGCGGCGGCAATCGCGGCGCACCTGCGGTGACGTCCGAGACCGTCGCGAACGAAGTACGAATTCTCGCGGGCGGTTCCGCCGCGGAGCGGATGGTCGGCGCGGTGCTCGCGGGCGGTCCTACGACGGCACTCGCCAACTTGCTGATCGCGGCCGGCGCGCCCGCCGCAGAGGTCAACGCGCTCATGGAGGCGCTGACCCGGCTGGCCACCAATCCCAACGCCGGAGCACTGCAGTCGGCGATTGCGGCGTACAACAATGTCGTGCGTGCTGCGTCCGCAGGGTTCGTGAATAATCCACCTGCCGCGTTCTTGGCCATTGAGCATGCGTTGCTCGCGATTCGGGCTGGGGTGTAGTAGACAACGACTCCCCGACAAATTGAGAAGGCCCCGCGAAACATTCGCGGGGCCTTCTCAATTGTCATGTCGCCGTTGCCTGAGAGCTTCCAGTTGATAGCTGCCAGGTGACAGCGTGTTGTTGCCGTCAGTAGCTGACCTGAATTCCCGTCGTCAGCAATCGGTCCGTCGTACCAAAAGTCGGCTGCGGCCGCGAATCGAACCGGATCCCGTAGGCCACCTTGATCCCGATATGCGTCGAGATCGGCGCGACCACGGCGGACTCGGTGTTGAACCGGTACGACCCGCTCGTCTGAAGGTTCTGGAGGTACTCCACGAACTGCTGGAAGTACGCCAGCTTCGAGAACTGGTGTTTGTAGTTCATCGCCACTCGCGCAGACGGATAACTCTGCGTCGTTCTGTCGACCTCCTCCTCCTGCGTGAGCACGCCGCCGGCGTCCAGCCGCAATGAATCCCGCGGCGCGACGATCGCCTTCCACGCGACGCCAGCGATTTCGTCGGTGCGCCTCTCGAACCCGGCGAACTTGTTGCGCTCGGTGGTCACGCCCACGAAGACACTCAGCCGCGGATCGAGCGCATAGTCCACGCGCCCCGCGAGCCGGAGCTGGTTCGCGCTCTGCTTGTTGTTCGTCTCGCTCGAGACGTAGATCCCCATCTCGGTGAACATCCAGCGCCCGGTGGTGCGCACGACCTTCTCGGCCGCGGTGAGCGTCGTGAGGTTCGTGTTGCCCGAGGCGCTTACGAACCCGACGTCGCCGGTGAACGACGTGGTCGGCCGCGGGTCCTGCGCCGCGGCGCGCGATGCGATCGTCGCGCTCAGGGCGAGCGCGGCCAGCGGGAGAACTGCGCTGCGATATTTCACGGTGGGATGGGGTTCGGGATCGAACTATCCGTCCACGGAATCTAGTCGCGCCTGGCCGTCAGCAGGATTCCGGCGAGGACGATCGCGCCTCCCGTGAGCGTGAGGGCGCCGGGCACTTCGGCGATGCTCGGGATCAGCGCCGCGAGCAGCGTCGCGCCGACGGGCTCGCCGAGCACCGTCACGCTGACGATGTAGGCCCGCACGTGCCGCAGCGCCCAGTTGTACGCGGTGTGCCCGAGGATGGTGGGGCCGATCGCCATCGCGGCGAACAGCACGAGCTCGCGCGGCGGCTGCGGCGCGAGTGTCACGCCCTGAGCGAGCGCCACTACGAGCAGCAGCGAGAAGCACACGCCGTACACGAGCGTGACGTACGGCCACACGTCGAGCTTCTGCCGGAGGCGCCGGCCGAGCAGGAGGTACAGTGCGACGGTGATCGCACCGAACACGGCGAGCGCGTCGCCTTCGAGTGCGCGCGCGCCGCCGGCGCTCGACGCGCCGCCGTGCGCATCGCCGAACGCGAGCAGCACCGCGCCGCCGAGCGCGATTGCGATGCCGATGATCTGGGTGCGCGTGGGCTTCTCGCCGAGCCAGATGGCCGAGCCGAGCGCGACGACGATCGGGTGCACGTTCACGAGCACCACGCTGGCGGCGACGGAGGTCATGCCGATCGAGACGATCCAGCTCCAGAGATGCATGGCGAGAAATGCGCCGGCGCCGAACGCGGCGAGGAGATCGGGGCGCGAGAGCCCCCGGTACTGCTTCCATGTTCCGGTGGCGACGGCAACGGCGCCGACCACCGCGAGGGTGAGGCCCATGCGCCAGACGGCGATCGCGAGGGGCTCGGCGTGCGAGAGGCGCACGAGCGGGCCGGAGATCGAGATGCCGAGGACGGCCGCG
>JADGQS010000129.1 GCA_017881585.1 Gemmatimonadaceae bacterium | reverse complement strand
CGGACTCTTCAGCGCGATGTCGTACACCGTGAGCCAACGTCTCCGCGAGTTCGCCGTCCGACAGGCGCTCGGGGCGTCACCGCGCGACGTGTTGCGCCCCGTGATGCGCGGCGCGTTCGAGCTCGCGCTCGGCGGCACTGCCTTCGGCGCACTGCTCAGCTTCTGGGCCTCCGCCGGCGTCTCCACCGTGCTGTTCGGCGTGAAGAACACCGATCCAGTGTCGCTCGTCGTCGCCGAGGCCACGCTGCTCGCCGTCACGATGATCGCTTCACTCGTCCCCGCTTATCGTGCGACGAAGGCCGATCCGGTGGAGGTCCTGCGGGCTACTTGAGCGCGCGATAAAACGTCTGCTTTCGCACCGACAACCATGCGTCGAGCCCCCGCTCGATCGACGCCGCCGTGGCCGGATGCGCCAGATCCCCCGGGTGCAGCGCAATCCGCACCACCGGCTCGCCGCGCTGGAACCACCAGCGCAGCCGCTCGAACGCCACCGAACCGTACGCGCGCACAGCTCCGCGTCCGCTCCACCGCACCACCGGCGATCGCCACGTGCGTTCCGGCGCGTGCACGTACACCGCGCCGTCATCCTCGCTCACGTGCAGTCCTGCGTCGCGAACCGCGGCGTGCGTCGCCGGCTTCGCGAGCCACGCGGGCGGCACGAAGCCGACGGGATCGAGCCCCATCGCGCGCAGCCGCGCGACACCGCGATCGATCCGTTCACGCGCCGCAGCATAGTCGAGCGTGAGGAACTCGCCCTCCATGTTCGTCTTACCGAACGCGCGCAGTTCATCGCGCCGGGTGCGGGGCGACCCGACTTCGTCGTGCCGCTCGCCGTGCAGAAGAATCTCCGCACCCTCCGCGGCGCGCGCGCGAAGCCATGAGCCGAACCCGGCCTCGCTTTCGATCGCGGCCACGCCATGCCAGTCGGGCACCACGAGCAGGCCCGGAACGACCCCCCGCGATTCACACAGCCGCCAGATCGTCTCCACCCGCGGCGCAAGCGCGGGCGTGACGTCGTGGATCGTGATGAGCAGTTCGCTCACGCCTCGCTCACCGCGCGCGCCATTCGATCACCGCCCGGCGACCGAGTCGTAAAGAGCGAAGATCCGGTCGAATACCGATTCCCACGAGTGGTCCTTCTCCGCGTATGCGCGCCCCTTCGCGCCGAGCGCGGCGAGATCGGAGTGCAGCAGCCGCACGGCCTCTTCCGCCAGCGATCGCGGTTCGCCCGACACGAAACGCGCGCCGGCGCCGCTCGTCTCGACCTGCTCGCTGATGCCGCCTCGGTCCGCCGACAGGACCGGCGTGCCGCTCGCGAGCGCCTCCAGCGGCGCGAGACCAAAAGTCTCGTTCGAACTCGGCGCGACGAACAGGTCGATCGACGCAAAAAAGTCGGCGAGCTTCTCGCCGTCCTTTTCGTACGGCAGGAACCGCACCCACGGTGCGCCGTCGGCCTGCGCCACGAGCCGGGCCCGCATTGGGCCGTCGCCGACGAGCGCGATCTGCGCACCGGTCCGGCGATGCACCTCGCGCCATCCGTCGAGCAGCACGCCGAGTTCCTTCTCCTGCGCGAACCGGCCCACGAAGGCCGCGACGGGGCCCTCGGGCAGTCCGTACATCGCACGCACCTCGCGCCGCCGCACGCGACGCGACGGATGGTAGTGGGCGAGGTCCACGCCGAGAGGAATCTTCGTGACACGGTCGATTCCCGCGGCACGCAAATCGTTCGCGACGAACTCCGAGGCGACGATCGTGTGCGCGAAATTCCTGTCGATGACGCGCGCATAGCGCCACGCGAGGTCGTACATCGCGCGGCCGAAGGCGTTCGCGCGCTCCGGAAACGGCGAGAAGACACGCGGGAAATTGCTGTGATAGAACGCGACGGCGCGGATGTCGAGCCCGCGGGCCGCGAGGCGCACGATCCACGGCACGAAGCCGGGACTTCCCACCTCGATGATGTCGGGACGTTCGTGCTGCGCGATGCGCCGGTTCGTGCGCGTCGCGAGCATGAACCGATACGGATCCTGCGTGGGGACGCGCGGCCCTTCGAGCCGGTAGCAGCGCACGCCGTCGCTCTGCGAAAGCGCGTCGCGCGGACCCGGAAGCACGAGCACCTGCCGAAGGTCGGCATGCGCCTCCACGTACAGCGCCTTCTGCCGCAAATACGTGCGGATGCCGCCCGTGGTCTCTCCGTAGAACTCGGTGATGTCGAGAACCGAGCGCCTCGCGTCCGGCCGGAGGACCGGCGGCAGTGCGAGGTTCGACAGATCCAGCCGCGAGGTCTTGAGCTGCGCGTCCGGAAGGAAGATCGCGTCGGCTATCGTCGAAGCGACGGCGGTCACCGGCTGAACGACCTCGGCGCCGGTATCCGGGTGCGGCTCGATTGCATGTTCAACGCTACACGGAAACCGCGGCGTTTCGCTACCCGCGGAAGGCGCTGTCCGGTAGCTTTAATGGTTGGATCGAAGGAAGCGCCATGCCGGGCGCTGAAACTCGCGGTGAGCTGGGGAATCGATGGCTGCAACCAAACTGGATGGCGCTGGCGCCCAGAAGATGAAAACGCTCGAAGAAGCGCAGCTGTCGCTTCAGACGATCCATGGCATGGTCGAGCGGATGGGAATCGAGGTCAAGAAGTCGGGTTCCGTCGGCATCCTTCCGCAGCAGATCAAGCGCAACGCTGGCATGCTCCAAGGTCAGCTCAAGGGCCAGTTCGGCATGATCGCCGATCAGTTCTCCGCCATGATCCTCTCCGCCGGACGCGGGGGGAGCGAGGTCGTGCGTTTGCGCACGTTGCGGGAACATGTCGCCCAGATCCGAACCGCGCTCGACATCGCCGCCAGCAAGGTCAAGAAAGACCATTCGGTCGACATCCAGATGGCCGACTGATCGAGACGGGGTCTCCGGTTGCCCGACCCCGCTCACGCGGATAACTTTCGCTGTCGCGTTTTCCCTTATACCACCGTGGCGCTTTCCCTGACACGGCGCCTCCCCCTGTATTCGCGTCTCCCAGAAACGACAGGATTCCCCGTTAATGCCCAGTAAGCGTCCGCGCCGGATAGCCTCCGCCCTGATTCTGGTCGCAGGCGCGCTGGCGGTTGCTGCCTGTGGAGAGAAGTACCCGAACTCCACGTTCACTCACCTGACCGACTTCAACACGATCATCGACGGCCTCTGGAACCGGTTGTTGCTGCTCGGCACGATCGTCTTCGTGATCGTCGAGGCCCTGCTGGTCTTCACGATCATCAAGTTCCGCAAGCGCGAGGGCGCGCCCGCGCCGAAGCAGACGCATGGCAACTCGACCCTCGAGATCACATGGACGATCATCCCGGTCATCATCCTGGTCCTGATCGCCGTCCCGACCGTTTCGGCGATCTGGAAGACTGAGGCGAAGGCTTCGGCGAACTCGATCCAGGTGCAGGTGATCGGCCACCAGTGGTGGTGGGAGTTCCGCTATCCGCAGTACGGCGTCGTGACGGCGAACGAGCTGTACCTGCCGGCCGGCCGCACGGCGAACTTCCAGCTCAACTCCCGCGACGTCATCCATTCGTTCTGGACCCCGCAGCTCGGCGGCAAGCGCGACGTCATCACGAACCGAACGAACTACATCTGGTACACTCCTGATTCGAGCCTCGCCGGCAGCGTGTTCAACGGATTCTGCGCCGAATACTGCGGCTCGTCGCACGCGAACATGCGCTTCCACGTCTACACGGTGGCGCCGGCCGAGTTCGAGAACTGGGCCGCGCACCAGAAGGAGAACGCCGCGATGTCGCCCGTAGCGGCGCCGGCGCCCGCCGCTCCTGCGAGTGGAGCGCGCGCCGGCGTGAAGGTCGCGTCTGCCGCGCAGAAGACCGCCGCGTCTGCCATCATGCAGGTGTCCGAGGGATATGAGTTCCCGCTCGACAAGATGCCCGCGCACACGCTCCCGCAGACGCCGCTCCCCGTGGGCGATCGCGAGGTCAAGTTCGACGATTCGCTGCTGGCGCAGGGCGACGCGGCACGCGGACACGAGCTCGTGTCGAACATGGCCCACATGGGTGACGTGCCCTGTCTCACCTGCCACATCATCAAGGGTGAGTACACGTCGTCCGGCAAGCAGCTGTTTGCGGACGACGCCGCCAAGGGCCCGAACCTCACGCACTTCGCCACTCGCCACACCTTCGCCGGCGGCATCTATCGCTCCGATGCCAGGATGCTCGCGCGCTGGGTGAAGAACGCCGAGCACATGAAGCCGGGGTCGTTGATGACGACACTCGGCGCCGGCCAGTACTGGCCGTCGATGAAACAGACCAGAACCACGGGACTCGACGACCGGCAGATCGCCGACATCGTCGCGTACCTGATGGCACTCAAGTAAGCCGGGGAGACGCATCGAATGGCCACCACCGCCGCCACTCCTACGTTCGCGCCCAAAGAGGCCGCGTCGTACGGGCAAACGGGCATCTGGAGCTGGATCACGACCGTCGATCACAAGCGGATCGGCGCGCTCTATCTCTACACCGCGCTCTTCTTCTTCATGTTCGGAGGGCTCGAGGCCGGCGTGATCCGCTGGCAGCTCGCCCAGCCCAACCAGCACATCGTCTCAGCCGAGTTCTACAACCAGCTGTTCACCATGCACGGCACGACGATGATCTTCCTCGCCGTCATGCCGCTCTCGGCGGCGTTCTTCAACTTCCTGATCCCGCTGCAGATCGGCGCGCGCGACGTCGCGTTCCCGCGCCTGAACGCGTTCAGCTACTGGATCTACGTGCTGGGCGGCATTTTCATGACGCTGCCGATCTTCTTCAACAGCGCGCCCAACGGCGGCTGGTTCGGCTACGCGCCGCTCACCACGCTGCCGTTTTCATCCGGACTGAACATCGATTTCTGGGTGATGGGGCTCCAGATTCTCGGCATCAGTTCGCTCGCGGCAGCGTTCAACTTCATCACGACGATCATCAACATGCGCGCGCCCGGCATGACGCTCATGCGCATGCCGGTGTTCACCTGGATGTCGTTCGTGGTGCAGTTCCTGCTGATTCTCGCCTTTCCGGTCATCACGATCGCGCTCGTGTTCCTGCTGTTCGACCGCTTCTTCGGCACGAACTTCTACGAGATCGCGGCCGGCGCCGATCCCCTCCTCTGGCAGCACCTCTTCTGGGTGTTCGGGCACCCCGAGGTGTACATCCTGATCCTGCCGGCGTTCGGGCTCGTGTCCGAGATCCTGCCGACGTTCTCGAGGAAGCCGCTGTTCGGATACAACGTGGTGATCTATTCGGGCATCATGATCGGCTTCCTCGGCTTCGGCGTGTGGGCGCACCACATGTTCGCGGTGGGCATGGGCGCCACGGCCGACACGATCTTCGCCCTCACGACGATGCTCATCGGCATCCCGACGGGCGTGAAGATCTTCAATTGGATCGCGACGATGTGGGGCGGGCAGATCCGCTTTGCCACGCCGATGAAGTTCGCGATAGGACTCATCTCGCTGTTCACCATCGGCGGCATTTCCGGCGTCATGCACTCGTCGCCGCCGGCCGACCTGCAGCAAACGGACACGTACTTCGTCGTCGCGCACTTCCACTATGTGCTCTTCGGCGGCTCGATCATGGGCATCCTCGGGGGCATCTATTTCTACTTCCCGAAGATCACGGGCCGCTACATGAGCGAAAAGCTCGGCACGTGGCACTTCTGGTCGACGTTCGTCGCGATGAACCTCACGTTCTTCCCGATGCACCTCAGCGGAATGCTGGGCATGCCGCGTCGCATCTACACGTACGATGCGGGCCAGGGCTGGGACACGTTCAACATGATCTCGTCCGTCGGCACGCTGCTGCTGATCCTCTCGACGCTGATCTTCGTCATCAACTTCCTGAAGAGCCGCAAGCACGGCGAGGTCGCGCCGAACGACGCGTGGGGCGCGGGCACGCTCGAGTGGTCGATCCCGTCGCCGCCGCCGGACTACAACTTCGCCGAGATCCCGGTCGTGACGTCGCGCTACCCGCTTTGGGATCTCAAGCACCCCGATCGCACGGCCGGCATCGCGCACTCGGCGCCGGACGTGATGACGATCACCGACGCGCACGCCGTTCCGGTGCACGAGGAGACGGCGCGAAAGACCGCCGCCGAGCTCGGAATCCCGATGCCGTTCAACACGGTGAAGCCCGCGATCGCCGCGCTCGCGATCGTGATGATGTTCGGCGGCCTCCTGTTTACGCATAAGGGCCAGTTCGCATTGGCCATGACGATCACGATCGGCAGCGCGTGCCTGTTCGTCGGCACGCTCTACGCCTGGCTCACCAGCCCTCTCGAGTAGAACGGAGACGACTTCCTTGGCTTCCGCCGTCGCGCACGAACCTCACGAGCATACGCATTATACGACCACCGGTCTCGACAACCGGAAGGTCGCGATCTGGGCATTCATCGGCTCGGAGTGCATGCTGTTCGCCTCGCTCATCTCGACCTACCTGATCTACAAGGGCAAGTCGATCGTGGGCCCGTTTCCGCACGAAGCGTGGACCGCTCCGGACGGCCACGTGTTCAAGGCCATCCTGAACATCCCCGTCACCTCGCAGTCGACGTTCGTGCTGCTGATGTCGTCGCTGGTGATGGTGCTCGCGCTGGCCGCCGTCGAGAATCGCGGCAAGCCGGGTTACGCGGGCACGCTGCTGGGCAATTCGAAGCTCTGGCTCGGCGCCACTGCGGCGCTCGGCGCGACGTTCCTCGGCTACCAGGCGTTCGAGTTCACCTCCTTCGTGCACGAAGGGCTGACGATCCACACCAACCTGTTCGGATCGTCGTTCTTCACGCTGACCGGATTTCACGGCGCGCACGTGACCGCCGGCGTACTCTGGCTGCTGACGCTGCTCTCGATCGACATCAAGCGCGGGCTCACGCCGAAGGACGCGATCCTGGTGGACATCTGCGCGCTGTACTGGCACTTCGTCGACGTCGTCTGGATCGCGATCTTCACACTCGTCTACCTCATCAAGTAGAGCCCCGATACATGAACGATCACGCGCCGCACGCCGATCGCGAGCACGAGCACCCCACCTGGAAGCAGTACAAGTGGGTCGCGCTCTGGCTGACGCTCATCACGGTGAGCGAGGTCTGGATCTATTACACGTCGTTCGCGACGACGTCGATGTTCGTGCCGACGCTGCTCGTGCTGTCGGCAACGAAGTTCGCGATCGTGGTGCTGTTCTACATGCACCTCAAGTACGACCACAAGATCTTCAGGGCGCTGTTCACCGGGCCGCTGATCATCGCG
>JADGQS010000002.1 GCA_017881585.1 Gemmatimonadaceae bacterium | reverse complement strand
ATTGGTCGTTGGTTCTTGGTCATTAGCGACTGCCAAGAACCAACGACCAATGACCAACGACCGATTACTCGCCGTTAAAAGGCAAATGCGCGCGGCCACCGAGGTGACCGCGCGCATCTGATTTTCAGTTCCGCAAGCCTAAGTTTCCTTGGGCGCAGCGGGAGCTGCCGGTTTGTCCCGGCGGGCCCAGTGTTGCCTGGGCACGACGGGTTGCGCGAGGCGTTCAAGCCGGGCGTTGTAAAAAGCGATGACGCGGGACTTCACCGAGGTCTGTGTGTCTTTCGTTTCAGCTTCGAAGGGAGCATATCGCTGCCCATCGCCGCTTACTTCGAACCACCACCACTTTCCCATAGGCGCCGTCCGTCGTTCTTCGACGGTGCACGCATACGCTCGTCCACCATCTTCGAACTGGAACGGTCCGATCATTGCCTCTCCTGGCTATCGAGCCTGACGCTTCGGTTTTCCTCGCCGGCGAGCCGCAGCGGACTTGAGCTGCCGAGCCTCGCTCGGCTTCACGTAGTGCCGCCTGCGCCGCAGTTCACGCAAGATCCCTGATTTCATCACCTTCTTCTTGAAGGCTTTGAGCGCCCAGTCGATCTTGTCGCCTTCGTCAAGCTTGACTTCGATCATTCGAACTTACGAGCCGAGCTTGGTGACGTTCTCCGCGGCCGGGCCCTTCTGGCCCTGCACGACGTCGAACTCCACGCGCTCGCCTTCGGCAAGCGACTTGAAACCCTGGCCCTGGATGGCCGAATGATGGACGAAGCAGTCCTTCGCGCCGTCTTCGGGCGTGATGAATCCGAAGCCCTTCGCGTCGTTGAACCACTTCACGGTACCTGTCGTACGCATTGTGCTACTCCTTACTGGTGTTAGACCGTCGGCTGTGCCTGACAAAAACAAAAGGGCCACCGCGAGAGCAGGGCCCTGTGGTCAGTCGGACGTGCGCGCCGAATGCGCAATTGTCCTGATCGAAGCCTAATGCATACCTCCACTTAGCGCAACCTCCCCACCCCGGCGGTCCGAATTCCGCCCTTTGGGGTAGATTGAGATAACTGGAGAATACGGAGAATACTATGAGTGCTGAACCGGAGAAGGTGAACGACGAAGTTCCGGGGCGGCCCGAGTCCCGTGCCTCTGACTGGCGTAAAGTAGTCGCTCGCTATCAGGGATCGCACGTGGGCCGGTCGCTCTTTCAATTGGTGACGACGCTGGGCCTGCTGGTAGTGACCCTCGTGGCCATGCACCGGATGCTCCATGTGGCGCCATTGGTGACGATCGCCCTGATCCTGCCGGCCGCCGGATTCATCATCCGGACGTTCATCATCATGCACGACTGCTCGCACGGGTCGTTCCTGCCCTGGCCCAAGGTCAACGACACCGTCGGCTTCATCACCGGCGTCCTCACCCTGACCCCATACGCGCAGTGGCGGCGGGAGCACGCCCTGCACCACGCCTCCTCGGGCGATCTCGACCGGCGCGGCAATGGCGACGTCACCACGATCACCGTGCGCGAGTACCTCGCGCTCAACAGATGGGGGCGGTTCCGCTACCGGCTGTTCCGCAATCCGGCGGTCCTGCTCGGGCTTGGACCCTTGCACATGATGGTGCTGCAGCGCTTCCGCTCACGCGGGATCGCGACCGGCACGAAGCAGCTTTGGAACGTGTGGATGACGAACGTGGCAATCGGCGGGCTCATCGCGACGCTGATACTCGCCGCGGGCGCGCAGTCGCTGCTGGTCATCTACCTGCCGGCGTACTATCTCGCGACGATGGCGGGCGTATGGCTGTTCTACGTGCAGCACCAGTTCGAGGACGCGTACTGGGAATCGCACGAGAACTGGGACTACGCGACGGCCGCGGTCCAGGGGAGCTCATATCTGCGGTTGCCGAGGGTGCTCCAGTGGTTCACCGGGAGCATCGGACTGCACCACGTGCATCATCTCGGGCCGCGCATTCCGAATTACATGCTGCAGCGGGCGCACGACGAGAACCCGATCTTCCACGAGGCGCCGGTGATGACGATCCGGAAGGGGGTTCGGGCGCTGGGGTTGACGCTGTACGATGAGCAGCAGAGGCACATGATTCGGTTCAAGGATCTGAGGCGGAAAGGCAGATAAGAGAAACGGATCTCTTGTTGACCTGATACGGCGAGTAATAGGCCGTTGGTCATTGGTAATCGGTGATTAGCCCTGGCGACGAGTCGCTCGAATGCGCTCGATGCCAGGGCTCGTTCGTCATGGTTGCTCGGCGAGAATCGCCTTAAAGCGTGGATTTGCGCGCAGCGCCGTGAGCCGAATGTCGTGATACCAATCGTCGCGCTCCGGGCTCGCACCGAGGCGCATGGCGACGCGGAGATCACCGATCGCATAGCTCGTGTCTCCCGCCGCCAGCGCCAGAAGCCCTTCGGCGGCAGCGTCCGCCCCGTGCGTGTAGCGCGTCTGCGCCCAGCCGGCGATCGCGCGGCGCGTGCGATTCACGGCCAGAGTGTCACCAAGGTGGACTGCGATGACGCCGTTCGTCACGAAGAAATAATCGCTCTCCATTCCCGGTGGCGGCGTGTAGCTGCGGCGCGCTGCCGCCCAATCGGCCATGGCTGTCTGCTTGGCGCCGAGTGCCATGCGCTTCGGCGCCTGCGTCTTTCCCAGCTCGACGAACCGAGGCGTGACTCGCTCCAGCGCACGCCTGGCCGCCGCCGGATAGCCGTGCGCCAGATACTCCGGCAACGCAAAATCGACGAGGGATCGAAGTGGAATCAATCCAGGGCCGTCACCCATCCTCGCGCAGGCATCCGCAAGCGAGTCGACCTGCGTCTCCATTCCGCGCGCGGCGTACGGCGCCATGCCGAGCACGCATACGAAGTAGTCGTCTGGATGCTTCGCGGCCATGGCCCGCCAAACCGTCAGCTCCGCGTCGAACTCGCCGCGAACGTGATGCGCCTCGAGTTCCCACTTGTCGAGCATGGAGATTCCGGCGAGAGCGCCGCGCGAACGATCGATCGCCTGCAGTTCGGCGAGCGCCGCACCGTAGTGACGCGCGGCCATGCTTGCGTCGACATACCCGACCTGCGCGTCGGCCGCGTCGGGCGCCAGCGCAAGAAGGCGCTTGGAGAGGCCGTACACCGCATCGACGTCACCGCGTACATGCGCCAATTCTCTGTCCAGATACAGCCGGTCGTACTCCGAAAGTCGTCCCCGCTGCCGCATCGCTTCCGACACGACGGAGTCGACGAGCCCTCGTCCGTTCGGCAGCCGATCGGCCTGATCGATCAACCAGATCTTCGCCGCGATAAACGAGGTATCGAGTCGCGCCGCGCGTGCGAAGTGTTCGACGGCGACCGCGGCTTCCTGTGCGACCTCCTGCTCCCAGCCAACCGCCGTCCCGTGAAACGCCGCGGCGCTTCCTACAAACTCCGGGACGGCGCGACTCGTGCCACGGACAACGTCCAAGCCGCGGGCAAACTCCTCAAATGCGGCCAGCGTCGGCGGATTCGCGCCCGCGCGAAGCCACGGACCGACGGCGCTGTCGGAGAATACCCTCACCATGCCGATCGCCCGTTCGGGCAACCACCCCACGAGCGAGTCCGCGGTCGCTGCTGGAGCCGACGTTATTTCAGCTTGGAGCAACACGTGACCGCTTTGAGTATCCAGCAACTGCAGCTCGACGACGACGCGCTCGCCCGCTCGGCGAAAACGTGCAAGAACGACGTGCTCCGCGCGAGATGATCGCGCGAGGGAGATCGGATCGCGGTCGTCGCGCGCCGGCTGATCCGGGCTCGGTCGAAGCAACAGCATCGGCGCGAAACGCGAAATCTGCAACGACAGCTGACCGCGAGACAGGCTGGCGAGGCGTGACAACGCCGTATCGCCCGCCGGCGCTTGCACCACGAGCGCGGTCGTTCCGGGAATGACAGGCGGGTATCGGACTCGAATCGCGACATAGGCGGCAAACGCTAAAGCGGCTACGACCAGCGCCATCGCGACGGAGCGCGAACGCAGTCGTGGGAGAGCCGCGAGTGGCGTTGCGAGTCGCGCGTCCGCGATCTCCCCTGTTGTCGTTGGAGGCGCGGCGGCGTTGTCATCCGGGACCGGCATACGAGTCATCGGCTTGGCCGGCGTCCGCGCCGGCAGCACGCGCAACTGCTCGGCGAGCTCGAGGACTTCTTCATCTGGCTCTTCGTCGAGCTCGGCGCGGACCAGTTTGCAGTGAATGCTCGCGTGACGAATCGCCGTTTCGGGATCGCCGGCCGCGGCGAGCGCCTCCATATACAGAAGCTCCGAACGTCCATCCAACCGGTCGATTTCCACGCGTCGTCTACGCCAATCGACGGCCGCGGAGAAGTCCTGCCGTTCCGCCGCGCCCGCCGCGAGCAGTTCCAGCGCCCGTCCGCACATTCCGGCGAGTCGCGAGCGCTCGGTCTCCACCCATCGCTCGAATTCGGGAACATCCTTGAGATACACGCCGTCGAGAAAGGGCCCGTTGTAGAGAGCGACTGCGGCGTCCAGCTCGCCGGCTCGCACGTGGCCCTCGAACTGCGTGAAATCGGCCGACAACACCGCTCGATCGAGGACGACGTTCGAGGCGTGAGGAGAGAATGGGTCGACGCTGAGCGTTTGGCGGATGGCGTAGAGTGCCTGCTTCAATCCGCCACGCGCGCGTTCCGCATCGCTTTCCGGCCAGAAGAGCGCCTGGAGTCGGTCTCGACTGATGCCGGCAGTGGTGCCGGCCGCCACGACAGCGAGAAGCGCGAGCGGCTTCCGCACGCGTGACGTGTCGGGCGGCGCACTCTCACCGCGGACGGTCAGCCCGCCGAGCGTTATGAGCGTCAGCATGGCCGGCATCGAATGCGGCGGCCCCCGCGTCTCCGCGGCGCGTTCGCAGCCACTCGATTACGGACCTGCAACGTGTTCTGCAGCATGCGTTTGACCGTGCCTGACCGGGCGATGACCGCGCGCCTGTAGAATGCGTTCCTCACAACCCTCCTGGAGCCATGCGATGTCGCGTTCTGCCTGCACTGCAGTTCTGGCCGCTTCCTTGATCCTCGCCGCCTGCGGCGACCAGACCACCACCCCGACGTCCGTGCGAGTCGCGCCGGGGACAATTCTGGAGTCGAGGTCGTCGCCGCCACCGCCTCCGACCCCGAACGTCACCTCGATATTGTACGACGCCGACGCGTCTGGCGCCGCATTGCTCACGCGCAGCGACGACTTCAACGGTTCGACGTCGGCAACCTACACCGCGGTCAACAACATCACGAGCCACATCGGAGCTGACGGTGGCTGGCAGCTGTACCTCGGCAGCCAGTCGGCGCGAACGGTTCGGCTGACACTTGCGTCGCAGGGGATCCCCGTGCCGGACGGCAGCTACTCGTCGAACGTCGAGGTGTACACTGGCTGCTACAACGCCGCCAACGCGCAAGTCAGTTTGCTGACGATGGCCGTCGGCGCGGTGAATGGCAACTGTTCGTTCGGCGTCGATTTCTCGAGCGGCCAGACGAAACACAAACTCGTCATGAGCCCGAACTGGACTGGCACCGGCCGCGCGATGGTTACGTGCAACTCCGCAGCGGGAACCTCTTGCACGAACTGGACGATCGCGGTCAATACGGGCGTTGCGAACGCGGGGGTCGCGAACCTGTTCCACTACGCGAAGAACGGCTCGCTCGTGTTGGACGGCGTATATCACAACTCGTATTCGGTAAATGTCGTGCAGTAGACGAGCGAGCGCCATCTCCGCCAGGCATTTCGCGTCCTTGCCGGGCCGGGCCTGGGCTATCGCCGTGAGCTGTACACAGAACGCCACTGCTGAACGATGAGCAGGAGAGGCAGATGATCCGGTTCAGGGATCTGCGGAGAAAGCGGCAGGGGTAGGACTTCTCGTTGATCTGATGCTGAGGGTTAGTTGTTATTGGTCGTTGGTCATTAGTTAACGAATTTGCCCTGGCACGGAGCCGCGCGACGCGGTTCGTGGTCAGGGCAAATTCGTTAACCAACAACCAACGCACGAAGAACCGTTAACTCGCGGTGGCCGTGTTCGTCGCTCCTTGCCGACGCTACTTCCCCTTCTTCTTCGCGGGCGCCGCCTTCGCCGCCTTGGCCGGCTTCCCGGCCTTCTTGGGCGCGTCCTGCAGCACCGGCTTCGAATCCTTATCGTAGGTGAACTTCACCGATGCGCTCTGCTCCAGCGCCGCGATCGCGTCCTTCTTCGAGTCGAGCGCCACGGCCATCGTGACCGGCCGCGAGTACAGCGACGTATCCTTCGTCGTCACCGGGAGATCGTACCAGCGCGCCATCTCGGCCATCACGACCTTCAGCGGCGTGTTCGTAAAATCGACCTTGCCCTCCGTCCAGCCAAGCGCCTGATCGACCTCTGCGGGCGCGGGCTCCGACATCGTGCCGTCCTTCGCTACGGCAATCGACTTTCCGGCGGAGATCGTCTTTGATTCCTTCGGGCTGTCGACCTTCACGTCGCCTTCCTTCACGCGCACGATGATCGCGGGATCGTCCTTGTACGCGCGAACGGCGAACGACCCGCTCGTCGTGCCGATCGACACATCCTTCGCGTTCACCTCGAAGTGCACGCCGGTCGACACACGGAAGTTGGCGCTCCCATCCACTCTCACCGCGCGAACCTTGGTTCCGTAATCGCCGCCGACCGTGATCCTGCTGTCGGATCCGATCGCGGCCGTGTCGCCCGGGCCGAGCGGAAGGTTGCCACGCTGGCCGACCGTCACCGTCACGTTCTTCGCGTCGGGGAGGGTGTACGATGAGGTGGCCTGGCCGTGCGCACCGGATTGCAGCACGAACCAGCCGCCGACCGCCGCCGCGCCGAGCAGCAGGACGCCGACCGCGATCATGACACCGCGCCCGCCGTCGGCATTCACTTTCTCGACGTGATGCTTGGGTTCCGAGTGCTTCCGGGCTCCCGGAGTGGCCGGCATCTTGGCGATCTCGGCCTTGATGTGCGTCCAGGTCGAGTCCACCGTGCCCGCGGCCGACGGTGTTCCCCCGTCCTTGTGCGCCGCACGCCGGCGCTGCTCGCGAGTCACGCCGCCGCGCACGGCGGCATGGATCGCGTCCTCGAGCTCCTCGGCGTTCTCGATGTTCGCGCGAGCCTCCCAAACCGTGAGCATCGCGAGTTCGGCGACGGGCGGCCCGAAGCTGGTGTCGCCGCTCTGATGGCTGGCCTCGGCGAGGACGGCGGCATAGGCGGCGCGGTGAATGCGTTCGAGGGCACTCGTATCACCTTTGCGCAGTGCCTTCAAAGTGGCGTTATCGACGGACGGGAAGGTGGGGGCCATCGGTGTCTCCAGGCGACAGGTTGGATCGGGACATTTCGAAATTGCGGTGGGGGAACGGCGTGCGCCAGCGCCCCACCCCGCTGATCGGGTATGTTTCCTGCATGACGCCACGCACTGAGAACTCACAATCTACCGCTGGGTTCTCGACTCTCGGACTCGACGAACGGCTCCTCGCCTCGCTCACAGCGCTCGGGTACGAAGAGCCGACGCCCATCCAGCGCGCCGCCATTCCTCTGCTGCTCGAGGGGCACGATGTGCTTGCCCAGGCCGCCACGGGAACGGGAAAGACCGCCGCGTTCGCGCTGCCGTTGCTGCATCTCGTCGCCCCCAATGCTCCTACGCGCGAACGCACCGCGGCGCTGGTTCTCGTGCCGACGCGCGAGCTCGCGATGCAGGTGGCCGAGGCGGTCCACAAGTACGGGAAGCCGCTGGGCGTGATCGCAGTGCCGATCTACGGCGGTGCGTCGATGGAGGGCCAGATTCGCACGCTCAAGCGCGGCGTGGACGTCGTCGTGGCCACGCCGGGCCGCGCGCTCGACCACATCCGGCGTCGCACGCTCCACCTGGCGGCCGTGAAGATGGTCGTGCTCGACGAAGCCGACGAAATGCTCGACATGGGGTTCGCCGAGGATCTCGAGGCGATTCTTTCCGCCACACCGCCCGAGCGGCAGACCGCGCTCTTCTCGGCGACGCTGCCCCCGCGCATCTCCGCGATCGCCGCGAAGCACCTGCGCAAGCCGACGACGATTCGCATCGAGCGAGAGCCCGTGGCGGCGGGAACGCTCGCGAAGGTGCGCCAGGTGGCGTACATCGTGGCCCGCGCGAACAAGATGGCGGCGCTCAGCCGCGTGCTCGACGTCGAGCAGCCGGTTTCGACCATCGTCTTCTGCCGCACGCGCACGGAGGTGGACGAGCTCACGGAGACGCTCAACGCGCACGGGTATCGCGCGGAGGCGCTGCACGGCGGGCTCAACCAGGAGCAGCGCGATCGCGTGATGAAGAAGTTCCGCGCGAACAAGACCGACCTGCTCATCGCGACCGACGTCGCCGCGCGCGGCCTCGACGTGCAGCACGTGTCGCACGTGGTGAACTACGACGTGCCGGTCGCTGCCGAGTCGTACGTGCATCGCATCGGGCGCACGGGGCGCGCGGGGCGCGCCGGTGTGGCGATCACCTTCGCGGAGCCCCGTGAACAGCGCATGCTCCGCAACATCGAGTTGCTCACGAAGCAGAAGATCGAAATCGCGGCGGTGCCCACGGTGGCCGACCTGCGCGAGCGGCGCCTCGAGGTGACGCGTGCCGCGCTGCGGGAAGCGATCATCGCGGGCGGACTCGACCCGTTCCGCGCCATCGTCGAGTCGCTCGCGGAGGAATTCAGCCTGCTGGACGTGGCGGCGGCGGCGGTGAAGCGCGCGGAGTCGCCAGCGGGCGAGAAAGAGGAAGCGGAGATTCCCTCGGCGGCGGAACGCCCGGGATCGAGCGCGCGCTCCGCGGGCCCGCGCGCGTCGCTCGAGCGGTCGCGCCCTCCGAAGCCGGGGAGCTCGCGTAGCCGCCCGGGCGAGCTGGCCGGCATTTACATCGGCGGCGGCCGCAAGCTGAAGATCAGGCCCGGCGACATCGTCGGCGCGATCGTCAATGAGGCCAAACTCAGCCCGGAGTCGATCGGATCCATCCAGATCGCCGAGCGTCATTCGACGGTGCTCGTGCCGAAGGACATCGTGGACCACGTGATCGCCGCGCTCAACGCGACGTCGATCAAGGGAAAGAAACTCGTGGTCCGGCGCGACCGGGCGTAGCGCGGCCGCGCGGCGCGCGCGAGATTGGCCGTGACCCGATAGGTAAAGCTTGTCACAGGAGAGTCGCTCGTCATGACGGCGCATATCCGGCGGCTCTACGACCATATGGTGTGGGCCGACGCACGCACGCTGAACGCCCTCCGCGCGATGCACGCCGCGCCGCTCGATGCGCTCCGGCTCTACGGGCACCTGCTGGCCGCCGAGCACGTGTGGCTCTCGCGAATCGAAGAGCGCGAACCGGAGTTCTCCGCCTGGCCCGCACTCGACCTCGACCAGTGCGCGGCGCTCGGCGCGAAGAACCACTCCGGCTTCGCACTCCTGGCTGAGACACTTTCGACGAATGAACTCGAACGACGGGTTCGCTATCGCAACTCGAAGGGCGACGAATTCGTGAACACGGTCGAAGACATCCTGCTGCACGTCGCGCTGCACGGCGCGTACCATCGCGGGCAGGTGGCGCGCATCGTGCGAGGCGAGGGCGGCGCGCCGCAAGCCACGGACTACATCTTCTTCATCCGCGAGCGGAGCTGACCGCGTGACGAGCGCCGGGGATCTTGCAGCCGAACGCCCGAGAGTGTTCGCGTCGCTCGGGGCGCGGTTCCTCGCGAACATGCTCGATCTCGTCGTCATCACGATCCCGTCGCTGATCATCTCGCGACTGCTCGCGAACGCGCCCGGCCGCGCCGGTGACGCCGTGGTCACGGCACTCGTGTCGTTCTACTTCATCGTGAGCTACACCGGGGCCGGCGACGGATACTCGATCGGAAAGTTCGTGCTCGGCATCCGCGTGGTCGACGCGCTCGGGCAGCCGCTCTCCGTGTCGGCCGCGGCGGTGCGCTGGTTCATGTCGATCGGCATCGCGCTTCCGCTCGCGTTCCTCGCGATCGGGTTCGAGCGCGGGCTTCCGTTGCAGACCGGGCCGGCGTTCGCGATCTGCGTGCCGATCCTGTGCGTGGTGGTCGTCGATTCGTACTTCGTCGTCGCGAATCGCATCAGCCATCAGTCGCTGCACGACTTGGCGGCCGGTTCGTTCGTGGTGCGGAGAGAGCACACGGGGGCCGTTCCCGAAACCGGATCGTTCGGCCCAACGCACTTCGCCTGGATGGCGTTCCTCTGTGTGCTGATCGCGCTCTGGTTCATGCGGGTGTATCCGTGGTCCCGTGTAATTGGCCAGCGATCGATGGAACTCATGAAGGCGCGGGCCGTGGCGCTCGCCACGAGGAAGGCGAGCAAGCTGATCCTCGCGCCGGGATTCGCGGTGCAAGGAACCGACACGGTGTGGGTCGTGTCCGCGATGGCCACGATCCACGCGAAGCCGATGACAGAGCACGAAGCCGAGGAACTGCGCAAGTCGCTCGCGTGCACGCTCGCGCGCGCGGCGCCGCTCACGTTCCGGGCGGCCGAGCTGGACTTGATGGTGACTTTCGATCCGGGGTCGAGGCCGACCGGGCCCGCCTCCGTTTATCTCGCGGACCTCGAACTCACGCCAGCGGCGTGCACCGGCAAATGAAACTCAACCTGATTTATTTCTCCGTCGCCGGGTGCGCGGCGATGGCATGCGCGTCAGCTCCGGCCGCGCCTCCGAACGAAGCACCGGCGTACGGGAAGATCGAGGTGCAGCACCGGCTGCTGGCGTCGCCGAAGACCGTCGCCTGGGGATACTACGACGCCGCGGCGACGCCCGTGCTCCGCGTTCGGTCAGGCGACTTGGTGGAAGTGAGCACGCTGCTCACGTCCAGTCCGGCGCGACTCGAGGCGGCCGGCGTGAAGCCGGCGGACGTAGAGCCGGCTCTGCGCGCGATCACCGACTCGGTGAAGGTCAAGGGACCCGGTGGGCACATTCTCACGGGACCGATCTATGTGGAGGGCGCCGACTCCGGCGACGTGCTCGAGGTGCGAATCAGGCAGGTCGACCTCGCGATCCCGTACGCCTACAACTCGTTCGGCGGACGCAGCGGATTCATCCCCGAGGACTACGGCTACGCGAAAACGAAGATCATCCCGCTCGACAAGAAGACCATGCTGGCGCACTTCGCCGACGGGATCGACATCCCGCTGCATCCGTTCTTCGGGTCGATCGGCGTCGCGCCGCCGGCCTCAATGGGGAAAGTGTCGAGCGCGCCGCCAGGCATTTACGCGGGCAACCTCGACAACAAGGAGCTCGTGGCGGGCACGACGCTCTTCATTCCGGTGCATACGAAGGGCGCGCTGCTCGAGATCGGCGACGGGCACGCCGGTCAGGGGAACGGCGAGGTGGACATCACCGCGCTCGAGACATCACTCATCGGACGCTTTCAACTGATCGTGCGCAAGGACCTCAAGCTCACCTGGCCGCGCGGGGAGACGCCGACGCACTGGATTGCCATGGGAATAGACAAGGATCTGGTCGTCGCGACCAAGACCGCGGTGCGGCAGGCCATCGAGTTTCTCGTCACGATGAAGGGCATGAACAAGGACGACGCGTACATGCTCGTCAGCACGGCCTGCGACGTGGACATCACGCAGCTCGTCGACGGGCCGGTGGGCGTGCACGTGATGATCCCGAAGCGGATCTTTGTGAAGTAGCAGAGCTGAAGAGGTGCGGGCCCTCACTTCCAACGGGGAACTACGGTGACGAGCGACGGGGAACTACGGTGACGAGCGACGGGGAACTACGGTGACGAGCGACGGGTGAGCGGCACCATAACCCATGCCCCGGCACGGGCCGCACCCGCGATCCCGACGTGGTTCATCGGCACCATTGTGGCGTGCGCGGCCGGGATCGTCGTCGGGCTGCTGTGGGACATCTCGTGGCACATGACGGTGGGACGCGACACGATCTGGACGCCACCGCACGTGCTGGAGTACGTAAGCGCGATCTGCGCCGGCCTCGCCTGCGGCTACATCGTGCTGCACACGACCTTCGTCCGCGGTGACGATTCCGCGAGCGTGCACTTCTGGGGATTCCGCGGACCGATCGGCGCGTGGATCACCATCTGGGGCACGTTCGCGATGCTCGCATCGGCGCCGTTCGACGACTGGTGGCACAACGCGTACGGCCTCGACGTGAAGATCGTGAGCCCGCCGCACATGGTGCTGTTCTGGGGGATGCTCGGCATCGTCGTCGGTGCGCTCGCGCTGACGGCGTCGGCGCAGAACCGGTCCGCCAAGCGTGACACCGTGCGCGACGCATGGCTCTATGCGTGCGCCGGCGGAGTCGTCGCGTTCATTTTCGCCTGCGGGACGATCGAGTACTCGTGGCCCAACGAACAGCACTCTCCGGTGTTCTACGTCGTGTGGGCGGGCGTCTTTCCGCTCCTGCTCGCGGGGTATTCGCGCGCCGGACGGCTCACGTATCCCGCGACGGCCGCGGCGCTCGTGTGCATGCTTCTCTGGCTCGCGATAGGACAGATCCTTCCGCACGTGAGCGCCGTGCCACGGCTCGCGCCGATCTGGAATCCGCGAACGTATCTCTGGCCGCCCTACTTTCCGGTCCTGCTCGTCATTCCGGCGTTCGGCATGGATCTCGTGCGGCGGCGGCTCTCCGGCGTCGATCCGTGGCTCCTCTCGCTCGCGCTCGGCGCCACCTTCGTCGTGCTGCTCTGCGCGGCGCAGTGGCCGATGGCGACGTTCATGGTGCACGGCAATTCGCATAACTGGCTCTTTCACGGCCATGAATGGCCGTACTCCACGCGCCTGGGACCGTGGGAGCACCGGTTCTGGCCCACCGAGCGCGTGAGTGCCGGCGTCGACGATCCGCCGTTCGTTTCGATCGTGCCCGGTCTCATGATCGCCATCGCGGCGGGAACGATCGCGAGTCGCGTCGGGCTCGCATGGGGCGGCTGGATGTCGCGAGTGAGGCGCTGATGCGGTCCGGCCGCATCTGCTCTCGGGAAACGATCGTCCGCAGCGTCACGCGCCGCACCCTGATAGTCTCCGGCGCGCTCGCGCTCTCGATCGTCTGCGCCGCGCACGTCGGAAGCCCCGACGCGTACTTCGAGGGAAAAGCAGGACCGTATCCCGTGCGCGTCATCATCCGCAGTCCGGCGGTGATCCCGGCACGCGCGGAGATCATCGTGCGCGTCACCGGCGGCGGCGTGCGGCGGGTAACGGCGACGGCACGGTCGTGGGGGGCCGGCGAGAAGAACGCACCGCCGCCCGACGACGCCACGCGCGTACCCGGCGACTCGACCCTGTGGACACTCCAGCTTTGGGTGATGCGGCAGGGATCCTATGCCGTGATCGTGCACGTCGACGGAGCCGGCGGAAGCGGCACGGCCACGGTGCCATACACAGCCGTTGCGCAGGGCGTGCTCACGATGAACCGCACGATGGCCGTCGCGCTCGCCGCTGTGGGAGTGTTTCTCGTGGCGGGGATGCTCACGATCATCGGCGCCGCCGCGGGAGAGGCGACGCTGTCGCCCGGCGAGGCGCCGGGAGACGACGTGCGCCGGCGTGCGCGTCGCGTGCGGTGGGGCGGCGCGGCGATCATCGTCGTCATCCTCGCGGGCGGGCGCATCTGGTGGATGGTAGAGGACCGCGCGTACGCCGCCGCGGTGTTTCGTCCCACCGTTGCCCGCGTGACGGTGCGCGACGATACGAGTGCCCGTGGCGGCCGCACGGCCCGGCCCGGTCGCACCGAGCCGCACACGCGCATCCTGCGATTCGCGATCGACCCGGCTGTGGCGGCGCAGCGATCGTGGATTCCGCTGATTCCGGACCACGGCAAGCTGCTGCACCTCTTTCTCGTGAAGAAGGACGGACTTGGCGCGCTCGCGCACCTGCATCCGGTCGCGATCGACTCGCTCACGTTCGAAGCGGCGCTGCCCTTTCTTCCGTCCGGCGACTACTTCGTCTTCGCCGACGCCGTGCACGAAAACGGATTTGCGGAAACGATGGTGCAGTCGGTGAGGCTCAGCGAGGCGCCGGCGATGGCGTGGAAGCCCAGCGATGCGGACGATGCGATCTTCGTGGGGAACGGCGTGAGAACGCCGTCGCGCTTCGACGACGGCTCGACGCTCTCCTGGGACGGTGCGAACGGAGCACACGTCGCCGGCGGCGACGCCGGACTGCACTTCACGCTTCGCGACGCGAGCGGCGCGCCGCTCTCCGTCGAGCCGTACATGGGGATGGCGGCGCACGCGGTGGTGGTGCGCAGCGACGGCGGCGTGTACGTGCATCTTCACCCGATGGGAACGACTCCTTCCATTGGGACGATGCCGGTGATGGCTGGCGCGATGCCTGGTGAATTCGAGTTTCCGTGGGCGTTTCCGAAAACGGGGCGGTACCGGGTGTGGGTGCAGTTCAGGCGCTCGGGCGCGGTTCGGTCGGCGGCGTTCGACGTCGAAGTTGGTGCGGGGGGTAATCGGTGATTGGTCGTTGGTTGTTGGTAGTAGGCCGGGCATCGTTCACTTACTCTGGTTGAGCGCCGAATGCAGATTGGGGGTTCACGTCTGCCAGAGGGTCATCGTGTCCGTCCCCCGCCGCTTCGCCCTGCTCCTCGCGCTCGTCGCCGCATCGTCGGCGCTCCCCTTCGCCTGCACACTCACGGCGCAGTCCACCTTCGATCCCGGCAATGTCGCGCTCCGCTGGCGAAACATCGGACCGTTCCGCGGCGGACGCACGAAGGCCGCGGTCGGAGTTCCGAGCCAGCCGAACGTGTTCTACATCGGCATGGTGGGCGGCGGTGTCTGGAAGACCACCGACTACGGCCGCGTGTGGACGCCGATCTTCGACGAGCAGCCGTCGGGCTCGATCGGCGCGATCGACGTCTCGATCTCGAATCCGAACGTCATCTACGTGGGAGCGGGAGAGGGACTGCACCGCCCCGATCTCGCGACGGGCGACGGCATGTACAAGTCCGCGGACGCCGGCAAGACGTGGACGCATCTCGGACTGCGCGACACACAGCAGATCCCGCGCATCGCGATCGATCCCGCGAATCCTGAACGCCTGTTCGTTGCGGCGCTCGGCCATCCGTACGGGCCGAATTCCGAACGCGGAATTTTCCGCTCGACCGACGGCGGGAAGACTTTCCAGAAAGTGCTGTTCAAGGATGACTACACCGGCGGAGCGGACGTCGTGCTCGCGCCGAACGACCCGAACACCGTGTACGCCGCGCTCTGGTCGCACCAGTACGGACCGTGGGAGAACGGCGCCTTCAGCGGAACGAACAGTGGACTCTTCAAGAGCATCGATGGGGGTGTCACATGGAAGCAGCTGACCAACGGCCTGCCGTCAGTGGCTCAGGGACTCGGCCGCATCCAGATCGCGGTGAGTCCAAGCGAGCCGAAGCGGTTGTACGTGGCTGTGGCGGCCAGCCCGGCCGCCCTGTATCGCTCGGACGACGCTGGTGAGAACTGGCACGTCGTGAACACGGACAATCGCATCGCGGGCAAGACCGACGACGAGGCGGCGATCACGGTCAATCCGAAGAATGCGGACATTCTCTACGTGGCCAACACGGTCGCGTGGAAATCCGTCGACGCCGGCAAGACGTGGACCGCGCATCGCGGCGCGCCCGGCGGCGACGATTACCAGCGCTACTGGATCAACCCGAACGACCCGAACATCCTGCTGCTCGTTTCCGACCAGGGCGGCGTGATCACCGTGAACGACGGGCTCACCTGGAGTTCGTGGTTCAACCAGCCGACGGCGGCGTTCTACCACGTCGCGGCGGACAATGCGTTTCCCTATCGCCTCTGCAGCGGGCAGCAGGACTCGGGATCAGGCTGCGTGTCGAGCCGCGGCAACGACGGCACCATCGGATATCGCGAGTTCCATCCGGTGGGCGTCGACGAGTACGGCTACGCCGCACCCGATCCGCTCAACCCGGATCTGGTGTACGGCGGCGCGTCGGTGACGCGCTTCAACCGCCTCACCGGACAGGTGCAGCCGGTGGGCCCGAGTGCCGGCACTGGACGCGGTGGCGGCGGCGGTGGACCGGACACGCTGTTCCGCCACGTGCGGACGGCACCGGTGCTCTTCTCGTCTATCAATCCACGCAAGCTCTATCTTGGCACGAACCGCGTCTGGCAGACTACCGACGCGGGCGCGCATTGGAAAAGCATCAGTCCGGATCTGAGCCGCGAGACGTGGGCGGTCCCGAAGAACGTCGGACAATATGCGGGCACGCCCGCCGCGGCCGTGACGCGCCGCGGGGTGATCTACACGCTCGCGCCGAGTCCCGTGGACAGCAACACGCTCTGGGCCGGCACCGACGACGGCCTGATTCAGGTCACGCGCGACGGCGGCAAGAGCTGGAAGAACGTGACGCCACCGGAGATCGGCCCGTGGGCGAAGGTCTCGATCATGGACGCGTCGCACTCCGATGCGAACGTCGCGTACGCGGCGATCAACACCTTCCATCTCGACGACCTGCGTCCGCACATCTTCCGCACGAGGGACGGCGGCAAGACGTGGAAGGAGATCGTCACCGGCATCGACAGCGGCGCGACGATCAACGTCGTGAGGGAAGACACGAAGCGCAAAGGGCTTCTCTTCGCCGGCAGCGAGACGCAGGTCTGGTTCTCGCTCGACGACGGCGATCACTGGCACTCGCTGCGGCTCAACATGCCGGCGACGTCGATTCGCGACCTCATCATCAAGGACGAGGACGTGGCGGTCGGCACGCACGGACGCGGGTTCTGGATCCTGGACGACATCTCGGCGCTGCGGCAGTGGAGTGAGGCCGCGGCCGGGAGCGACGTCACGCTCTTCAAACCGGCGACGGCGACGCGTGTGCGGTACAGCATGTACACCGACACGCCCGTGCCGCCCGACGAGCCGTACGCCGAGAATCCGCCGGACGGCGCGGTGATCGACTACTACCTGAAGCGTGATGCATCCGGGCCGGTCTCGCTCGAGATTCTCACGCCGGCGGGGCGCGTGCTGCGCAGGTTCTCGAGCACCGATGCAGCCGAACCGGTGAAGGACGTCGGCAACTGGCCATCGTACTGGTTCCGTGCACCGCAGGTGCTGTCGACGAAGAGCGGCCTTCAGCGCTACGCGTGGGATCTCCATTTCATCGCGCCGGCCGGCGAATGCTCGCTCCCGATTTCCGCGACCCCGCACAACACCAAGTGCGAACCCGAGGGGATCTGGGCGCATCCGGGCCAGTACACAGCGAAGCTGACGGTCGACGGCAAGAGCTATTCGCAGGCGTTCACCGTGCGGATGGATCCGCGAATCAAGGCAACGGCAGCCGCGATGCAGCAGCAGTATTCGCTCTCGCTCGCGCTGTACGATGCGACGTTCGAGTCGCCGGCGAACGCGGCGAAGGTGCGCGCTCTTCGCGCGCAGCTCGCGGATCGCAAGGCGCAGGCCGGCGCGGCGAGCGACCTGCTCACCGCGCTCGACAAGAAACTCGCGGAGCTCGCCGGACCGGAGAACACCGGACGCGGCGGCCGCGGCGGTGGTGGTGGAGGCGGCGGACGCGGAGGCCGCGGCGGACCGCCGGCGCCGGCTTCGTTCGGCAGCATCACGGCCGAGTTTGCGGCGCCGTTGAACGCGATCCAGGAAGCGGACGAAGCGCCCACGGCAGCAGCGGTGAACGCAGCGAACGAGAAGCTCAAGACATACGCGGCGCTGAAAGCCAGATGGGAAGCGATCGTGAACACCGACGTGCCCGCGCTCAACGCCGCGCTCAAGAAGGCGGGCGCGCAGCCGGTGACGCCGTGATACCTCGTTTCGTTCTCGCCGCGTTCGCAACGGCGATGGTTTCGGGCGCCGCCCTCGCCCAAGCGCCCGCAAAACGCCCGCTGCAGATCGCGGACTTCTACCGCTTGAGAACGGTAGGCGATCCGCAGCGTTCGCCCGACGGCGCGTGGGTGGCGTACACGGTGACGCGCGTCGATTCCGTGAAGGATCGCGGCGACAGCGACATCTGGTGGACGAGCTGGGACGGGGCGACGTCGGTGCGCATCACGTCCAGCGACGAATCGGAGACGTCGCCGCGATGGAGTCCCGACGGCAAGCAGCTCGCGTTCCTCTCGTCGCGCCAGGGCTCCAAAGGATCGCAGATCTGGCTGCTGAATCGCGCGGGCGGTGAGGCCGAGCGCATTTCCGACATCAAGGGCGGCGTGTCGTCGCTCGCGTGGGCGCCGGACGGCAAGCGTCTCGCGCTCGTGGTGAGCGATCCGGACCCCACCGCGGATTCGGCGAACGCGAAGCCGAAGCCGATCGTCGTGGACAAGTACCACTTCAAGCAGGACGGCCAGGGCTTCATCGGCACTCAGCGCGCGCATCTCTACGTGTTCGACCTCGCCACGCGAAAGGCGGACCAGATCACGCGCGGCGACACGGACGACGGCGCGCCCGCGTGGTCGCCCGATGGCAAGTGGCTCGCCTTCGTGAGCCAGCGCGAACCGGATGCCGAGCGCTACGACAACGGCGATGTCTACGTCGTGGAGGCGCGCGCGGGTGCTGACCCGAGGCGGCTCACGACGTTCCAGGGGAACGACGAGGGACCGCTCTCCTGGAGCCCCGACGGTTCGCTCGTCGCGTACCGGCAGGGACAGGAGCCGAAGTACTTCGGCTACGGCGGCGGGTTCGGCACGGTGGCGGTCGTTTCGCCCAACGGCGGCGGGCCGCGCCTGCTTGCCACGTCGCTCGACCGCATGGTCAGCGGTTCGCGCTGGTCCCGTGACGGCAAGAGCATCGTCGGCACGGTGGTGGACGACCAGCACCAGTATCTCGTTCGCGTTCGCGTGGACGGATCGGGAGTCGACCGCATCACGAGTTCCGTTCCCGTGATCAACGCCTTTTCAGAGGGCGCCGACGGCGGCATTGCGGCGCTCGGGTCCTCACCGAGCGAGCCGGGCGAACTGTTCGCGGTGGAATCAAACGGCACCACGCGGCAGCTCACGCATCACAACGCGTGGCTCGACGAAGTTTCGCTCTCGACCGTCGAGCCCGTGGTCTCGAAGAGTGACGACTTAACCGAGGTGCACGGAATCCTGCGGCTCCCCGCCGGCGCCGTGGCCGGCCGAAAACTGCCGATGATAGTTCGCGTGCACGGCGGTCCCGCGGGGCAGGACGCATTCCAGTTCGATTTCGAGAAGGAGCTGCTCGCGGCACGCGGCTGGGCGGTGGTGGCGCCGAATTATCGCGGCAGCTCGGGACGCGGTGCGGCATACACGATCGCGATCGCCGGCGACTGGTGCAACAAGGAGGTGCGCGACATTCACGGCATGGTCGATGCCCTCGTGAAGTCGGGCGTCGCCGACGAGCAGCATCTCGGCGTGGGCGGCTGGAGCTACGGCGGAGTGCTCACCGACTGTCTCGTCGCCTCGGATACGCGCTTCAAGGCGGCGACGAGCGGCGCCGGCGTCTCGAACGTGTTCGGGATGTACGGACACGACCAGTACGTGGTGCAGTACGATCTCGAGCTCGGCCAGCCGTGGAAGAACGTCGACAAGTGGCTGAAGATCTCCACCGCGTTCTTCCACGCGGACAGGATCAAGACGCCGACGTTGTTCCTCGGTGGCGCGCTCGACGCGAACGTGCCGGTGCTGGGCGGCGAGCAGATGTACGAAGCCCTCAAATCACTCGGGATCGAGACGGAGCTGATCGTGTATCCCGGGGAGTACCATGGGATCCGGCGGCCGAGTTTTCAGAGGGATCGGTTCGAACGATATATTGCGTGGTATTCGAAATACCTTACTGCGGCGCAGTAAGGAGACTGTAACGACAGTCTTCGGTTTTCGGTTATCGCAACTAAAGGTGTGGGTTACCGGGCGTCGGATGTAGAGTAATGAACCAACTACGACGGGACCGATCGTGCGCACGATCGGTCCCGTCGTAGTTGGTTCACTACCGTCACTCCGAAAACCGTCAACTCATTCCCTTTGTTTCATAGCTCACGGCTGAACTCGCACTTTCTTCTCTAGCACGTCAGTAGCGCGATTGACGAGTTCTGTTTCCCGCTGAACCGCGGCAGCAATTCTTCCGATCTCGATATCCGCCTCCGCCCACGATTTCTGCTCGATCGCTTCGCGAGCTCCGGGCATCGTCTTTACGCCGTACCCCGTGTACAACCCGGGCGCGTAGAGCAGATGTTTGTACCACGGCCGCTTCGGCAATCCCTTGTCGTCGAGAAGCGCCTGATCGGCCCGCGCGACGATCTCGTTGAATCGCGCGAACGTCATCGGATCGGCACCGGCCGCGATCGCAGCGCCGTACGCCTTCTCGTAGCGCGACGCCGCGCGGGTGAGCGATCCGTCGGCGTTGTCGAGCGGCGCGAAGTTCAGCGCCGGCGCGAGCGGCTCCGACTTCGGCGCCTTGAGCGGATTCTGCGGATCGTTCGTCGCGGCAAAAATGCCGTCATCGATCTGACGGTTGGTCTCCGCGATCCGCGACGCAACGTTGTCGTGAAGCTCCTTGAGCTCCGCGGTGTATCCCTGCACCGTCTCCGCGAGATTGCCGAACTCGAACGGGAGCAGGTCGGCGTCGGCCATCCGCATCACGGTTGATCCGACCGTTTGTGCCAGCGCCCGGCCGTAGACGAAAGAGGTATCACTGAATCGCGTGTACCACGCGAAACTGTCGTAGATCGAATGGTAGATCCCGCCGCCGTCCTCGCCGCCGAACCCGCCGTTGAGCGTCGGAACCCCGGCATGCTGGAGGAACGGGCTGAAATCCGAGCCCGAGCCAAGTGCTTCGATCCGCAGATCGGCGCGATCGCGCGCCTCGCCGCGTGCCTTCCGGTCTCCGCTCGCGATCGCCTGCGCCTGCGACCGTTTCCACACCGTGAGCTTCGTCTCGGGATCGATGACGTCCTTCTGCACGTCGCCGATGAAACGCTCGAGCGTGTGCGATCCGCCCACGCCGAAAAAGCCGCGGCCGTTTCCATCCGAGTTGAAGTAGAGCACCGCCTTTTGCGCGAGCTCCTTCGCATGCGTCTCCACCCACTCGGTGGAGCCGAGCAGCGCCGGCTCCTCGCCGTCCCACGCGGCGTAAACGAGCGTGCGCTTCGGCTTCCATCCCTGTTTCATGAGCTCGCCCATCGCGCGCGCTTCCTCGAGCTCCGGGACGAGGCCGGAGAGCGGGTCTTCCGCGCCGTTCACCCAGCCGTCGTGATGGTTGCCGCGCACGACCCACTCATCGGGATACTGCGATCCCGGAATCTTTGCGATCACGTCGTAGATCGGCTTGAGACTCCAGTCGAACGCCAGCTTCAGGTGCACGCGCGCCGGGCCCGGGCCCAGGCGATAGGTGATCGGCAGCGAACCACGCCATCCCTCGGGCGCCACAAGTCCGGTCATCGCCGCGAGCAGCGGCTGTGCGTCGCCATACGAAATGGGGAGCACCGGGATCTTCATGATCGTGGTGGCGTCCTTTCGGTCGAGACGCACCGCGTCCTTCGTCGCGCCGACACCGGGAGTGAGCGGATCGCCGGGATAGACGGGCATGTCCATCACGCTGCCGCGCTGCACGCCGTCTTTCGGGCGGAACGGACCGTTGGGATAGACCTCTCCCTGCGAGTAGCCGTCGTCCTTCGGGTCGGAATAGATCAGGCAACCCACCGCGCCGTGCTCGTACGCGACCTTCGGCTTGATTCCGCGCCACGAGCCGCCATAGCGCACGATGACGATCGCGCCCTTCACGGAAATCCCGCGGCGCTCCAGCTCGTCGTAGTCCGCCGGGACGCCGTAGTTCGCATAGACCAGCGGCGCTGTGACGTCGCCGTCGGCCGAGTACGCGTTGTAGGACGGAAGCTGCTCGCTTTTCTGGCCGCTCGTCGGATCCTGCGGGAGCGGCGGCTCTTCGAGCTTCGCCGTGAACTTCACCGGCGCGACCATCTCGAGGAGGCGTTCCTTCGGCGTGGGGAACAGCACCTGGAACTCCTCGATGTTCGCGTCCCATCCGTACGACCTGAACTGGTCGCGCAGCCACTCGGCGTTGTCCTTGCCGTACGGCGATCCGACGTGATGCGGTCGCGCCGAAAGGCGGCGCAGCGCCTCGCGCATCCGGCCGGGCTCCGGGATCGCGCGGAACTTGGCCTCCCAGTTTCGCTCGATCTTGGCGGATTCGGCCGTGTAGCCGCGCATCTCGCCGTCCTCGCGGGCCGCCGCGGTCAGAAGGACTAGGGCGGCGGCGGGGACGGCAAGGGTGCGCATGACTGATGACATTGGTTCTCTCCGGAATGCGGAACAGCGCTGTCAGCCCACAACCACCTGGCAGTTCTACTCGAGCGCGAACTCCCGCGCGTACGTCAGGTCGAACGAGAAGGTCTTGGCCTTGCTACGTGCCTCGATGGCATCGGCGACCCGCTCCAGCCGCTCGGGGATTTCCATCAGCTTCTCCTGCGCCGCGCGGCCCATCGCGTTGAGACCCTCGAGCGTCTCGATCCTCCACCAGCTGAGCTGTTCCTTCACGATCTCGAGATAGTCGCGCGGCCCGTAGATCCCCACGCGGCGCACGACGTCGGCGAGATCGCGGAAATGCGGCATCTTCACGCCCGGCATGTCGATCGCCGGCATGACCTTCAGCGCGGACTCGAGCGCGCGGTTGGGATCGCGGGCGAGCACTTCCTTGAAGATCGTGCGATAGAACGTGTAGTGCCGCGCTTCCTCGGCTGCGACATTCCGGAGAATGGTTCCGATGGTCGGCTCGTGCACTCCGCACAGCTTGCCGGTGTTCGCATGCGAGATCTGCGTCGCGCGTTCCTGCAGCGTGGTGTACACGAACACACGGTACGGATCGCTGTCCCACGACGGGTCGAATCCGTTGCGAATGTAGGCGAACTGCATCTGCTCGATCACGAGGGGATTGAACAGGTCGGAATCGCGCGCGTAGTCGTGCAGCACCGCGCCGTGTCGATCCTCTTCGGCTGTCCAGAGATAATTCCACTTCGACCAGAAGCCGTCCTTGTCCAGGTATTTCGCGAGCAACCGATGGAAATGCGGCAACCCCTCCTCGGTGAGCAGGTTGAGGCCCACGGCTACGCGCGCGGAATCGTGAATCCCGCGTGCGCGCTCGCGAAGGGCGGCCCGGTGCCGCTCGGGGTCCTCTCCTTCAGGCGGCGCGAGCAGCTCGGAGGGGAACCAGAGCACGCGCTTGGACTCGTGCGCCTCCATGAGCTTGTCGACCACGGGCTCGAGGTCGCCCAGCACTTCGACCTTCGAGAGGGTTTCCCAGTCTTTCGATTGCACGCTGTGTCCGGGTGAGGGTCTGGCGATTCGATCCTGAATGTACCCCGCGAGTGGATGCCGGGGAACTGACGCGGTTGACCTCGCTCTCCATCTGCCCTCGGGTGGCAGGAATGCCCCATGCCAGCTAGATACAGATGCAGCGCACGTCTCATTCGAGGGAGCTGTCGTGAAAAAGGTCGGCGGTTTCGTCGGTGGGACGGTCGTGAGCACCGTTGTCTGGTATCTCGTCACGGCGCTCGGCGGCAGCTTCTTCACTGCCTTCATCATCAGCACCATCGCTTACGGCCCCGGCATCTATTACGGCGTGAAGATCGCCAGGCGCTACGAGTGATCGCATCGTGCGATTCAGTATTCCACCGCGTAGAAATTCCCACACGAACACGAACTCTCCATGTCGATCGCAGACGTTTCCCGCCTCATCAACCGCGAGCTCGCCTCGCTGCGCGATGAACTCCTCGCGTACCCCAACGAAGCCGATCTTTGGCAGCTCCCCAAGGGACTGCCGAACTCTGCCGGCAACCTGGCGCTGCACCTCGTCGGGAACCTGCGCTTCTACATCGGCACCCAACTCGGCGCGACCGGATACGTTCGTGACCGGGACGCCGAGTTCGCACTGCGCGGGGTGCCGCGCGCGGAAATCGTGAAGAGCATCGAGACCGCGGCCGACGAAGTCACGCGCACGCTCACCACACTGGACGCCGCGCAGCTCGACAAACCGTTTCCGGTCGAAATCGGCGGGAACCGGATCCAGACCGGCATGTTCCTCCAGCATCTCGCGTCGCACCTCGCCTACCATCTGGGCCAGGTCGACTATCATCGTCGCGTGGTGACGGGAAACTCCGTCTCGGTCGGCGCCATTCCCATCCCGCCGATCGCACTGACGAAATGACCCGCGCTTCCCGCCTTCTCATCGCGCTCTGCGTCGCGGCGCCGCTCCTCGCCAATGCTCAGGCGGCGCTCACGCCCGCCGAACAGAAGATCCGCGAAACCGTCCAGCGCTCGCACGACGACCAGGTCGCGTACCTCGAGCGCGTCGTGAACATCCCGAGCAGCACGCTCAACCTCGCGGGCGTGCGCAAGGTCGGCGCCGCATTCCGCGCGTCGTTCGACTCGCTCGGCTTCGCGACGAAATGGGTCACGCTCCCCGATGCCACGCAGCGCGCGGGCCACCTCGTGGCCGAGCACAAGGGGAAGCCGGGCGCCGTTCGCATCCTGCTCATCGGCCATGTCGACACCGTCGTCGAGCCCGGCGGGCCGAACTGGGTGCGCACCGATTCGATGGCGAGGGGTGTCGGTTCGGGCGACATGAAGGGCGGCGACGTGATCATCCTCTTCGCGCTCAAGGCCCTGCAGGCCGCGGGCACGCTGAAGGACATGAACATCACCGTCGTGTTCACCGGCGATGAAGAGCATCCCGGCGATCCGCTCTCCGTCACGCGGAAGGACCTGATCGACGCCGCGAAGCGCGCCGACATCGCATTGGCATTCGAAGGCGGCAATCGCTTCGACGCCACCACCGCGCGCCGCGGCGCCAGCTCGTGGCGTGTGACGGCGACGGGCCGGCAGGCGCACTCGGCGGGCGTCTTCGGCGGCGCCGGATACGGCGCGATCTACGAACTCGCGCGCATCGTGAACGAGTTCCGCGTGCAGCTCGTGGGCGAGCAGTACCTCACGTTCAACGTCGGCACGATCCTCGGCGGAACCGACGTCGAGTACGACACCGTCGGCATCAAGGGCACGGCGGCGAGCAAGCTCAACATCATCGCAAAGGCAGCGGTCGCACACGGCGACCTGCGTTTCATTTCGGAGGAACAGAAGAAGAAGACGCGCGCGAAGATGCGCGAGATCGTCGCGAAACATCTCCCCGGCACCGACGCGAAGATCACCTTCCTCGATGAGTATCCGGCCATGTCGCCGACCGCCGGCAACGCGCGCATCCTCGTGGCGTACGACACGGCGAGCCAGGCGCTCGGATACGGACCCGTTCGCGCACTCGATCCGGGCGCCCGCGGCGCGGGTGACATTTCGTTTGTCGCGCCGCTGATCGACGGCCTTGATGGCCTCGGCGCACTCGGAACGGGATCGCATGCGCCGGAAGAGCGCGTCAACCTGAACGCCTTGAGAATGCAGACCGAGCGCGCCGCACTCCTGCTCGAGCGCCTCGGACACCAGAGCAGTGCCAGCTTCGCCCGCAAACCAGCCTCGGAGTGATCGCCATGCGCCGTCTCATCGGGTTCGCCGCTCTCTTCGCCTTCGCCGCCGCCACGCCGGCTGCCGCGCAGGACGCGACTGTCGTGATTCACACCTCGAAACTGCTCGACGGAAAGGGGGCGACGATGTCCAACGCCGACATCGTCATGGTCAACGGGAGGATCACGCGCGTCGGGCCCGCGGCCGCGGTGCCGAAAGGCGCGCGCGAAATCGACTTGCGCGGCAGGACGGTACTGCCGGGCCTGATCGACGTGCACTCGCACCTCACCTGGTATTTCAACCGGAAGGGGCGCTATCACACGGGCGGCCCGAACGGGGACGGCGACACGCCCATTCAGTCGATCCTGGCCGCGGCCGCGAATGCGTACGCGACGCTCATGGCGGGATTCACGACGATCCAGAGCCCCGGTTCGCCGGAAGACAAGGACCTGCGCGACTGGATCGCCTCGCAGGGGCTCCCGGGCCCTCGCATCCTGACGTCGCTCAACGCGCTGACGCACGGGTCACCCGACGAGCTTCGCACCCTCGTGCAGCAGCGAAAGGCGCAGGGCGCGGACTTCATCAAGATCTTCGCCTCGGCGAGCATTCGCGACGGCGGCAAGCAGTCGATGACGGACGAGCAGCTGCTGGCCGCGTGCCGCGAAGCGAAAGCGCAGGGACTCCGCACGCTCGTGCACGCGCACAGCGCCGAATCGGTGCGCGCGACGGTGAACGCCGGCTGCGACCAGGTGGAGCATGGCATCTTCGTCACGCAGGCCGAGCTCGACCTGATGGCACAGAAGAACGTGTACTTCGATCCGCAGTGCTCGCTCGTGTTCCACAACTACCTCGACAACCGGGCGAAGTACGACGGCATCGGTAACTACAACGCCGAGGGATTCGCGGCGATGGAGCGCGCGATCCCGCTCGCGGCCGAGGCCATCCGCAAGGCGCTCGCGACGAAAGGGCTGAAAATCACGTATGGCACCGACGCGGTGGCCGGTGCGCACGGCCGCAACGCCGAAGATCTCATCTGTCGCGTGAAAGATGCCGGCGAGTCGCCGATGCACGCGATCGTCTCGGCGACGTCGGTGAGCGCGGAGTCGCTTCGTCTCGGCGACAAGATCGGCGCGATCGCACCGGGAATGGAGGCGGACATCATCGCCACGGACGGCGACCCCATGACGGACATCACCGCGATGCGTCGCGTCAGCTTCGTGATGAAGGACGGGAAGGTGTTCCGGAACGACGGGAAGAATTAGGAACTACGATGGAAGATCGAAGATGGAAGATGGAAGATCGAGATTCCTGGGCGAATGATCGGCTAGCGTTTGCGGGCTCCGGTCCAGAAGGCGACCGCGCCGCACTCGCCGTCGACGTGGAAATCCGACGGCATGTTTCCTCCGCGCTTGTAGATCTCGATCCCTGCCACCGAGCCAATGTCGATGACCTGATCGATGAGCACGGCATTCAGGTCGGTCAGGCCGTGCGAGTAGTCCCGAACGTTGCAGCCGGCCGCGGCACAGACCTGCCGGCCGTCGATGATGATCGCCATCGGACAGCTGCCGCCGCTGGACGACGTCACGACGGTGTTGCCGTTCGACGTGCGCGACATGGAGACGCCGGTGACGCCGCCGAGCATCGCGCTCACTCGCGACGCATTTCTCTTCTCGATCTCCTCCGGCCCGATGAACACGGCGCTGGTCACGCCCTTCTGGCCGTCGAGCCAGCGCCTGTAGAAGCCGTTCAGTTCGAGTGACGACTTGATCTTGCCGGCCGTGACCTTCACTGAGCCGAGCTGCTGGGCGAGAGGCGGCAAGACGACCGGGATCGTGATTGCCGTGTCGGGAAAGTCGATCTTGCCGTAGAACGGCGTGTAGCCGATACGGCGCACTTCGATCGTGAGGATCTGTTTCTTGCCCGAGCCGATGCTGACGCGGCCCGATTCGTCGGTCAGCTGGGCATGACCGCCGTTCGCCTGGACGAACGCGTACGCGATGGGCTCGCTGTCGCTGCTCACCACTCGAAGGACGCGATCCTGCGCGTGAGCGGCACTCCCTGCGAGCAGCCCGGCCGCGAGAAGGCGCATCGTTCGCGAAAACGCTGGAATCAGCATGCGGTGTTTCCTCAACGCTCGGGCAGCGTCGCCAGGAAGTCCTTGAGATGACTATCCCACACCGCGGGCCAGGAGTGAGTTCCATGGCCGTGCGTCTGGTCACTGATCGGCACCATCACGAAGGTGGCGTGCTTCACCCGCGCGACCAGCTTCTCGGCGATCCCGAGTTCCGGTGGATTCACGAAGTCGTCGGCGGAGTTGATCGCGAGCACGGGAGTGGTGATCTGCTCGAGATGCGACGACGGGTCGTAGTTTCGCGACGAGTTGAAGTAGTAGAGCATGTCGTTCGCGTCGGTGGTCTTCATCGCGTTGTCGATGTAGCGCCGGATCACCGAATCCGCCTTGTCGCGCATGGGCGCCTGCCTGTGCTGCACGAGCGGCGCGCTCGACATGATGAACAGCTGCCCGATCGCAGCCCGCAGTCCGCGCGGCTGGGTGGAGTACTCGCCGCCGTTGTAGTCGGGACTTTCCGTGATGTCGTCCATGATCATCGTGCGGATCATGCGGTTGCGTCCCGCGATCTGCGCCGGCACGCACGCGAGTGGAACGAGTCCGTCGGCGAAGGTGGGATACACGTAGCCCCACACCCACGCGTGCATGCATCCCATCGACGTGCCCATGACCAGGCGCAGGTGGTTCACCTGGAGTCCCTCCGTCAACAGGAGGTGCTCGGCATTCACCATGTCGTCGTAGTCGTAGTGCGGAAACTTCGCGTGGAGGCCGTTGCTCGGCTTGCTCGAGCCGCCGTGCCCGATGTCGTCGGGCAGCACGATGAAATAGCGGGCGGTGTCGAGGAGCTTGCCGGGACCAAACAGTTCGCCCGACCAGTTCGCGGAAAGAAAGCCGCGACCGTTTCCGCCGGTGCCGTGGAGAACCATTACGGCATTGCGCACCGTTCCCTGCGCGTCTTTGCGGGGGGTGCCGAGGGTGGTGTAGTGAAGCCTCAGCTCGGGGAGCGATTCGCCGGAGACGAACTTGAAGTTCCTGGCGATGTAGTCGCCCTGGACGCCCTGGGCGGCGGCGGCGGTGGTGGCGAGAACTGCAGTCAGGAGAAGTGAGAATCGGCGCATGTTGGGCTCGGCTGGGTGTGGCGAGAATCTACGTCAAGAACGAGGAGACGGTCATTGGTCGTTGGTTGTTGGTTCTTAGCCGGGCTTCGCGGCACCATATTTCGCATCAACCCGCCAATTACCAATAACCAACGACCAACGACCGTGTACCCGCAGTCGCTCGACAACGTCCCCGTTTGGGACGACCGGACGTGGCGCACTCTCGCCCCTCTCGACTCCGATCTCAGCACTGAAGTGTGCGTGATCGGATTGGGTGGCTCCGGCCTCACCGCCGTCAGTGAGCTGCTCGACCTCGGCCGCCGCGTGGTGGGGATCGACGCCGACGATGTCGCCGCCGGCGCCGCCGGACGAAACGGCGGCTTCCTGCTCGACGGCACCGTTGACTTCCATCACGACGCCGACCCGCGAGATCGACATTCCATGCCCGGTGTATGCCCGTTACGGATTCGACTATTACCAGCAGCTCCCCGACGGTTCCGTCGCGCTCGGCGGCGGACGCGACAAGGCGTTCGACGAGGAGTGGACCACCGCGAACGAGCACGCACCGCTGGGCGGCGAACGTCTCGTACACGCTCAACGGGCTTCCCGTACTGGCCGAATTGCGGCCCGGCACGTGGGTAATCGGCGGTTACTGTGGAACGGGCAACGCGGTCGGCGCACTCTGCGGGCGGGCCGCGGCGCGGCTCGCCAGCGGCGACAGCAGCGAATTCGCTAGACTTCTGGTCAACGCAGGAACACCGGAGACGCACTGATGGTCGACATCACGCTAGAGGGCGACAGCCTCGTGTTCGAGGTGGAAGGGTGGGACAAGCTCTGGGCGCTCCGGAGCCGCCTCCAGATTCCGCTCTCGCACATCAAGGGCGCTCGCGTGGACGACGCCGCCGCGAAGGGATGGTGGCATGGCGTGAGGGTCGGCGGCGCGGACATTCCCGGCGTGATCACCGCCGGCACCTTCTATACGGAAGGGCGGCTCGTGTTCTACGACACGCACAAGCCCGAGCAGACGATCGTCGTCGATCTCGACAAGCACGAGAACTTCGATGCGCTGATCCTCCAGGTACGCGATCCCGCCGGTGCCGTGAAGCTCATCACCGACGCCACCAGCAACCGGGCCTGACCATGGCCATTCATCTCGCAGACCCCGACCACAACCCGTCGTTCACCAAGGGCGTATTCCTCGGCGAAATCCGCGAATCGCTCGTCTTCCCGTTTCCCGAGCTGAGCAAGGAGGAGAAGGAGAACCTCTCCGCGATCCTCGACTCGTTCCGCTCGTGGGCGAAGGACAATGTCGACACCGCAAAGCAGGACCACGAGGGGCGCTTCCCGGAGAATGTCCGCACCGGAATGGCCGAACTCGGGCTGATGGGACTGAATATCCCGGAGGAGTACGGTGGGTTCGGCGCGAGCGCGATGACGTTCACTCGCGTCTTCGGCGAAGTCGGCGGGACGGACGGCGCGCTCGCGGTGTACTTCGGCGCGCACCAGTCTATCGGCAGCAAGGGAATCACGCTCTTCGGCACCGACGACCAGAAGAAGCGCTGGCTCACGAAGTGCGCGAGCGGCGAGCTGATCGCCGCCTTCTGCCTCACGGAGCCGGGCTCCGGCTCCGATGCGCAGGCGATGCGCACCACGGCCGTTCCCAGCGCGGACGGCAAGAGCTACACGCTCAACGGACAGAAGATCTGGATCTCGAACGCAGGCTATGCGGGCGTGCTCACCGTGTTCGCCAAGGTCCCGGTCGAGATCGACGGAAAGCCCAAGCAGCGCGTGACGGCCTTCATCGTGGACGCGCACGCAAGCGGCGTTTCGCTCGGCAAGATCGAGGAGAAGATGGGCATCAAGGCCAGCGACACGCGCTCGATCACGTTCGACAACGTCAAGATTCCGGCCGAGGACAGGCTCGGCGACGTCGGCCACGGTTTCAAGATCGCACTCGAGATTCTCAACACGGGCCGGCTCGGCCTCGCGGCCGCGTCGGCTCGCGGAGCGAGGCACATCCTCGACATCTCGCTCGCCTATGCCAAGCAGCGCGAACAGTTCGGTCGGCCCATCGGCTCGTTCGAGATGATCCAGCGCAAGTTCGCGGTGGCGGCCGCCGAGTGCTACGCGGCGGACGCGGCGTGGATGCTCACGGCCTCGATGATGGACAGGGGCGGGATCGATTTTTCGCTCGAGACCGCCGCGTGCAAGGTGTTCGCGTCGGAACTCGTGTTTCGCTCGTCGAGCGACGCGATGCAGATCGCGGGCGGCATCGGCTACTCGAAGGAATTCCCATACGAGCAAGCGCTGCGCGATTCGCGCATCAACATGATCTTCGAGGGCACCAACGAGGTCCTGCGCGCGCTCATCGCGCTGACCGGACTCCAGCAGCCGGGCGAGCACCTCAAGGCGATCGGCAAGGCGTTCCGCGACCCGCTCCGTTCAATCGGCGCGATCGGATCGTTCCTCGGCGGGCGCGTGAAGCGGCAGGTGGTGAAACCGGTCTTCTCGCAGGCGCACGCGGCACTGAAGGAGGAGGCCGATCAGATTGCGACGGTGATTCACGATCTCGCGGTCGGCGTCGAGAAGCTGCTGATCGCGCACGGCAAGGACGTGATCGAGCACCAGTTCCAGCAGGAGCGAATGGCGAACGTCGCGATCGACGTGTATCTGGCGACGGCCACGCTGTCGCGCGCGAGCTGGGCGATCGCGAACAAGGGCGGCGTAAAGCAGGCGGAGGCCGATCTCGATAACGCGCGCATCTTCATTCCAATGGCGATGCGCCGGGCGCGCCGCCACGTGCGCGCGCTCGAGCGAAATCAGGACGCGAGGCTCAAGGCGCTCGCCGAGAGGGCGCTGGAGAGCGGGTCACTCACGGTCCCGACGCCGACGGACGGCTAACGACGCCCGTCGCCTTTTCTTGTGAGCGCCGCGCCCAACCCACGAGAGAAATTCTAGGCCGTGACGGCGGCGGCTTTCCACCCCGTCGCGTCGCGATCCTGCTCGAAGACCTTGTCGAGGTTCACGACGAGGTTGCTGCCCTCATGCGCCACGGCGAAGCGGTCCATCGAGCGCGTGGCGCGGCCGTCGATGAAAGTGCCGTCGGGCTTGTACTGTGAATGGTGCCTCGGACACTGGAACTTCTGGTCCTTGGAGTTCCAGCGCAGCGCCGTGTTCTGGTGCGGGCAGGCGAGCATGAAGGCGTAGACCTGGCCGGCCGAACGGGAGACGATGACTTCCTTCTTGCTGTCGATATAGACACCGTCGACGGCCGGGAATGGATAGGTCGCCATCTCGTCCCGCACGGCGATCGCGTTCATGAAGTGCACGGGCATCGCGCCGGCGGTGCCTCCCACGGCCGCGAGCGCGGCCACGGCGAACGCGGCGTCGCGGAGAAACTCGCGGCGGCCGAGCAGCGTGCAGCCTCCACAATCATCGGACGAATTCGTCTCGGTCATCGAATCAGGAATTGAGGAGTATGACGCCGGCAAGCGTCGTGCTGAGCCAGAGCGTGATGCTGGCGATGGAACTGAACTTGAAATGCTTCCAAGCGCGGTTGCCGGGGGAGGGGTCGGCGTTGAGCTTCTCGTCCGCGCGCTTGACCAGATAGCCGTTGATGAGCAACAGCAGCACCAGCGTCATCTTCGTCCAGTACACCGGCGAGACGAGGAAGGTCCCCACGTCGCTCGCGAGCATGGTCACGCCGGAAATGACGGACACAGTGAGCGCGATGAGCACGGGCGTGTGGATCGACGAGAAGTCGCGCAGCACGTGCTTCTTCTGCTCGAGATCCGCGCTGAGCGCCCGAAGCGCCGCCCGATCCGAGGCGATGGCGAATCCGCCGCCAACGAGCAGTGCGCCGACGTGCAGGAACTCGACGCCGGCCTGCACCGCCTTGTTGTGACCGTAGAAATCGGCCCACGGTTGCAGCGCCGCTACAAGTGTCTCGACAATTGCCATGGCTCAGCACTCCAAATGTTCGTGTCCGCCAGCGATCTTTCGTGAGTGTCCCAGCTCTCGCTTTCCGACATCGCCGTCGAATTCGGCGCAACGACCCTCTTTCACGACGTAACGTTTACGGTCGGGAAGGGTGATCGTTGGGGTATCGTGGGCCGCAACGGCAGCGGCAAGACGTCGCTGTTCAAGATAATCACCGGCACCCTGACGCCCGCGCGCGGCGCGATGGCGCGCACGCCGGGGCTGCGCGTGTCGCTGCTCGACCAGCACCGTGATTTCGGCGCGGCGGTGAGCGTATGGGACGCCGCGGCGCTTCCCTACGCGCCGGTCATGGCGCTCGAACTGTCGCTCGCGGAGCAGGCGGCGCAGCTCGCCGAGCTCGGGGAGCGGGCACCGGCGGCCCTGCTCGAGCAGTACGGGCACGATCTCGAGCGCTTCGCGCACGAGGACGGCTATACGTTCCACGCGCGCGTCGACGCCGTGCTGCAGGGGCTCGCGTTCGACGCGGAAGAGTCGAAGACGCGCCGAGTGGCCACGCTGAGCGGCGGCGAGCGCGGCCGCGTCGGGCTTGCCGCGCAGCTCGTCGCTCCCGCCGACCTCCTGTTGCTCGACGAACCCACAAACCATCTCGACCTCGAGACGACAGCGTGGCTGCAGGAGTACATTCGCGAGCTCGACGAGACGGTGATCGTGATCAGCCATGACCGCGCGTTCCTCGACGAGATCGCCGACCATGTGCTCCACCTGGAGGGCGGCACCGCGGAAACCTACCGGGGCGGTTACTCCAGCTTCGTCCAGCAGCGCGCCGAGCGCCGGCTCGCGCTGGAGCGGCAGGTAGACCAGCAACGGAAGATGATCGCGAAAGAAGAGGACTACATCCGCCGCAACCTGGCGGGGCAGAACACGTCGCAGGCGAAGGGACGCCGCAAGCGTCTCGACCGGCTTCCGCGCCTCACGCCGCCGCCCGGCTCCGGCGGCACGATGGAACTCCGTCTCGAGATCTCCGAACGCGGCGGCGACCGCGTGATCTCCGTGGAGGCCCTCACGATCGCGATCGGCAACCGCACGCTCGTGCGCGACTTCTCCGCGACCGCGAATCGCGGCGACGTGATCGCGCTGGTCGGACCGAACGGAGCGGGAAAGACCACGCTGATCCAGACGCTGATCGGTGAACGCGAGGCGCAGGGCGGCGCGGTGAAGCTCGGCGGCTCCGTCACGCCCGCGTATTTCCGGCAGGACCACGACAAGCTCCCGCTCGACTCGAGCCTGTACGAGGTGATCGAGAACCTCCGCCCGCTCTGGACGCGGGGCGCGATCCAGAACCACCTCGGCTGCTTCGGCTTCTCCGGCGAGGAGGTGTTCCGTTCCACCCGAACCCTCTCCGGCGGCGAGCGGTCGCGGCTCGCGCTCGCCGTGATCGTGCTGCAGCGCGCGAACCTGCTCGTGCTCGACGAGCCCACGAACCACCTCGACGTCGAGTCGATCGAGGCGATCGAGGACGCGATCGAGGACTACGACGGGACCGTGCTGCTCGTCAGCCACGATCGCGCGCTGCTGCGGGAACTCGCGACGCGCGTGTGGGCGTTCGACGGCGACCAGCTCGTGGATTTTGGCGGCACGTTCGTCGACTGGGAGCGTCAGTTGCGCGACGCGGCGCTCGCCCGTCGCGCGGCGGACGCGATCGCCTCGGACGCGCGGCGCGGCCAGGAAAAACTGCGCGCGCGCGGGAATGCCGCCGCGGAGCAGAAGGACCAGGCCGCGCGGCGCGCCGCAAAGAAAACCGCCGACAATGCCGAGCGCGCGGTCCACGATCTCGAACGAAAGGTCGCCGAGTTGCGCCGCGCGCTCAACGACCCGGATCTCTACGACGGCAGCGCCGCGAAGGCGAAACAGGCGGGAAAGCTCGACAAGGAGCTCACCGCCGCCCAGCGCGCGCTCGACGATGCGCTCGCGCGCTGGGCGGAGGTCGTCAGTCACGCCGGAAGGGTTTCCACATCATGACGTAACTCGCCAGCGCCACCGACGCGGATCCGATCGCCCAGTTCTTGTGAAGGTTGCGCCCCGCATTCGAGCCACGGGTGTAGCGGGCGCCCTGGCCGAGATACGTGGTGTACGCGAAGCCGCCGTCCGCGATCAGCATCAGTGCAGAGTGCAGCGTGCGCCACGTGCGGCCCTCCTCGCTCTTCCGCGTCTCCCACCAGTTCCACGCACCGGTCACGGTGTTCACGGCGAACAGCCCGTCGAGCGCGACCGCGATGACGTCGTGCGTGCCCCTCATGACCTGCGACGGCCGGTTCCCGGCTTGCTCGGCGACATAGAGTTGCTGGCCGACCACCGCCTGTGCCGCGAAAATCGGGAGGGTCGCGTAGCTGGCGATGTAATGGATCTTCAGCCTGAGCGCATAGGCATCCGAGACTTCGACTGCTTTGCGGCGTCGCCGCGGCGTGGTGTCACCGTCGAAGGCGGGCGCGCCGATGCCGACGGGCTGTTCTATCGGACCGGCCAGGGGCGCCGGCGTTGGAGCGGCGACGGGCGCCGGCGTTGGAGCGGCGACGGGCGCCGGCGTCGGAGCGGCGACGGGCGCCGGCGTCGGAGCGGCGACGGGCACGGAGGCGGGAAGCGTGTCTGAGGGGGCGACGGCGAGTGCGCTGATGAATGCAAACGTGAGAAACATTGTTACTCCATGTGCGGCCCCCGGTCGGAGCCGCGGTGCTGGTCATCCTGACACACCGAGTTTCAGAAAAAGTTCACGTGTCAGGTATTCCCCATACAACTTCGGAAGCCGCGACCGCTATTCCGCATCGCCGCGCTGCCTCCGGTACCCCGCGACCGCGTGGCTCAGCGCGAGCAGCGCCGACGCCTCGAGCTCGTACTCGAGCGTGAGCGCGCCAAGCGTGTCGGTCGAGCGACGGCTGACCTTCGTGGTGAGGGCGTCGCAGGAATGGTGGCGCCGCGCGAACTCGCGGCTCGCGTGCCAGAGGGCGTTCGTGGCGTGCCAGAACGCATCGTCGGTCTTGCCCTGCCCCTCGACGGCCGCGTTCTCCCACGCGGCGGTGCGCGCCGCGAGCTGTCGGTGCCCCAACTCGCACAGCTCGGCCATCTCCTTCAACTCGTCGTCGGAACAGCCCCGGGCGGTGCAGCGCGCAACGCGCTCGTGCTGGCGGCACGCCTCGACCGCGGAGCGAAAGAGGGCGTCCGCTGCGTCGGTCAGCGTCTTCACGACTGAAGGACCGGAAGGCATGCTGCGCGGCGCACTGGATTTTGCAGGAGTCATCGAACCGCTGGTGGGAGAACTTGAACGATGCCCTGTGCCCCGTGCGCCGACAAGCCCGCTCAGCGGATCTCGCCAATGCGGCAGTGGACCGGCCACTTCACGCGACGGCGTTGCCGTGGGTCGCCCCACATCTCCGCGAGGGCTTCCTCGAACGCGAACACGGGCTCCTCGCCGCGGACCTCGATGAACCTGTTCACGGCGGACCAGGTGCGGATGTAGCTCGCGAACTCGGAGAGCGACCACTGCTCGGTCATCTCGAACGGCGGGGGCGCCATTTCGTCGAGCGGAAGCGCGATGGTGCGGTAGCCCTCGTCCACCAGCCGCCGCTCCTTGAGCCAGAAGGGACCGAGCGTCACCGTGTAGAAGAGGTCGACGATTTCGTCGACGGCGGAGTCCACCGTGCAGCGCGCATAGCACCAGGCGGCGAGCACGCCGCCGGGGACGAGAACGCGGCGCGCCTCTCGAAGGAACGGATCGAGATCGAACCAATGGAGCGCCTGCGCGACGCGCGTGCCGCCGCCGGCCACCGCGAGATAGTGAAAGAGCGCCTCGGGATACCGTGGACGATACTCTCGATACCGACCGGCCTGCGGCCCGAAGTAATTGTGAAACTCTCCGGGCGGCGTCAGCGGACGGTTCACGGCGACGTTTTGTCCTCCGCGACGAACGCCAGCCAGTTGCCCTTTGGACTCACCGCGATGCGCGAGATGTTCTTCACACCGAACTTCGCGAAGTCGGCGACGGGTGCCCACCCGTCGTCGGTATAGCGAAAGAGGCGCGAGCCGACCGCAGTGAGCAATGCGCCGTTCGGCGCCCACGTGTGATAGTCGGCGCCCTTCGGCGCCTGCACCATCGGCCGCGCCTGTCTCGTCTTCAGGTCAAGGTCGGTGATCCACGGAAGGCTGTCCTTCACCAGTTGCTGGAACGTGATCGCGTCGCGCCCGGGCACCTTGGCGAGCGCGCGGCCCACGTTCGTCGCGACGGTGTCCGCCCTGCCCGTGCGATCGTCTGCGATCTGCAGCGTGCTCGGTGTCCCGCGCTTGGCATCGCGCGGGGGAAGCACGTACACGACCGCCGTGTGGTCGCCGACCCAGACGTGGTAACCGACCCGGAGGTTCTGAAACACCTTCGACGCCGCGCCCTGGCCGTCGAGCGGAAGCTTCCAGAGCCCCTGCGTCGAGTCGGGCTCCACTCGAATGAACGAAAAAGACTTGCCATCGGGCGTGACCGTTGGCGAATACAGGCTCATCGGCAGGTTCGTGAGCCGCGTGGGCTTGCCGTCGGGGAGCGTGAAGCGCCAGCTGTCGGTCTTCCCGCTCGCGTCGGTCGATGTGTAGAGCACGGCATCGCCCTTCGCGGTGAACGACGGCTGGTTGTCGTAGCCCGGCCGGTCGGTGGCGTTCCGTGGATCGCCGAAGCTCACGGCGATCCCGGTCTGCTTCATCGAGACGATCCAGACGTCGGTGCCCGCCTGGGCCTTGGCAGCCGAGCCGAGCGTCACGAGGGCGAGTACCGCCGCCATCACCACATCGCGTTTCCGCATCATCGATCTCCAATCGTGGGGGTCACCGCCGGTATCGTCAGACCGCTCCGCCCGAAGGCGCCGCCGTCGGGAGCCGCCGCTCGATCGATTCGAGCCGCGCGACCAGGTCCGCGTGGAAGCGCTGGAGCTCGGTCGGATCCTTGACCACGAAACTCACGGCGCCGCTCACCTCGAGCCGCGCGCGTGAAACATCGCTGAAATGTTCGATCCCCTGCTTGCGCGCCGCGGTCTGGAGTTCCTCGCGAGTGATCAGGTTGTGGCCGAGTGCGGCCGCGATCACGTGGCCGTCCTTGATGAGATCCTCGGCGCGCCCCTCTATCAATCGGCGCAGTTTCGGATATCGATACGAATATCGCACGAGCACGTCGTTGATCACGAACAGCACGCCCGCGCCGATCAGGCCGCCCGCGAGCGAGTTGTCGTTGCCGATGATGGCGTTCTGCACCGTATTGGAGAGCAGGAGCAGCACGATGAAGTCGAGCGGGTTCAGCTGTCCCAGCTCGCGCTTGCCGAAGAGCCGCAGTCCGGCGATGAGAAATCCGTAGACCGCGACGGTGCGGATCACTTTCTCCGCGAGCGGAATTCCCGAGACCATCATGTCGTGCCAAATCGCATCCATTGCGCTCACTCCACTCCTGGGGAAGCCGCCCGAACTTCGCCGCGACACTCGCCGAACCCGATTCGCGTGACGCCGTCGCGTTCGCACCAGCCCCGGAAGATTACCTCGTCGCCGTCGGCGAGGAACGACCGCTGCTCGCCCGAGGGCAGTTGCACCGGCTCCGCGCCGCGCGAAGCGAGCTCGAGCAGGCAGCCGCGCGAACCCTTCTCCGGCCCCGACACGGTGCCGCTGCCGAGCAAGTCGCCCGGCCGCAAATTGCAGCCGTTGCTCGAATGGTGCGTGAGGAGTTGGGTGACTGTCCAGTACATCGACCCGAACGACCCCCGGGACAGGCGAACGGCGGGAATCTCCGCCGCGCGCATCGTCTCGGAGCGCAGCCACACCTCGAGCGTGATGCCGAATCCGCCGCGCAACTGATCACCCGGGTCGTTCAGGTACGGAAGCGGCGCCGGATCTCCCATCGGCCGTGCGAATGCCGCGGTGCGGAACGGCTCCAGTGCGTCGAGCGTCACGACCCAGGGGCCGACCGTCGTGGCGAAGCTCTTCGCGAGAAACGGACCGAGCGGCTGGTACTCCCAGCTCTGCATGTCGCGGGCGGACCAGTCGTTCAGCAGGCACAGGCCGAAGATGCGCTCCTCGGCGCGCGCGATCGGGACGGTCTCGCCGATCGCATTCTCTCCGCAGACGAACGCACCGACTTCGAGCTCGTAATCGAGGCTCTTCGCCGGTCCGTACACGGGCGGCGCGTTCGCATCGGGCCGCGTCTGGCCGCGAGGCCGGCGCACCGGTGTGCCGTTCGCGACGATCGACGACGCGCGGCCGTGATAGCCGATCGGGACGTACTTGTAGTTGGGAAGCAACGGCGCGTCGGGCCGGAACATCGCGCCCACATTCGTCGCGTGATACAGGGACGCGTAGAAGTCCGTGTAGTCGCCGATCTCCGCCGGCACCAGCATCGAGAGGTGATCCATGCCCACGATGATGGTCTCACGCAGGGTCTGCGCCCGCCGTCCCTCGGGCGTGCCGCGGCGGAGCAGGCGGCTCGCCGCGAGCCGCACGGCGCGCGCATCGCCGCGGCCGAGCGCGAGCAGCGCGTTCAGCGACCACGACTGCAGCGCGTCGTCGACCAGCGGTCCGAGCGCCGCGAAACAGCCGGCGCGCGCCGCGGCCAGGCAATCGAGCACCTGGTCGCCGATCGCGATGCCGACGCGCGGCCGCTCCTCGAAGTCGTGGCGAAACACGCCGAACGGAAGATTCTGGATCGGGAAGTCCGCCGCGGAATCGTTCGCGCTCCCGATCCACGAGCGAAGCGCGGGATCGTGCGACTCGTCCAGCTTCGACGTTGGGTTCACAGGAGTCCGAGTGACGAGAGGTCCGCGACGGGCTCCACGAACGAGCAGGAGCCGAACGAGGTCGCCGTGCGGGCGCGGGCGCTGCGAATCGACGCCGCCGTGACGGCGCGGCCGCGCCACGCCACGCCGGAGGAGCTGAATGCGAAGCTGCTCGCATCGCGCTCTTCCAGGAGCGCACGCGTGTCCGCCGGGCCGAGGCCGTCGCTCGTGAACACTGCGGCGAGAAACACGTTGAGGAAGCCGAACATCGTGCCGCGCTCGCTCGCGGAGTCGTACGTGAGCGGATACGTGCCGCGCATCGCATGATGCAGTCCGGCGGTGGCCTTGAAGGTCACGCCGTGCGACGAGCAGGCGCCGAGAAAGCGGGTGAGCTGGTCAGCCGTCGGAAATGCGCCCGCTTCCACGCCGCCCGTGCGCACCTTTGCGCACAGGCCGTGCGACGCGATGGCCTCGAGCAGGACGGATGGATCACTTGCGATCGGCACCTCGACGTAGAGGTCGAACGCGTCAGGCACGTGCGCCCGCAGCAGCGCCGCGTTCGTCGCAATCATCCCGATCGCATCCCGCGTCGATCCCTTCACTTCGATCGCACCGACGACTGCCTTCGGCGCGACGCGCCGGACGAACTCTCCGATCGCGCGGATGTCCGCGCCGAAATCAGCGCCGGCGATCAACGCGAGCGGCCAGGCCTCACCGCCGCCGAGCAGCGGCTGCGCGGCACTCTCGAACTCCGCAAGACGCGCGACAGGCACCACAAACTTTCCAAGCGCCCACGCATGCGTACCCCGCCGATACTCGTCGTACCGCGCCACGGCGTCCGCCATCGACAGCGCCGCCGGTGGAAACAGCCCGGCGTAGTCGACGAGCCCCTCGAGCAGCCGCCGCCGTGCGTCTTCCGTCATCCCACTCACATCCGCGCCTTCGTGTCGAGATGTTCGCCGAGCCATTTGTGCATCTCGGCCCACCAGAGCTGCGAGTTCTGCGGCTTGAGTATCCAGTGCCCCTCATCGGGAAAGACCAGCAGACGGCTCGGCACGTTCTGCCGCTGGAGCGCCGTGAACAGCGACAGCGATTCCGAATATGGAATGCGATAGTCGAGCTCGCCGGCAATCACGAGCATCGGTGTCTTGAAATTCTTGGCGAACAGGTGCGGCGAATACTTGCGATACTGCTCCGCCATCGCCGTCGGGTTGGAATACTGGCCGGCGAGCTCCCAGTCGGTGAACCACTGCTCCTCGGTCGCTCCCGCCATCGCCTCGAGGTTGTAGACGCCGGCGTGCGACACGATCGCCTTGAATCGATTCGAGTGCCCCTCGATCCAGTTCGCCATGTAGCCGCCGTACGATCCGCCCGCCGCCGCCATGCGCGTGGAATCCATCCACGGATGCGTCGCGAGCGCCGCATCCAGTCCCGTCATGAGATCCTGGTACGGCTTTCCGCCCCAGTCCTTCGAGACGGCATCCACGAACTTCTGCCCGTATCCCGTGGAGCCGTGCGGATTGATGAACACGAGGCCGTAGCCGCCCGCCGCGAACAGCTGCGGCGCCCATCGCGATCCCCACGAGTCGTCCCACGCGCCCTGCGGCCCTCCGTGAATCAGCAGGAGAACGGGATACTTCTTCCCCGCCTGGAACTGCGCCGGCTTCACCACGAAGCCCTGCACGCTGTCGCCGTTCGCGCCGGTAAACCAGAAATCCTCGGCCGGGTTGAGCGCGAGCTGCGCGACGAGCGCATCGGTCTCGTGCGTGAGCGCATGCGCATTGTCGATGGCGCGGGCGCCGAGCGCGCCAATCCACACTTCGGACGGGCGCTCCGTGGCGTCGCGAACCCACACGATGGTCCTTCCGTCGCGCGCGATCGACTGCGCCGTGTTGTTGTGCTCGCCGGCGACCACGGCCGGCCTGCCCGCCGTGCCGGCGGCGTCCATCATCACGCGCAGCAGCTTGTTCCGTCCGTGCTCGTCGGCGCCGACGATGATCGTGCGCGAGTCCGAAGTCGGCACGTACGACCCCGCATTGCGGTCCCACGCGGGGAGAAGTTCGTGCGACCTGTGCGCATTCCGGTCGTACGCCATGAGCCGCCAGCGATCCGATTCGAACCCCGCGCGCTTCTGCGACGCGTACAGGATCCACTTGCCGTCGGGCGTGTACACCGGATTCTGGTCGGCGCCCTTGTTCGAGGCGGTAATGACGCTCGACGCGCCGCCCGTCGCGGGCACGACGTACACATTCACGTCCGTCGTCCACGCGTCCGCGCGTCCCTGATTCTTCGCGGTGTACGCGATCTCCCGGCCATCCGGAGCGAACGCGTATCCCTCGCTCCCGCCGAACGGACCCGGCGGCACATCGTACGTCGCGCCGGGAATCAGGTCGTGCAGCTCGCCGCCGTCCGGCTTGACGACGAACAGGTGCGAGCGCGTCGCGTCGTCCCAGGCGTTCCAGTGCCGGTACATCAGTTCATCGGCGATGTGCGCCTTCACCTTGCCGTCGGCAGCCGCCTTCTGCTTCGAGGCGTTGCACGCGTCGGCGGCGCACGACGGGTACACACCGGAGACGAACGCGATGCGATCGCCGGCCGGTGACCAGACCGGCCCGCCCGCTCCACCGGAAAGCCTGGTGAGCGCCCGCGCGCTGGCGCCGCTCGCATCGGCAATCCAGAGCTGGCCGCCGGCCGTGAACGCGACTTTCGACCCGTCGGGCGACCAGCGCGCCTCGGAGGCCGTCGTTTTATCGTCGGGAAACGCGCGCGGCGTTCCTCCCCCCGCGGGCATGACATACGTGCGCGTGGTCCGCTTGTTTGCCGCGATGTCGGTCGTGCGGACGGCATACAGCACGAGCGCTCCGTCCGGCGAGATCTGGGGATCCGACACCGCACGCACCGCGGAAAAATCCTCGAACGTCATCACGCGCTTCTGCTGCGCCATGAGCGGCACGGCGCAGCAGATCGCGGCGATGAATGCCTTGAACAGTCCGTTGGTCTTCACGATAGGTCTCCCGAGCTGCGGTTCAACTGCCCTCCGCCATCTGCCACCGGCCTCGTCCCCCTCCACGTCATCCCCCATCGCGCCGTCCCGCCGGGTTCCAGCCAATGCGCATCGTCCCATTTCCCAAGCGCATCGCTCAAGCGTTCCGGAGCGCCGAGGCACGGCTCGATCGACACCGTGCACGTCGGTCGCGTCCTCCTGCCGAACGGCCAGAGCCCGCGCCGCGAACTCGCAGCAGCCGCGGTCCGTCGGTTGATCGAGACACCAACGGTCGGAATCTCGCGTCCGTGCAGCAGCATCTCGAGACGTGAGTCCCCTTCTTCCACCGCGACCAGCACCTCCCGCCGCGGCAGCTGCACGAACAGCTTGCACGCGTAGTCGCCGCCGAGCGCGCTGAAGGGCCGCGAGAGATCGATGGGCATCCCTCTGGCGCTCAGCCGGGGCCACTGGTGCTCGGATCCCGGCTTGCCGAAGTCCACGCCGCGCTGCGACCACAACTTCGTTCGTGCGCCCTCGGGAAGGAACAGCCGCGTCCCCGGCGTGAGCGGAAAGATCGGATGCGACGACCAGAGAAACGGGATCCGGTGCTCGCCGGTGTTCGTCACCGAGTAGGCGAAGGCGACCCACCCCTCGGGATGCACGGTGATGCGGCGCGTGAACAGGTACGGCAGGGCGCCGCCGCTCCACGTGCACGTCGCGGAATGCCCCTCCTGGTCCGTGACGATCGCGATCTCCGGCGGCTGCGCCCAGAGCTCGCCGTGATCGGGGAGCTTCACGCGGCGCGCGCCCTCCACCCACGACGGCAGGCGGCAAGATCCCACGGTGGGGAAGCACTCGTCGAATCCGCCGGCCGCTTCGGACTCGGCGTAGCGCGCGCCCTCGCGAGGCAGTGCGAACGGCACGTCGGGGTTGTGCCAGAGCCACTGGCGTCCGCCGAGCATCATCTCGCGCACCTTCCCGCCGAGCGCCGGCACGAGCACGGCACTCGCATCGCCGCCCTGCAGCCTGGCGAAGCCGGGCGAGTCGCTCAGGTGATGCTCGCGGGATCCACGCCGCGTGTGGCGAAGATGCGCGCCACCGCCTCGCCGATCTTGTTATTGGGTGTACTCGCGCCGGCCGTGATCCCCACGCGCAACCCGCCGCCGGTGCGAAGCCAGCCCGCCGTCTCGATTTCCTCCGAACTGCCCGGCCGCACGTGGCGCACCGAGCCGGCTTCGACGTCGATGCAACTCGCGTCGGACACGTGGAACGTCGGCACGCGTTCGTCGCACAGCGCCGCGAGGGAGATCGTATTGCTCGAGTTGTATCCGCCGATCACGAGCATCACGTCGAGCGGCTCGCGCAGCAGGTCGTTCACCGCGTCCTGACGGTCCTGGGTGGCGCTGCAGATGGTGTCGAAGGTGCGAAAATTCTCGGCGCGATAGGCATCGCCCCTGGCCCTCGCCATCGCCAGCCCGGCGGCATCGCCGATCGCGAGCGACTCGCGCGCGAGCATCGTGGTCTGGTTGGCGACGCCGATCCGCGCGAGGTGCCGGTCGGGGTCGAAGTGCGGACTCGCCTGCGCGCGGTACTTCTCGAGGAACGTGTCACGGGGGAGCCCCCCCCCCTCGATGTAGTCGCAGACGTCGCGCCCCTGCTCCATGTTGCGCACCACGAGGTACGTGCCGCCCGCGTACTTCGCGACCTGCGACGCCGTGGCGCGCGTCTCCTCGTGGTAGTACTTGCCGTGGATGAGCGACGTGAACCCGTCGCGCGCGTAGCTCTCGACGCGCTTCCACACGTTGAGCACGGACCCGCACGTCGTGTCGACCATCACGCAGCCGAGGCCGCGCAGCGTCTCGAAGTCGCCGATCGTCACGCCGAACGCGGGGAGGATCACGACGTCCTCGGGGTTCACGCCGGAGTAGTCGAAGCCCGTCTCGCCCGGCTGGAGGAAGACGATTCCCATCTCGCGGAGCTTCGTGTTCACGTGCGGATTATGGATGATCTCGCCGGCCAGGAAGATGCGCCGGTCGGGAAACTTCGCCCGGGTCTGGTACGCGTACTCCACCGCGCGCTCCACGCCGTAGCAGAAGCCGAACTCCTTCGCGAGCCGTACGGTCACGCCGCCGGCCGAGAGCGTGAACTCCCGAGCGCGGAGCAGGTCGACGAGGTGGCCCGTGTAGTCGGTGGACAGGATTTCCTGGACCTCCGTCTTGAGGCCGAACCCTTTCCGGAAGTAGGTGACCTGCTCGGGGGTGGTCATGTACGCTGAAAACTACCTCCTCCCCGGTGATTGTGCAGTTTCCCTCCCGTCCGTAACGTTGTGTGCCAATGCCCGATCATTTCGATCTCCTCGTCATCGGCGCCGGCCCGGCCGGCGAAAAAGGCGCCGCGCAAGCCGCCTACTTCGGGAAGAAGGTCTGCCTGGTGGAGCGCGCGCCCAAGCCGGGCGGCAACTCGGTGAACACCGGCGGTCTCCCGTCGAAGACCCTGCGCGAGACCGCGCTCTACTTCTCGGGGCTGCGCCAGCGCGGCCTCTACGGCGTGGAGTACCGCGTGAAGTCCGACATCACCATCAGCGACTTCATGTTCCGGGAGCGCGCCGTGGTGGAATCGGCGTGGAAGCTCGTGGACGACAACCTCGCGAAACACAGCGTCGTCACGGTGCAGGGCCACGCGAAGATCATCGACGCGCACACGGTCGAGGTCTCGCGCTTTCGCGAAGACGTGCACCGGATCACCGCGGACGTGATCCTGATCGCGACGGGCTCGCACCCGGTCCGGCCCGAGAACATCCCGTTCGACGGGGAGATCGTCGTCGACAGCGACACACTGCTCACGCTCCCGTCGATCCCCGGACGCATGGTCGTGGTCGGCGGCGGCGTCATCGGCTGCGAATACGCGGGCACCTTCGCCGCGCTCGGCGTGCGCGTGACGCTGATCAACGCGCGCGAGCGGCTGCTGACGCAGCTCGACGCCGAAGTCAGCGACGCGCTGTGCGCGGAGATGACGCGCCGGCTCGGCGTGCAGGTGATGCTGAATTCCGAGGTTCGCGAGATTCGCGTGGACAACGACGGCAATCGCATCGCGACCGTGGTGCTCACGGACGGCACCGAGCTCGCGGCCGACTGCGTGCTGTACAGCATCGGGCGATCGGGCGCGACCGAGGACCTCGGACTCGAGGAGGCCGGCGTCCGCATGAATTCGCGCGGGTTCATCCTCGTCGACGAGAACTACCGCACGACCGTGCCGAGCATCTTCGCCGCGGGCGACGTGATCGGATTCCCCGCGCTCGCCTCGATCTCGATGGAGCAGGCGCGCGTCGCGATGTGCCATGCGTTCGACCTCCACTACAAGCAGCGCGTCTCTCCCGTCCTGCCGTACGGCGTGTGGACCGTGCCCGAAATTGCGATGGTCGGCGAGACCGAGGAGACGGCGAAGGCGAAGGAGATCTCGTACGAGATCGGCAAGTCGAGCTTCCGCTCGAACATGCGCGGCCAGATCATCGGCGATCTCGACGGGTTCGTGAAGCTCATCTTCCGCCGCGACGACCAGCGGCTGCTCGGCTGCTCGATCGTCGGCGAGGGTGCGTGCGAACTCATCCACGTCGCCGCCGCCGTGATGAGCTTCGAAGGAACGATCGACTACTTCATCCAGGCGGTCTTCAACTATCCCACGCTGAGCGACGTCTACAAGTACGCGGCGTACGACGGGCTGCAGCGGCTCGCGCGGCGCATCGGCGCGAGCGGCGGCCTACCCCGCGTAGAGGGATAGCTTCGCCCTCACCTCGTCGGGAATCGGCCGCGGCTTCATCGTCGGCTTCTCGACCGCCACGACGGTGAGCGACGCGCTCGCGCGGTGCATGCGGTCGCTCGCACGGTAGATCTCGAACTGCATCGTGATCGAGGTGGTGCCGATCTTCGAGAAGTACACCTGCACGGCGACCTGCTCGTCGATCTGCGCGGGCGAGTGGAACTCCAGATGAAACGCCTTGCGCGGAATCCACACGCCCATCTCACGCCGCAGGGCCTCGAACGGCAGGCCGCACGCCCGGAAGAGTTCCTCCTCGGCCACCTGCACGAGACGCACGTACGCGCCGTAGTAGATGATGCCGGTCGCGTCGCAATCGTTCCAGCGGACCCGTTCGAGCACTTCGAACTTCATCTCCAGAACTCCGGCGTGAGAAACGGCGCGAGCGCGTAGGCGACGAGCGTTTCGTACGCGCGCTGCCGGTCGACGATGCCGTCGGTGAGGATGCCGACGGCGCCGGCGCCCTGTTTGGTGTTGTGCTGCCCGACGAGTGCGTCCATCGCGTGACCGAGCTCGGTACCGCCGCGGACGAGCCGGGCGACCGCCTCGGGCAGCGGCATCGCGAGGGAGCCGCCGGTGCCGACGCGGCCCGAGCGGTCCACGACGGCGGCCCACGCACACGTCCGCATGCCGTCGGGAGTATCGACACAGCCGCCTTCGATCCCGACTCCGAGATCGGCATCGAGCGCGCGGCGGGCCGCCTCGGCCCGCGTGCGCGCGCCGCGAATCGTGTCGTCGTCGCCGAACGGCTGGTCCGGCACGCTCGACGCGACGGCCGCTCCGGTGAACGTCGCCCGCGGCGCCCGTGGCGTGATCACCGCCCGCACGGCGGCGATCTTCACGGGATTCAGCGACCCGATGGCGACGAGACGAACGGTTTCGAGCGACATTAGTGAGAACTTAACGCGCGAACTTCTTGCCCGCCCGTTCTCCGGCCCTTAGTCTGGCGACCAATGCCATCCGCCATGCGCTCTCCGGTCAGCCCAGCGCTCGTCGCGCGCACGTCGTCGTTCGTGTTCGTGGGCGAGCGGCTCTGGCTCGACTTCGTGAACAGCGACGACGCCACGCACGCGCGCGGCGAGGCGCGCACGGACGCGCTCGACTCGTTCGAGGGCTTCGTCGGCTGGCTGTCGGCCGCGCGCCTCCTCGACGACGAGCGCGCGACCGCGCTGCTCCGCCGCGCACTGCAGCAGCCGACCGGCTCGAGCGCCGCGCTCCACGAGGCGCGCCGCCTGCGCAACGTGCTGCGCGCCCTCGCCGAGCGCGGCGACGCGCCACACGAGCGCGCGACGCAGACCGCGATCGCCGAGATCAACCGCATTCTCGGGCGCAGCGCGGGCACGCGGCGCGTCGAGCCGCGGTCGGACGGCGGATTCGTGCGGAACTTCGTGACGGCGGGGGATGTGTTCGCCGGCCTCATGATCCCGGTCATCGAGTCGGCGGCGGATGGGCTCGTCTCGGGCGAGCTGGTTCGGGTTCGTAAATGCGCCGATCCGAAGTGTGCGCGCGTCTTCTACGACGGATCGCGGAACGGGAAGCGCAGATGGTGCGACATGAAGACGTGTGGCAACCGCGCCAAGGCGGCTCGCCACCGCAAAAAACTGAGTGGGTAGGCGGACTTCTTTAGGCGAGCAATCGACTGCTTGCTGCGAGCTGACAGCTATCACAACAAAAGACGTCAGACGATAGCCGTCGGTGAATGGCTGTGAGACAAAGGCGACGGGACCGATCGGTCAGACATCGCAGATCCCGAACGCCTGTGCGAGTGACGTGAGCGCATCCCGCCGCGGCACGAACTCGTGCGCAAGGAATCCGGTGAAGCCGCTATCCGCCACGGCCTGCGCCACCCGCCGCTATCCCCGCTTCCCCCTGCGCTTGCCGCGGCCCGACGGCGAGCCGGGCCGGTGCGATGCCTTGTCGTGTCCGCCCTTCTTGCCATGCTGCGGCGGTCCGCTGCGGTCGTTACGCCCGCCGCGACCGTCGCGCCCCCCGCGCGACGGATTCGGGCTGCGCGATCCGTACTGACTTCGCTCCTGCGAACGCCGCGCTTCTTCGTCCGTGTACGGGCGTTCGAGCGCCTCGGCGATCCCGTCGAGCGACTCGGCTTTCACCGATCCGCGTCCACCGCGCGTGACGGTGAAGCGCACGGGGCGGTCGAGCTCGGGCAGTTCCTCCTGCACCAGGCCACGCGCGATCTTCTCCGGAACCACGAGCCGCACCACGCCGAGTGGACCGTCGGGCGCGTCCTCGATCTCGTAGTGCATCGGCACCGTGCGATCGCGAAGCTCCACCGCGCTGGGGAGCGCGGACAGCGCGAGGCGCTCTTCTCGCGGCACGAACGCATCCGCGTCGAATCGCAGCGGCGCCGCGCGATATTCATGGAGATTGCGCACATCACGCAGCTGGTCTGCGTACCACGCGGTGAGCTCCGCCTGTCCGAGCCGCGGCGTCGCGCCGCCCGAGCGGCGGTACGCCTCGCGCACCTCTTCGATCGGCTGCCGGTTCCGCATCACCGCGGCGTGCCGCGCCTCGCCGCGCGCCAGCGCCTCGCCGAGCACACGCCGCGCCTCGGGTTCCAGTCCGGCCGGGAACTCGTGCACGGCCTCGCGCTCACGCTCCAGCTCGAACCCGAAGTAGTCGACCTTCCGTTCCATCGCGAGCGGCGACTGCTTGTGCTTCGCATCGTACACGAGCGTCTGCGCGCTCGAGGTGGCGTAGCGCTTGATGAGCGTCATCGGCACGTTCGTGCCCTCGATCGCCGCGCGAGGATTGCCGTAGGCGTCCGAGAAATAGCGGAGCGTCCCGCTGACCGCGCCCCACGTTCCCGCGACGCTCGTCTTGGAGACGCGAGCCTCGTGTCCGTCGGCCGTGAGCTCGTCGATGACGAGATCGAACGGCTGGATCTTCGCGAGCAGGTCCACGAAGCGCCGCTCGATCTGGTCGCCGACCTGCGGCATCGCTGCGGGCAGCTGGAGCTTCACCGCGCGAAAGACGCTCGCCATGCCAAGCGCCGCGTCTTCGATCGCCTTCACGAGCACGCCGCGCCGCTCGGCCCATTGCTCGATGCCCGGGTCGAACAGGTGCCGCGGCAATCCGTACACCTCGCCCAGGTATCCGCATTTCGTGAATGCTTCCGCGTACACGTTGTACGCGGTGAGGTTGTCGCTGCCGCGCACGATAAGCCCCTCGATGTCGCGGTCGTCGCGCGTCATGCGATGCAGTGATTCCACCGCGCTCATCACCGAGACGTACGGCAGCAGGCCGTCGTCGCAATGCACGAGCAGTTCGGCCCACGGCCGGTCGACCGGCATCGCCTCGACGGCCTTGCCGTAGCGCGTGAGCCCCCCGTTCTCGACGATGCCGCGCGACTCGAGCTTCGCGACCGCGTTGCGATAACTGGCGCGATCGAGCGGCACGGGCAGCTCGAGTTCGTCGGCGCGCACCGCGAGAGCGGCGCAAGTCATCGCGACGCGCTCGGATTCTCCGGCAAGCTGGAACTCCGGAGCGGTCGGACGCAGCGACTCGAACCGGATGTCGCGGTCCGAGAGGATGAACACCCGTCCACCGGCCACGCGGCCGTGCACGCGCCCCGCCATCTGCAGGATCTCATTCGCGCCGAGGTGCACGCGTGTGAGCACGTTGCGCCCGTGATCGACGACGTTGGCGAAACGCGTGTCGTCGATCACGACCGTGTCGAGCCCCTGCACGTTGAGCGCGCTCTGCCCCGCCGCGGTCATCGCGAGGAGGTATGGCTTCTCCACGCCGCCCTCGAGGAACGGACGGATCACGCGAATCGGCTCGCCGCCGTGATAGAACTGCGACGTGATCCTCGGGAAACGGGCGCCGACCGTCGCCGCAGCCTGCTCGACGCCCGCGCGCGTCGGGAGGAAGACGCCGACACCGCGCCTCTCCTTCGTCACCTGCGTGAGGAATTTGTCGTCGAGGAATCGCAGCGGATCGGAGCGCACGACTTCGACCTTCGCGGCCTTCGCCGGATCGAACGCGCTGCTCTCGATGACGCTCGCGGCATTGAGATATCGCGCGTAAAAGGAAGGATCGACCGTCGCCGAGAGCCAGATGAAGCGGCATCCCACGCGCTTGCCGAGCGCAAGGCAGAGTTCGAGCTCGGCGCTGGTCTGGTGGATCTCGTCGACCACCAGCGCGTCCTGCGGACGGATGTCGCCGTCCTGGAACCACCGCCGCGCGATTCCGGTCGTGACGATCACGACGTTCCACGAGGGCGATTCCGGCGTGGCCTCGCGTTCGCGGTTGATCACGCCGACGCGCAGTTCCGTCGTGCCGAGCAGCGTGTGCGCGATTGGGCGGATCGAGAGCGTCTTGCCCGTGCCGGTGCCCGCGACGATTCCGAAGCCGCGGCGGACGCCGCTGCGGCTTCCCGGCCCGGATCCCGCTTCCTCCTCGCGAAATCTCTCGGCGAGCGCGGTGAGCTCGGTGCCGTGCGTGCGCCAGAGCGTGGTCTCGAGATCCAGTCCGAACGCGAGTTCGATCGTTTCGCAGGCGGCGCGCGTGGGCGCGATGACGATCAGGCGGCGCGTCGCGCCCGAACCCACGAACGCGTCGTGGTCGGGCGGGAGGTACGGGTCGCGAACTCGGCGGAGGTTTTCTGAGGAGTCGATGCCGCTAAATCTACGGACGGCGCTTGGGCCCGCTATCCGATGTTGGAGGCCGGATCACCGGCGCGGTGGCGTTCACCTGACGCACGCCGCCGCCATCGTTCTGGCGCGACTCGGCCGGGTGGGCCGGGATTCCCGGCGACGTGTCGAAGCGGCGCGGCGGATCGGTCAGACGGTTCGGCCAGCCGTTCGTGCGCTGGTTGGATGGAGCGGAAGTTGCCTTCTGCGGCGGCTTCGCGGCCTCTTCGCTCAGGTTTCCGAAGACGATGCGCGCGTTGTTCGGCCGGTTCTTGATTGCCGTAGCACAGTCCGTCGGCGCGGGCTGCTGGCCGGCCGGCACGTTCTCGAGCCATACGCGGCAGAGCCCCGCAGGCGGCTGAGCCGACTGCGGCACATTGCTGGCGGCCTTCGTCTCCCTTGTGCTCTTCTCTTGCGCGCCCAGCGGGAGCGCGGCGAGCGAAGCCAAGGAGCCGGCAAGGCAGAGGACTCGAATCGACGAACGGAACACCACAACCTCCAAGTTCTTCAGTGGGCGCCGAGAATGTGACGATGCACCCTTGGGAACCGCCACAATCATACTCGGCCGGGCTTCGGAACGTCATACCCCTGAACCGGCTTTGGGTTCAAGGCTGGGCAGGTCGACCCGATGCGGGATGCGGAAGAGGAATGCGGGTCGTGGAACCAAGAGGCGAGCTGGGAGAAATCACATCGCACGGCTAATCCCCGAAGCTGATACCCAGCCGACGGGCCGTCCGCACCAGATCGTGGCCCAAATCGACCTTCTTCGGCTGCCGCAGCGCCTCCTCGATCGGAACCGTAACGATGTTCGGCGACTGCAGCGCCACCATATGCCCCCACTTCCCATCTTCCACCGCCTGCACTGCCGCCCCGCCGAACCGGGTCGCGAGCAGCCGGTCGTACCCCGTCGGCATGCCACCCCTCTGAAGGTGCCCGAGCACCAGCGACCGGCACTCCTTCCCCGTCTTTTCCTGAATCTGCTGCGCCAGTCGCTCGGCGATCCCGCCCAGTCGCCTCGACTGACCGGGCATCGAATCCCCCATCACCGATTCCGTCCCGCCTTTCGGGTACGCCCCCTCGGCAGCAACGACGACGTCGAAGAACCGGCCGCGCCGTTCGCGCGTCATGATCGCCTCGCACACCACCGAGAGATCGTACGGGATCTCGGGAATCAGGATCACGTGCGCCGCACCGGCGACGCCGGAATGCAACGCGATGAATCCGGCGTGTCGCCCCATGACCTCCATCACGATCACGCGATCGTGACTTTCAGCCGTGGTATGGAGTTTATCGATGGCCTCCATGGCCGTATTCACGGCGGTGTCGAACCCGAACGTGCTGAGCGTGCCGCTCACGTCGTTGTCGATGGTTTTCGGGACGCACACGACGCGCATGCCCTTCGTCGCGAGCTTCTGCGCGATCGCCAGCGATCCGTCGCCACCGATCGAAATGAGCGCATTGATCCCGAGGTTGCGCGCGTTCTCGAGCAGTTCGTCCGAACGGTCCATTTCGACGAAGCTCCCGTCGGGCTGTCGCACGGGATACGAGAATGGATTCCCGCGGTTCGTCGTGCGCAGGATGGTGCCGCCGAGATGTCCGATGCCGCGAACCTCGTCGCGCGTGAGCGGAATGACCTCGTCGTCGCCGAGCAGGCCCGCGTACCCCTTCTTGATTCCGAGCACGTGCCACCCGCGATCGATCGCCGTGAGCACCGCGGCGCGAATCACGGCGTTGAGCCCGGGCGCGTCGCCGCCGCCGGTGGAGATCGCGATTCTCATTTGGGCGCAGCGCTGTCGATGAGGCGAAGCACTTCACCCGGCTGCGCGTGGCGGCCGAGCCTGGACTTCTCGAAGATCGGCGCGCCGTCGAGCATGACCTCGAACCGGCCGCCTCCGGACGGATTCATCGTGATCTCGGCGCTGGGATGGCGTTCACGAATCGCAGCCGCCAGACTGACGGCACGGGGTTCGTAGTTTCAAGCGGTACAATATTCGATCGCGATGCGCACGCAGGCCTCCGCATATTCCGGTGGGATCGGCTTCACAAATATACCGAAGCGACCGTGCACCGAACCGGCTCAATTCTTCAGCGCGGCGGCGGCGGCATCGAGCGCGAGCTCGACCCAGCGCGCGTACTGGGCCGCGGTCGGATGGAGCCCGTCGGCGCCGACCCACCCCCCGTGTTCCTCACGCGACACGGGCGTCACGTCCACCCAGTGAGCACCGGCGGCGAGCGTTTCAGCGCGTCCGATCGCGTTGAAGTGATCGATCTCGGACGCGATCTTCGCCCGGTCGCGTCCCGCCGCGAACGGTGTCACGCCCCAGTCGGGAATCGAGAGCACGATCACCCGCGATGCCTTCCCGCCGGCGAACTCGACCGCCTGCGCGAGGAGCGACTTGAACTCGGCGCGATACTTCTCGGCGTCGCGACCGCGGTATTGGTTGTTGACGCCGATCAGCAGGCTCACGAGCGAGTACGGACCGCCGGGCGCCGCGATTTCGATGCCGGCGGCGAGTTCATCAGTCGTCCAGCCGGTGCGCGCGACGATTTCGGGGTCGCCGACGCTCAACTTTCTCCCGCGGAGGGCCTTCGCGAGCTGTACGGGCCACCGTCCCGCCGAGTCGACCTTCTCGCCGATCGTGTACGAGTCCCCGAGTGCGAGAAATCGCATCGGTCCCTCCTTCGCGCCCTGGCCGTGAGCGGCGGCAGCGCAAGCCGTCAGCGCCGCCGCGAGTGCCACTCCGTGCTGCCATTGCATACGCGCTCACTTCACCACGACGACGCCGGTCGCGTTGGCGAGCCGCGCGAGCGTCGTGTCGTGTTTCGCGATCACGGTGTGCAGCGAATCCACGACGCTTTCGAGCATCGCATTCTCCGTGCGGAGCTCGTTGAGCTGGTCGCCGATGTCGGTCATCTGCTGCGCCTGCCGCGCCGCGGACGCGGGGCTCGCCACGCAGCCTGCGATTGCCGCGCCGGCGAGCGCCAACAGAACGAAGTGGCCTGCGCGAACCTTGTATGGCATGTGAGGTTCTCCCGAGTGTGGCCGCCGCGGGCTGAAACGATCCTGCACGCAGCATCGCGATGACGCTCCCGCACCGGCGTGAACGTATATCAGCAGTGACCCGTTCGGGAGCCGCCCATGTCACACGTTCGCCGGGGTGCGACGATCGCAGAATTGGTGGTCACGCTGGCCGTCCTCGGCGTGCTCACGTCGATCGCCGTGCCGCGAGCCGCGGCGCTCCTTGACCGCGTCAGCGTGAAGGGCGCCGCGCAGGATGTCGTGCTGACTCTCGCGGCTGCGAGGGCCGCCGCCAGCCGGCGTGGGGCATATGCGTCGTTCGTCGCCGATCCGCGCACCGGGCGGCTGCGCGTGGTGAGCGGGGGCGAAACGCTGCTCGAGCGCGACGTGTTTCACACCCGGGGGGTCCGGCTCGAGGCCTCGCGGGAGTCCGTTACGTTCGCGCCGGGCGGGCTCGGCTGGGGCGCGGCGAATACGACGGTGATCGTGAGCCGGGGGACGCGTTCCGATACAGTCGTGATGTCACGGCTGGGGCGGGTGAGGGCGGCGTGGTGAGGATGGCTCGAGAGACGGCGCTGGATCGCCCCTCACCCGTCGCGCGTACCTCGTTAATCAGGTCCCGAAATCGTACCCCACGACGGAGATCCTCGGGATCGGCCGCCCAACTATCCGCTCAATCGACTTCACCATCGCGATCTCGTCGGCGCACATGAACGTGTAGGCGTCGCCGGTGGCCGCGGCGCGGCCCGTGCGCCCGATCCGGTGCACGTAGTCCTCGGCCTGCTGCGGCACGTCGAAGTTGATGACGTGCGAGATGCCGGAAATGTCGAGCCCGCGCTGCGCGATGTCGGTCGCGACGAGCACGCGTAGCTTGGCCTTCTTGAAGTCGTCGAGCGCCTTGGTGCGCTGTCCCTGCGTCTTGTCCGCGTGCATCGCGCCCGCATTGATCCCCGCCTTCTCGAGCGCCTTCACGACGCGGTCGGCGCCGTGCTTGGTGCGCGTGAACACGAGCACGCTGTCGAGGCTTTCCTTCTTCAGCAGTTCGACGAGCAGCGACGTCTTCTTGTCCTTCGGGCACGGATAGACGAAGTGCTGAACGGTGGTCGCCGCACCCGAGCGCCGGCCGACCTGCACCACCACCGGCTTGCGCAGATATTTACGCGCGAGCGCCTCGACTTCGGGCGGCATCGTGGCGCTGAAGAGCAGCGTCTGGCGGTAGGAATGCAGCTGCGCGACGATCCGGTTAATCTGCGGCGCGAACCCCATGTCGAGCATGCGGTCCGCTTCGTCGAGCACGAGCACTTCGATCTCGTCCAGCACGACGTTCTGCTTTTCGAGATGGTCGAGCAGCCGTCCCGGCGTGGCGACGACCACGTCCACTCCGCCGCGCAGCGCCTTCACCTGCGGATCGTATCCGACGCCGCCATACACGGGAATGACGGTGAGCCCGGAGTGCTTGCCGTATTTGCGAAAGCTCTCCTCGACCTGCACGCAGAGTTCACGCGTCGGTGTGAGGATCAGTGCGCGCGTGCGCCTCGGTCCGCCGAGCAGTCGCTCGATGATCGGGATCACGAACGCGGCGGTCTTGCCAGTGCCGGTCATCGCGAGGCCGATGATGTCGCGCCCCTTGAGCGCGAGCGGGACGGCCTGCGCCTGGATCGGCGTCGGGCGCTGGTAGCCGGCGTCGGAGAGCGCCTCGAGCATCGGCGCGGTGAGGCCGAGGTCGGCGAACGTGATGTCGATGGTCGCGGCTTCCGCCGCGGCGAGTTCGCCGCCGGGAGCCGCTGCCGCGACTGCTTGTACAGGTGCCGCTTCGCGCGCCGCCGTTGCTGCGCGCGGCGTACGGCGTGCGGCGGGACTCGCCGCCTTCTTCGTCTTCATTTCAATTCGTGAGGTTTGGCTCCGCGGTGAGCCAATGCCTCCGCGAATCGGAAGATCGGCTCGATGGGACCCGGGGCGCACACAAACCAACACATGCGACCGGCCGGCCTATCCCGTCTGACCTTGAAGCTAATCGGGCCGGGGGAGCCGGGCTACTCCGCGAGGAAACTTAGGAGCAGCGCGTTGACGGCATCAGGCACCTCTTCCATGACGATATGCCCTCCGCCCTCGATCCACTCGAATCGCCCGTGCGGGAGCGCCTTCACGAGCTGCTCCGCGTTCACCGGCTTCACCGTTCCGTCGAGCGTGCCGAAGACGACGAGCGTGGGCGTTGAGATCTCCGCGAGCGTCGTCGGTGCGAGCGGTGCCCAGTCGAACTCGCGCAGCATCTGCATCGCAGCCTGCACCACGGCTGGGAACTGCGTCGGCGCCCAGTACTCGTCGATGTCGCGCTCGGTGAACCAGCCGATCTTGCCGTACACACGTCGCTGCACGAGTTCGACGAGCTCGCGCGGCACCAGCATCGAGGCGAGCGCTCCGGGAATGGTCGGAAGAAATGGCGCGAAGTCGCGTGCCGATGAGACTTTGCCTAATCCCACGGGCCCGAACAGCGCGAGCCGCGTCACGCGATGGCGGCGTGCGATTTCCAGCGCGATACGTGCGCCCATCGACTGCGCGACCACCGCCGCGCGCTCGAGTTCGAGCGCGTCGAGGAGCGCCGAGACGTCGTCGGCAAGCGTCTCGAGGGTGTAGCTCCCTTTCGCGAGCGGGGCGTCGGAGAGTCCGTGGCCGGGAAGGTCCGGCACGTGGACGCGATATCCAGCGGCCGCGAGAGCGGAGATGTTGTGGCGCCAGAGGTACGCCGAGATCGCCCAGCCGTGGAGGAGCAGCAGTGGCGTGCCGCCGGGCGGTCCCGACTCGAGCACCCGGAGGCCGAGGCCGTTCGCCAACTCCACCCGCCGCGCCGTGATGTCGGCGCGACCGGCGGGAAACCACTGATCGGTAGGAAGCCTGGTGCTCAGATCAAGTCGATCGGCCGCCCGCTCAAGCGCGCGATGAGGCCGATGCGGAACGTCATGTCGGCCCAGCGTTCGTCGCCCGCGCGAGACGGCTCGAGCGGATACGAGGACCAGACCCACGGATTCGAGCTGCGCGGCATCGCCAGTCCCTTGTGCGGATGCCAGACGCCGTCGCGGCCACAGTCATCCACGAACCGCTCGAACATTTTCGACCAGTTTTCATTGCGGCGCAGGAATCCCAAGCGCGCCATCAGTTCGATCCACGCGAGCGCCGCAGGCACGTCATCCTCGACGGCGTTGCGATGCGGCAGGCGGTCGCCCATCACCAGCAGCGGCACCGGCACGATCTTCCTGCCGACGACCTGCATCTGTTCCTGGCGAGGCAGCGGGCGGGTCAGCCAGCGGTACAGCAACTCCATGCCCTCGTAGTGCTCGCTGCGGAAGAGCGGCATGTGCGCGAACATCTGCAGTGCGTAGATCGACGGCGCGAACGCATCGGGCGACAGCACCTGGCGGTTGCCGATGCGAATCCACGGCTTCGCGCCGACCGGCGACTTGAGGAACCCCATCATGCGGTCGAGCGTGCGCCGGGCGGCGCCGCGCAACCGCGGATCGGATTCGAAGCCGGCCTGCGCGAGCGCGGCACCCGCGGCTTCACGCAGCGTCTGGCGCGCCATCAGCCGCATTTCCTCTTCCGGTTTCGTCTTCGCCCCGGGCTTCGGCGCGAACTCGAAGAGCAACTGCGGATCGTCGTCCTCGGCGAGCAGGCGAAACAGCATGCGCCGCGCCTGATAAATCGGCGGCGAATCCTTGTCCCAGCCGTACTCGAGCATGCGGCGAACCGCGTGGACCGTACCCACGCCTTCGAAACCTTCCGACCGCGGGGACGGCGCGCCGAGCATCGAGTCGTTCCAGACTCCGTCGGCCGACTGCGTCAACGCGAGTTCAATGGACGGCTTGAACGTATACGGAAGAAACTGGAAATCCGGAGAAACTCGCGATCCCAGCCTCGCAACGTCGATAGTGGCGCGATACTGTATCGGTGCTGACGCATGTTCCAGCAACCAGCCGAGCGGGAACTTCACCGCAGAGAGCGTCGGGGGCGGGGGCGGAAACGTCGAAACGATCGGAACGTTGGGTGCAGTCAAATTGAGACGCCCGTTGCTAAGTCGTTGTCAAACAATGCGATCTGCTGCTCCTGACGCATGTGACAATGCGCCCAGAGCTAAGGATACCATTTTCGTCACGGAACGCTAGGGCGAATTCGCGGTTTTTTTCCGTCCATCCGAGGCGGACTCGCCCCACTGCCCGCACTTCTTCGCGCTTGTCGCACCCCCGCACACCGTCCATCTTGCCGCGATGCGCGGGGAGTTTGTGGATCTGGGTGTCACGCGACTCTACTACTACGCCGCTGGCACGCGCGGCGCGGGCGAGCCGGTCATTTTCCTGCACGGATTCCCGGCCTCGTCACATCTCTGGCACGGCGTCGTGCGAGAAATGCCGGAAGGCCACCGCCTCGTCGTCGTCGACCTCCTCGGATTCGGCAGAAGCGACCGGCCCGGACTCTCCTCGCTCACAGCGACCGCGCACGCCGATCGCGTCCGGCTGTTGATGGACGACCTGAGCATCGACTCCGCGTGTGTCGTCGGTCACGGGATGGGCGGCGCCGTGGCGCAGGCGCTCGCGCTCAACGCGCCGTCACGCGTGACGCGGCTCTGCCTCGTGAACAGCACGGCGTTCGACGCCTGGCCCCGTGGCGCGGCGCGCCTCGCGCGATTGCTCTCCTCCATCACGCCTGTGGGACGCGCGCTCGGCGCGCCGCTCCTCGCCGGACTCGTGCACGGCTCGTTGCTCAACGGCTTCGCCGACGAAGAAGCCGGCCGGCACGCGCTCGACAATTTTCTTCGCGCCTACACCATGCGCCTCGGGGTGGACGCGCTCGTGTCGCAGCTGCGCGCCATGAACGATCCCACCGTAATTGAACTCGGAGCGCGGCTCCGAGGCATCACGCAACCAGCGGCGATCGTATGGGGCGAGCGCGATCCGTGGATCGACGTTCGCGTGGGAGAACGCCTGCGCGACACGATTCCCGGCGCCACGCTCGACCTGATTGCCGACGCGCGGCATTTCTCGCCGGAGGACGCCCCGGCACGCGTGGCCGGCGCGATCGGAAAGCTTCTCGCGCGGTAGATTTCGTGTCCACCGAAGAGGATCCATGAAAGCCATAGACGTTCTCATGCAGGAACATCGGCTCATCGAGCGCGTGCTCGACGCGCTCGAAATCGCCGCCGGTCATCTGGAGCGTTCGCACTCCGTCCCCCCGACGTTCTTTCTCGAGGCTGCCGACTTCATCGCCGGCTTCGCCGACGGCTGCCACCACCGAAAGGAGGAAGGCGTGCTGTTCGGCGCGATGATCGAAAGCGGCGTGCCCACCGGCGGTGGCGTGATCGACATGATGCTCGAAGAGCACGAACAGGGACGGGCATTGACGCGTGCGCTGCGCGATGCCGCGCGCCGGCTCCAGGCCGGCGACGCCCCGGCGCGCGCGCAGGTCGTGTCGAACGTGCGCGGCTACGTCGCGCTGCTGCGCGACCACATCGCGAAGGAAGACGAGATGCTGTTCCCGATGGCCGACGAGCTGTTCTCTCCCGCGCGACAGGAACGCGTCCTGGAGGGGTTCGAGCGCGTTGAACGCGAGGAAACCGGCGAGGGAGCGCACGAAAAATTCCACGCGCTCGCGGCGAAACTCGAGCGGGAGGCGCGGGCGATCTCCGACTGAAGTCGGAAGCCGGAAGCCGAAGACTACGGAACGAGCACGACGCGCTTGAGGAACCCGCCTCGGTGCGCCTCCTCGAAAACCTCGTTGATGCGCGCAAGTGGGTGCTTCTCGATGTACGGCTTCACCGCGATCCGGCCATCGCCGACCCAGTCGAGAAGTTCCGGGTAGATCAGCGGGTCGGCCCCCCAGTTGCCGCGCACCACTGCGTCGTACGCCATCAGGTTGGACAGGGCGATCTCGACGCGGTCCGTCGTGAAGCCGACCACCGCGAGTGACGCCCCGAAGCCCAGCAGCGAGAACGCCGTCTCCTGGCCCGCGCGTGTCCCCGACATTTCGAAGATCTTCCACAGGTGCGGCGGCGCGCCGATGCCCTCGGCTTCGCCCCTCACGCGCTTGCGGATTTCCTTGACCTGCATGTCCTTCACGTTGAGCGCCACATGAGCTCCTGCCGCCAGGGCTTGCTCAAGCTTCCGGTCGTCGATGTCGATGGCGATGACCTTCGCTCCGGTCGCCGCCGCGATTTGCACGCCGTAGACGCCGATGCCGCCCACGCCGACGAGGACCGCGAGGTCGCCGGCGGCGAGACCCGAGCGCTTCACCGCCTCGAACGGCGTCGACGCGGCGTCGGAGACGACGCTCAGCTCCCAGAGCTCGTGCCTGGCGAGCGCCGGCCCGGGGACGGGACATACGAAAAGTGCGGGCACCACGACGTGCGACGCGAAACCGCCGTGCCGGTCGTTTCCGGGCATCACCTGTCGCCGGCAGATCGTGCGGTGCCCCGCGCGGCACAACTCACACTCCCCACACGGCAGCACGGCCGGCACCACGACGGAACGCCCGACGAGCGCCGAGTCCACTCCATCTCCGACCGCTCGCACGATGCCGCTGATTTCATGGCCCAGGACGAGCGGCAGCGTGCCACGCGTCTTCACCCCGTGATACAGGAACGAGAGGTCGGTGTGGCACACCCCACAGCCCGCCACCTCGATCGTCACTTCACCCGGCTCTGGCGAGCGCGCCGGCAGGTCGCGCCTCTCGAACGGCGCTCCCGGTGCGGTCATCATCCACGCCTCCCACATTCCGTCCGTTTTCGTCGTCATCGTCAGTGGCTCGGTTGGATTTTCTCGTCGGCAGCGGGGTCGTCGCCGAAGACGAAGCTCCCGCAGGCATGGCATTCATCGAGGGAACGATCGATGCCCGCGAAGCAGCGCCGGTCGTCGGGGGAGAGCCGCATCACCTTGCGCAGGAAGCGGCAATCGCAGTCCTCGCTCGGTGCGTACACGGCCTCGAGGTATTCTTCGGCGTTGGCGAGGACGTTGCGCACCCGCACCTTCATCGACGGCGTGAGCTCCTCGTCCTCGAGCGACAGTTCCTTGCTGATCACGGCGAACGCCTGGATCCGCTCGTATTTCACCTGATGTTCGAGGTTGAACGCGAGCAGCGTGTCGCGCAGCGATGCCTTCACCACGCGATCGGCCAAGGCCTGGTCGGCGCCGAACTGTTCGGCGATGCGGAAGAAGTCGGGAAAGATGAGGGCGGAGAGGAACCGCTGGCCCTGTCCCGCGACGATGACGTGACGGATGAAGCTGTTCATCCCCGCCAGCCGGTTTTCGATCTCCGTCGGGACGACCTTTTCCGCGTTGAGCATCTTGAAAACGCGGTCCTTGCGGGCCACGAGCTTGAGCGCAGCGCCGACGAATTCCCCGAGATCTCCCGTATGGAACCAGCCGTCGCCCGGGAGCGCCCGTGCGGTTGCCGCGGGATCCGCGTCATAGCCCCGCATCACGTTGGGGCCGCGCACCAGGATCTCGCCATCGGGTGCGATCCCGATCGTGACGCCGGGAATCGGATAGCCGACCATGCCGGGGACGCTGCGCGGTTCCGACAAGTCCGTGAGCGTGCAGCACGGCGACGTCTCGGTCAGCCCCCATCCCTCGAGCACCGGGACGCGCTTCGCGGCGAAGAAGGCGGAGACGTTCGCCGGGAGCGCCGCGGCCGCGGTGAAGACGAACCGCAGGCCGGGATGGAAGATCGTGCCTTCGTCTTCGGGCCGCGACTGGACGTGCGTGACGAGCTGTTGATAGACCTGCGGCACGCTGAAGTAGATCGTCGGACGGACCTCCACCCAGTTGCGCCGGAGAGCCGTGAAGTCCTTTCCCCGCGAGTCGTCGATGTGGATCGTCGCGCCGTTGTACAGCGCGGTGTACTTCTCGAAAATCCCGCCGAAGCTGTGGTGCCACGGGAGGTACGAGAGAAAGCGGTCCGCGTGCGTCACCGACCAGATCGCCGACAGCGCGCGCTGCTGGGAGAGGATGTTGTCGTGCGTCAGCACGACGCCCTTCAGCACGCCGCTCGTGCCCGAGGTGAAGTTCAGCAGGCAGGGCTCGCCGGGATCGATGCGTGCCGCCGAGTCGAGAAACGCGGCGATGCGCGGTTGGTCGACGGGGAACTGCGCGAGCGCGTCGCGGAACGTGGTGTGACTGACGCGGGCCCCGCGCAGCAGCGGCTCGACCGTGGCGGGATCGACGGGCTCGAGGGTGACCAGCGCGCGCGTCGCCTCGCCGAAATGGACTCCGGCGAGCTGGTCGCGCCCGGCCACGATCACGACGGTGGGATCGGCCTGGCGAAGAAGGTCCCGCACCTGGTGCGCGGGGTAGCCGGCGAAGATCGGCACGAACGTCCCGCCGAGGCTCATCGTCGCGAACTCGGCCATGAGCATCTCGCCGCGGTTCGGCGACACGACGGCGACCCGCGCACCAGCCCGCATACCCGCGGCGGACAGGAAGGCGCCGAACGACGCGACGTCGCGGGCGAACGCTTCCCACGATACGGCGCGGAACGCACCGTCGCGGCGTTCGCTGTAGACGGCGTGCGAACCGAACCGTGCCACGTTGCGAGCGAGCAGTGCGCCGACGCTCTCGCGCTCGCCCACGGGCGCGAGTCGCGAACGGATGCTGTCGCCTTCGCGAACGGCGGCGAGCGCGTGGCTCATCGGCTGCCGTTCGGCCACCGCTTGTTCAGGCGTCATCGTCGGATCCTTCGGCGGCCGGCGCCGTGCCTGCACGGTGGGAGACGCTCCCCGGTCCCACCGACACCGCGCCGTCGCGCGCCGCGAGCGCCGCGCCGAACGCGCCCATCTCCTGCGGATACGGCGGGACGATCACCTCGGCGCGCACTGCTTCGGAGAGCAGCGCGACCATCGTCGGGTGGTATGCGACCACGCCGCCGGTGGCGACGACGCGCCCTTCGAAGACGTCCATCGCGATCACGCGCTTCATCAGCGAGCGATACGCCGCCATCGCCAGGTCGGCGGGGCGCCGTCCGGCCCGGATCAGCGTCAGCAGCTCGGTGCCGGCGAAGACCGTGCAGAAGCTGGAGAGTTCGAGCTCTTCGGTGGCTTGCGCGGCGAGGACGTCGAGCGCCGCGGTCTCGATGCCGAGGCGGAGCGCGATTTCATCGAGAAAGCTGCCCGTGCCCGCGGCGCACTTCCGGTTCATCCGATGCGACAGCCGCTGTCCCTGCGCGTCGAGCCGGATCACCTTGGCGTCCTGTCCGCCGATATCGATCACGACGAGCGGCCCCTTCACGTGGAATGCCGCGCCGCGCCCGTGACAGTCGAGTTCCGTCCGCGAGCCATTGGCGAACGGAACGGCGTTTCGACCGAAACCGGTCGACCAGACGGCCGTGACTCCGGTCCGCGCGCACCCGGCGCTCGCGAGCGCCTCGTCGTACGCCCGCTCGGCCGCCGCCGTCAGGTCGGCGCCGGAGCGTACGACGCTCGTGCCGAGCACGTTGCCGCCCTCGTCGATCACCACGGCCTTCGTGTTCCACGACCCGCTATCGACGCCGGCGTAGCGACCCATCAATGCTCCCGCCGGCCGCTGACTCCGCGCGCGTCGGAAAGTTGTTCGACGAACCCCTCGATGTTCGTGCGCGCCTGCTCGTCGGAGAAACAGCGCAGGTCGTTCACGTCGCCGTCGAGCACGAGCGTGGGAATCCCGAGGCGCTCGGACAGGCGT
>JADGQS010000128.1 GCA_017881585.1 Gemmatimonadaceae bacterium | reverse complement strand
AGGCGAGCCCGACCGGCACGGTCGCCTGTCCCTGGAAGTTCTCTCCCCAGCAGACCACCGTCCCATCGGTCTTGAGCGCGCAGGTGTGCCAGCCACCGGCGCTCACCTGTGGCGAAGGAGTTATTGACTGGGGCACGAGCGAACGGTGCACCGCTCCGATCGGGCCGACCGCGGCACTTCGCGGTGCGGTCGCATCATGACACGCCAGTGCGGCCAATAATGGGGCCACGAATGTCAACAGCCGAAGACGGTGCATTGCCAACTCCTTGGAGTCTGCAGTGAATGCGGGCAAAACTGTCGTCCCCCGTCCAAGGGGAGAGCGGCCGTCTCTTCCTGGATCGAAGATCCGTGGGCTCTGCGAGTCGGCCTGGAAGGGCCGAACAACTACATCGGTTTCAGCGAATAGCGAGCGTGGGTAAAAGGCAGAAAGAGACCGCAGGCATGATCGGGAAAGCTTCTCGATGTCAGTGGAGACCCACGTCTCGGGGAGCTTGGAGCATCGTCCAAACGTCTAGCGCTGTCAATAGCGACGTGTTCCGGCAAATCTCCAGGTCCGAACGAGGTTCTGAAATGCGCTCTTAGTCTGAAGCCGTTCGCGCGCGCAGCAGCCGAGCGAAATCAGCGGGCGTCAAGACCTCCGGCCGATCAGTAGGCTCGACGTCGGCCCGCGCGAGAATCTCTGCCGCCTCATCGGCCCCGAGCCCCCACAACTCCCGCACCACCCGCTGCATCTGCTTCCGCCTGAAGCCGAACGCGCCGACGACCATCGCACGAAACGGCGCTTCTTCGTCCGCGGATACGAGCGGATCGGCGCGTGGAGTAATTCGCAGAACGGCGCTCTCCACTTTCGGCGGCGGAGTGAACGCCCCTGCCGCAACCTTGAATACCAGCTCCGCAGAGGCCAGGGCCTGCAGGTTCGCGCTCAGCGCGCCGTAATTCTCGCTCGCCGGTGCGGCCACCACCCGCTCAGCCACTTCACGCTGCACGAGATACACCGCGCGCGCCGCCCTCGGGAACTCGAGCGCGTGGAAGAGGATCGGTGTCGTGATATTGTAGGGCACATTCCCCGCCACGAGGTACGGCCCGCCCGCGGCCTCGCCCAGGTTCACGTCGAGGACATCGTTCTCGATGACCGTCACGCGCTCGTCGCCCGCGTACTTTTCGCGCAGGAGCTTCGCGAGATCGCGGTCGATTTCTATCGCGACCACGCGTCTCGCCCTCGACACGAGCTGCTCCGTGAGCGCGCCGCGCCCGGGCCCGATTTCCACCACGGTGTCGGCCTTCGTGATCGCGAGGACGTCCGCGATCCGGCCGAGAATCCGCGGGTCCGTCAGGAAGTGCTGGCCGAGCCACTTCCTCGGCTTGGGATAACTCAAGGTTGGTTCATGGTTGGTTCAAGGTTGGTTTACGAGCGCAGCACGACCAGCGCCTGATCGTCCTCCGGTGTCACGCGCCCCATGTGGCCTTCGACGAGCGCGAACACCCCGTCGACCACGCGCTGCGGCGCTTCGGCGCGGCGGGCCTTCACCACGTCGAGCACGCGCGCCTCGCCGAGCACGCGGCCGCGATCGTCGCGCGCATCGCTGACGCCGTCCGTGAAGAGCACGAGCAGATCCGATCCGCGATGCCACGCGCGGCGCGACCCGCGCGGTTCCTCCGTGCCAAGCCCGAGCGGTGGGTCGGTGGCGGTGAGACGTTCGGCCGTGCCGTCGGCCGCGACCACGAAGGCGTGCGGATGCCCCGTGTTCGCATAGCGCAGCTCACCGCGCTCCGGATCGATCACCACGTAGCAGAGCGACAGGAACATCTCGGTCTGTTTGAGTTCGTCGGAGAGCGAGGCGAGGAGTGAGGTGACGGTTCGTGCGGGATCGTCGCTGTTCTGCGCGTGGATCGCCATCGCGCTCATCGTGAGCGCCATGATGAGCGCGGCCTGGTAGCCGTGACTCGACACGTCGCCGATGAGCACGCCGGTGCGTCCCTGCCCGAGCTTGAACAGGTGGTAGAAGTCTCCTCCGACGGAAAGCGCCGGCTCCACGCGCGCGGCGCACGTCGCGTCGGGTGCGACCACATTCGGCGACGGCAGCAGCCGCATCTGCAGCTCGTGCGCGAGCTGCATCTCGTGCGCGAGCCGCTCGGTCGCGACCGACGCCTTCACGAGATGGTCGATCTGGATCGCCGTTCCGATCTGCGTCGCGATGGCGGCGACGAGCTTCTGGTCGCCCGCCGTGAAGCGCTCGCTCGCGCGGCGGCCCGAGAGCGTCACCACGCCGAGCGGAACGCCGCCCGTTGGCGACGTCCACATGATGGGCACCGAGAGCATCGCGCCCGTTCTCACCGGCGCCTCGAGCGGCGACTCGAGCTCGCCTTCCGGCACGAGCAGCGGGCGCTGCGTGCGGAATACGCGCGCCGCGACGCTCGATTCATCGTCGATCGCGATCGGCTTCATCTTCGCTGCGTCGGCGCCGAGCACGGCGACCGGCCGCAGCAAGCCGCTGCTCGCCTCGTGCACGAAGATCGCCGCCCGCTTCGCGCCGACCGTCTCCGAGATCTCGTTGAGGATCGTGCGCGCCGCGTCGTCGAGATTGACCGTGCGCCCGAGGATCTCGCCGATCGAGTAGAGGAGGTTGATTTCCTCCCAGCTCTCGGAGAGCTGCTGCGCGGCCAGCTTCGCTTCGCGCACGGCGATGTCGAGCTCGCTCACGATGCCGGTCCCCGGCCGCTACGCGCGGTGAAGGATGAGCCGGACAACGTTTCCGCCGTCGCTGAAGCGTTCCACGTGGTCCATCAGCCGGCGCATGAGGAACAGTCCGCGGCCGTCCTCGCGCAGGAGGTTCTCCGGCGTCGTCGGGTCCTCGGTGCACGCCTCGAGATCGAACCCGGTCCCCTCGTCGCGCACCTCGAGCACCAGCCGGCTCGAGTCCACGTCGGCGCGCACGTGCACCGAGCGCGCCGCATCGTCGTGGTTGCCGCGCAGGATGGCGTTCGAAAGCGCTTCGGTGAGCGCGACGGGAACGTTCAGCGCGAGATGGCGACGCGGGTAGCTGTGCGCCGCACAGCGCAGCACCACCTGCTCGACGATCGCTTCTATGTATTGGACGTCGCTGGGAATGCGGACGTCGAGCTGCCGTTGTTCGGCCGGCGTGACCCTCGGAGTCATCGGTTTCCCTAGCTGGCCTAGAAATTCTCGAGGGCGCGCTCGCGGGTCTCTGAAATCTGGAAGAGAGTGTCCAGCTTCGTGAGTTCGAACAATGTCTGGAGGTCGTCGTTGAGGTTCGCCAAGCGCAGGTCGCCGCCCATCTCGCGCATCTTCTTCGCGAGCGACACGAGCACGCCGAGCCCGGAGCTGTCGATGTAGCCGGTGCGGGCGAAATCGACGAGCACTTTCCGCGTCCCCTTGTCGAGCTCGTCGAGGATCTTCTGCTTGAGCTCCTGGCGGTTGCCCACGATCAGCTGACCTTCGACTTCGACGATGCAGACGTCGCCGCGGGTGGTTACGGAAAAGCTCATGGGGCCATTCGTCCTAAATTGTAAGTGATTGTGTTTAAATTGATTGCGACGTTTTGCGTGCATTACTGTGTCTCTCGGGAGACACAGTATCGGTAGCGTACCGACGTGATACTGGCGCCAAATGGATAAGAGCAATATGCCGCCGAACAGCGAGGATGAACAGTGACAACGCCATCCAGTGACAACGCCATCCAGACGCCTTCAGATTCGCGCAGTCGATCAGCCGCGATGCGCAGAATACCGCCGAATAAAGGGACGGCCGGGTTCATTCAGAGTCGTTGCCGTCGCGGCCAATGAGCGGCATACTCGTCGGGCAGGCGCCGATGAAGAATCTGACGTCGCGGCGAGTGCGTCAGCGTCGCCCATACAAACACTCGATTCTACGTTGCGAGGCTCCGACGAAACTCGCCCGCTGCCCGACACACGCTACATCGGGTCGAGGAGTAATGCGGCCTTGTGGCCGGTAAGGGCGTTCACTCCGTGCGCGATGATCTGACCGCTGTTGTTGATTCCCTTCAGGAGATCGATCGTCCATCCGGCCGCGTCAAAACTCACGCGTGCAACGGAGCCGCCGATCGTCCAGATGGCGATGGATCCGTCAGTGAGTTGGCCCAGCACCTGATTCGCGTTGTTCATCGCCGCCACGGTTCCAAGACCAAACGGGTTCAGCGTCCAGTACGATGTTCCGTGGCCCCAGAAGAACGGCACGGGCGAATTGGCCGCGTCTCCAATGATCTGGCCGGCATTATTGATGAGGCGCGCGAACGACCAAACGCCATAATGATAGGCATAGCCGATGAGGGGCGCTGTCGGAAGACCGAAATCCACCGGAGGCAACCCGATAGCATGGTACACATTCTCGAGCCCGCCGATAAAACTCAAACCCACGAGAGCTCCAGCATCGTTCATATCGGAGAAGAACTCCCCAGCGGGCAGTGTCGTTCCGACGCCGTCGCGGAAAACACCGGAAAGGACGGTATACTGGCTCGCCGCCACCCCCCCCACGCGGAAGAGCACGTCACCACGCGAGTTGATGCGCTGTACGTCCCGGAAACCGGACCCTCCGTCGAGACGCGTCAGGATCGTATCGCGCCAGACGCCAATCGAATTTTGAGTGCCGCTCCCCACATAACCCGCGACGATTCCTGAGTCATTGATCGCGCTGCCCGATGAAGATGCCGGGCCCGGCAACAATTGGACCACGCCGTTGGACCAGCGAATCGCCTGAGTCGTCGCGTCGGGATTGACGATGGATCCAGCGATCACGCCAGAGTTGTTGATGCCATTGGCGCGGGTGTCGATCGCTCCGGGCACTGCGATCACAGTAAGTTTGTATGCGCGCACCGGTACGGCGACGAGGATGGTGCTCCGAAGCGCCGCCGTCCGGCCCGTGACGTCACTGGTCGTGAACACGAGCGCGTGGGAACCGTTCGCGAGCGGTCCCGGAATCCACAGATGGAAATCGGTATTGATTGCCCCGCTTACGAGTTGCGATGAGTCCGCCGGGAATGGCCCGAACGATTGCTCGTTCGCCGAGCCCGAATCGACGTATGCGCGCAGCGACCGAACCGGATTCTGTCCGCGCGGCTGCACGATCAGGTCGAGCCCGATCTGCTGCATCGTCGCTGGAAGCCCGGCAACGGCGATGCTGAACTGCGTCGAGCCGGAATAGTAGTGGCTGGCCCGCCACAAGACGTAGCCGAGGGTGTCGTCCACGACTACGGCCCACTGCCAGTAGGCGTTCACCGGGCGAGATCTTAGCGTATCCGAAAGTCGCAGGTTATATCGCGGTGAAAAGCGCGTCGTCTCGGCAACGCCTTGAAACAGCGGCATCACATGATCTGACAAGTACAGTTGCGTGGTATCGGAGCCCTCGATTGCCGAGATGAGGCGCGTCATGAGAACCGTGTCCGCCGCCACCAAGTCGTACGCGATTGTCGAGTCGTTGATCTGGCGAATAACGACCGATATCGACGGCGCCGATGGCCTAGGATCCGCCTCAACCGGGGTCCTCCGATCGCAAGCAATCGCCGCGCAGCAGGCTGCCACGAATACAAACAGGCCGCACTTCCGTTTCGAGAAGTCACGACCTGCGGTGAACAGGTGCAGCTGCGTCACAATGGATACTAGCAGGCGTGCGGCTTTGCGTGCGGCTTTGCGTGCGGCTTTGCGTGCGGCTTTGCTTGATGCTCACGCACAATAGCCCTGAGGGCAATCAGCGGCGGACGTGTGCTCAGCGTGCGCTGGAGCGCGCGCCATTACTGGAAGCGTATCCCTGCTGCCGCAAACGCCGCGAGCTGGAAGCGCGCCGACTGCAATAGTGTGAGTGCAGCTACGTGAAAGATGGCGTCGGTATCGGCGCCGCGCGAGAGATCGGACACCGGCAACGCGAGCCCTTGCAGGATCGGCCCGATCGCCTGTGCGTGCGCCAGGCGTTCCGTGAGCTTGTATGCGATGTTCCCGGCGTCGAGGTTCGGGAAGACGAGCACGTTCGCCCGGCCGGCCACACTGCTCCCCGGCGCCTTTCGCGCGGCGACGTCGGCGATGAGCGCGGCGTCGGCCTGCATCTCGCCGTCCACCGCGAGGTTCGGGGCACGCTGCTTCAGGAGCGCCACGGCCGCCTGTACCGTCGCGATCGATCCGCCGTCGCCGCCGCTGCCCCGTGTGCTGTAGGAAAGCAGGGCGATCCGCGGCTCGTCGCCGACGATCTGCCGCCTCGCCGCCGCCGCCGCCATCGCGATATCGGCGAGTTGCTCGGCGGTAGGGGACGGAACAACTGAACAGTCGGTGAAAGTCAGCACTTCGCCGTCAGACGCCAGACGGGAGCTGTCAGCTGTCGGGCTGGTTCGAAAGGGCGGCACACACATATAGAACGCGCTCGAGACCGTGCGAATCCCCTTTGCGGGCCCGATCAGCCAGAGCGCGAAGTGCATCAGCTCGCGCGTGGTGCGCACGGCCCCGCCGACCGAGGCATCGGCCGCCCCGGTCTTCACGAGCCAGGTCGCGAACGCGAGCGGATCGTGCGAGAGTTTCGCCGCCTCGCCCGCCGTCATCCCGTGTTTCTCGCGCGATTGCAGCAGCGCGGCGGCCAATGCCTCGGCGCGAGGATCGTTCGACGGGTCCACACACTCGAGTCCGCTCTTCCGCGCTTTCGCGCTTCCGGCTTCATCCGCCCGATCGATCACGAGAATCGGAGTCGCGACCCCTTCCTTCTCGAGCCGCACCGCCGCGTCGAGCACCCGTTGATCGCCGGCTTCACCGAACGCGACGCGCGCGTCGAGCTTCGACGCACGCGTGCAAACGCCGGAGAGGAAACTCATTTCTTCGGGAACTTCTTGAGCAGGGCCGACTCGACGGACGGGTGCACCAGGCTCGAGACGTCACCGTTGAACCGCGCCACTTCGCGCACGAGGCTCGAACTGATGTACGTCGTGTCGAGCGACGGAACCATGAACACCGTTTCCATTTCCGGCGCCAGGTGCCGGTTCATCAGCGCCATCTGGTATTCGTACTCGAAATCGCTCGCCGCGCGCAGGCCGCGAATGATCATGAGCACGCCGATCTGCTTCGCAAAGTCCACCGTGAGGCCCTGAAAGTGCTGCACATCCACGCGCGGATCGCCGTTCACGGCGGAGCGAATGAGATCCGTCCGCTCTTCGGGCGTGAACAACGTCTGTTTCGAAGGGTTCGACGCGACCGCCACCACGAGCCGATCGACGAACGACAGGCTGCGGCGGATGAGGTCGGAGTGCCCATTCGTGATGGGATCGAAGCTTCCGGCGTACAGCGCGACTCGTAGCATGATG